>NZ_BBOX01000360.1 GCF_001553455.1 Streptomyces hygroscopicus subsp. hygroscopicus
CCGCCGGCGATCGCGGCGACGACGACCCCGAAGGCGACGGCGAGCGCCGCGATCCGCGGGCCGCGGCCCCGCGTCCGGTCCCCTGCTGCCCCGGCGGGTAGGAGGGCATCGGCGGGCCGAAGGCCGGGCCCGCGGCGCCCGAGGCGTCGCGGGTGTACTCGGTCCAGGCGGAGCCGTCCCACCACCGTTCGGTGGCGGGACCGTGTCCCGCGTAGCCGGGATCGGGGTACCAGCCGGGAGGCGTGTTCATGGTCACTCGGTCAGCCTATGGCCAGGGCTGGGCTCCGTACACCACGGATGGCCGGACCGCGCACCCGGACTACAACGGGGTGACGTACGCCCCGGCGATCCCGCCGTCCACGAGGAACTCGGCGGCGTTGACGAAGGACGCGTCGTCGCTGGCCAGGAAGGCCACGGCGGCGGCGATCTCCTCCGGCTCGGCGAACCGGCCCACCGGCACGTGGACCAGCCGGCGCTGCGCCCGCTCCGGGTCCTTGGCGAACAGCTCCTTCAGCAGCGGGGTGTTGACCGGCCCCGGGCACAGCGCGTTGACCCGGATGCCCTCGCGGGCGAACTGCACGCCCAGTTCCCGCGACATGGCCAGCACCCCGCCCTTGGAGGCGGTGTAGCTGATCTGCGAGGTGGCGGCGCCCATCACGGCCACGAAGGAGGCGGTGTTGATGATGGAGCCCCTGCCCTGGCGCCGCATGTACGGCAGCGCGGCCTTGCAGCACAGGTAGACGGAGGTCAGGTTGACGTCCTGGACCCGCTTCCAGGCGTCGAGTCCGGTGGTGAGGATCGAGTCGTCGTCGGGCGGCGAGATACCGGCGTTGTTGAAGGCGATGTCCACCGATCCGTAGGTGTCGAAGGCGGTCTTGAAGAGCGCCTCGACCTGCTCGGGCTCGGTGACGTCCACCTGGACGAAGAGCCCGCCGGTCTCGTCGGCCGCGGCCTTGCCGGCGCGCTCGTCGATATCGGCGCAGACGACCCGCGCGCCCTCGGAGGCGAGACGGCGGGCGGTGGCCAGGCCGATGCCGCTGCCCGCTCCGGTGACGACGGCGGTACGGCCCACCAGACGGCGGCACACCGGGGCCTCGGGAGTCTTGAGGGTCTCGGTCACGTCAATGCTCCTCGGTGCTGATGAAGACGTTCTTGGTCTCGGTGAAGGCGGCGAGGGCGTCGGGGCCCAGCTCCCGGCCCAGTCCCGACTGCTTGTAGCCGCCGAAGGGGGTGGCGTACCGCACGCTGCTGTGCGAGTTGACGGACAGGTTCCCGGCGGCGACGGCGCGCGAGACCCGGACCGCGCGGCCCACGTCGCGGGTCCAGATCGAGCCGGACAGGCCGTAGTCGGTGGCGTTGGCCAGCCGTACCGCGTCGGCCTCGTCCTCGAAGGGGAGGACGACGGCGACGGGGCCGAAGATCTCCTCCACGGCCGTGCGGTCCCCGGGGCCGGTGGCCTCCAGCACGGTGGCCGGGTACCAGAACCCCTTGCCCTTCGGGGCCTCGCCGCGGATCGCGGCGGGCGCGTCCTCGGGCACGTAGGACCGCACGCGCTCCCGTTGGGCGGCCGAGATCAGCGGGCCCATGGCGGTGGCCGGGTCCGCCGGATCGCCGACCGTGAAGGAGGTCACGGCGGGCGCCAGCAGCTCCATGAACCGGTCGTAGACACACGCCTGGACCAGGATGCGGCTGCGGGCGCAGCAGTCCTGTCCGGTGTTGTCCAGGAACGAGCCGGGCGCGGAGGCCGCGGCGCGCTCGATGTCGGCGTCGGCGAAGACGATGTTCGGGCTCTTGCCGCCGAGTTCGAGGGTCACCCGTTTCACGCCCGCGGCGCACTTGGCCATGATCTCCTTGCCCACGGCCGTGGAACCGGTGAAGACGACCTTGGCGACGCCGGAGTGCTCGACCAGCGCGGCGCCCGCGACCGGCCCGGCCCCGGGGAGCACCTGGAAGAGCCCCTCGGGGAGGCCCGCCTCCAGGGCGAGTTCGGCCAGGCGGAGCGCGGTGAGCGGGGTGGTCTCGGCCGGTTTGAGGACCACGGCGTTCCCGGCGGCCAGGGCGGGGGCGGTGCCCCAGGCGGCGATCGGCATGGGGAAGTTCCACGGTGCGATGACCGCGACCACGCCGAGCGGCTCATGGAAGGTGACGTTCAGGCCGCCGGCCACCGGGATCTGGGCGCCGCTCAGCCGCTCCGCTCCCCCGGCCGCGTAGTCCAGCAGGTCGCGCACGTTGCCCGCCTCCCAGCGGGCGTTGCCGATGGGGTGGCCCGCCTCGCGGACCTCGAGGGCGGCCAGCTCCTCGAGGTGGCCGTCGACGGCGGCGGCGAAGCGCCGCAGCAGCCGGGCGCGGTCGGCGGGGGCGAGGGCGGCCCAGCGGCGCTGCGCCCCGGTGGCGCGGGCCACGGCGGCGGCCACGTCGCCCGGTGTGGCGGCGGGGACGGTGGCGATGACCTCCTCGGTGGCCGGGTTGAGTACCCGGTGCTCATGGGGGTGGTCGTCGGGGTGCGGGTGCTCGTTGCTCACCTGGCGGTTCCTCACTGTGCTCGGTTTCTCACCTGGCGATTCCTCACCTGTGCTCGATTTCTCACCTGGCGGTTCCTCACATGCGCTCGGTTACTCACCTGGCGATTCCTCACATGCGCTCGATTTCTCACCTGGCGGTTCCTCACATGCGCTCGAAGGACCGGAAGCGTTCCCAGTCCGTGACGGCGGTGTCGTAGGCGTCCTGCTCGACGCGGGCCATGTTGAGGTAGTGCTCGACCACCTCGTCGCCGAACGCGGCCCGCGCTATGGGGCTGTTCCGCCACAGCTCGGCGGCGTCCCGCAGGGAGACCGGGACGTGTTCGGCGTCGCCGTTGTAGGCGTTGCCGGTGCAGACCTCGGGGAGCTCCAGCTCCCGCTCGACGCCGTACAGCCCGGCGGCCACCATCCCGGCCACGGCCAGGTACGGGTTGACGTCGCCGCCGGGGAGCCGGTTCTCCAGCCGGTGGGACGGGCCATGGCCGATGACGCGCAGCGCGCAGGTGCGGTTGTCCGGGCCCCAGGCGACGGCGGTGGGCGCGAAGGAGCCGGGGCGGAACCGCTTGTAGGAGTTGATGTTCGGGGCGTAGAGCAGGGTGAAGTCGCGCAGCGCCGCGAGCTGTCCGGCGAGGAAGTGGCGCATGGTCCTCGACATGCCGTACGGGCCGTCGTCGTCGGCGAGCACGGGGCGCCCGGCCTCGTCGCGCAGCGAGAGGTGGATATGGCAGGAGTTGCCCTCGCGCTCGTCGTACTTGGCCATGAAGGTGAGCGCCATGCCCTCCTGGGCCGCGATCTCCTTGGCGCCGGTCTTGTAGACGGCGTGCTGGTCGCAGGTGGTCAGGGCGTCGGCGTAACGGAAGGCGATCTCGTGCTGGCCGAGGTTGCACTCCCCCTTGGCCGACTCCACGGTCATCCCGGCGGCGCCCATCTCGTTGCGGATGCGGCGCAGCAGGGGCTCGACCCGGCCGGTGCCGAGGACGGAGTAGTCGACGTTGTACTGGTTGGCGGGGGTGAGCCCGCGGTAACCGGCGTTCCACGCCTGCTCGTAGCTGTCCTTGAAGACCATGAACTCCAGCTCGGTGCCGGTGTACGCGGTCCAGCCGCGCTCGGCGAGCCGGTCGAGCTGGCGGCGCAGTATCTGGCGCGGGGAGGCGGCCACGGGGGTGCCGTCGTGCCAGGCGAGGTCGGCGGTGAGCAGGGCGGTGCCGGGGTTCCAGGGGGTGCGGCGCAGGGTGGCGGTGTCGCCGTGCATGGCGAAGTCGCCGTAGCCGCGTTCCCAGGAGGACATGGCGTAGCCGTCGACGGTGTTCATCTCGGCGTCGACCGCGAGGAGGTAGTTGCAGCCCTCGGTGCCGTGCTCCAGGACGTCGTCGAGGAAGAAGCGGGCGGCGAACCGCTTGCCCTGGAGCCTTCCCTGCATATCGGTGAAGGCCAGGACGACGGTGTCGATCTCCCCGGCGGCGACCAGTCTGGTCAGCTCGTCGACCGAGAGCGGGGGCGTGCGGTCTGCCACGGAGGCCTCCTGGCGTCGGAACGGGGTCTGGCGGCGCGGGGTGGGTCTGGGGGCTTGGGGTGTGGGGGCTTGGGGATGGGTCTGAGGGCGGGGGCGGGTCTGAGAGCGCGGGTGGGTCCGGGGGCGCGGGGTGGCCTTAAGGTAATACCGCAGACCTTTGGTTGGGAAGGAGATACGGGCGGTTCCATGAACGAGAGCCAGAGCGGGGGCGGTGACCGGCTGGCGCCGGTGCTGCGCCCGGTGCGCGCGGGGAACGGCTTCGAGGAGGCGCTGGAGCAGATACTCCAGGTGCTGCGACTGGGACTCGTCCCGGACGGCGGCCGGCTCCCGGCCGAGCGGGAGCTGGCCGACCGGCTGCGGATCAGCCGGGTGACCCTGCGCGAGGTGCTGAAGGTGCTCCAGGACCAGGGGCTGGTGGAGAGCCGCCGCGGCCGCTACGGCGGCACCTTCGTCCGGACCAGGCCGGAGCCCGCCAGGGGCGGCGAGGACGAGCTGCGGCGCCGGGTCGAGGCGGTCGACGTCGAGGACACGCTGCGGTTCCGCGAGGTCCTGGAGGTGGGCGCGGCCGGGCTGTGCGCCGCGCACGGACTGGACGACGGGCAGGCGCGGCGGCTGCGGGCGGCCCTCGACGCGACGCGGGACGCCCCGCTCGCCGACTACCGGCGGCTGGACACGATGCTCCACCTGACGCTCGCGGAGCTGGCGGGCTCGCCGTCGCTGGCCGCCCAGTACGCGGCCGTCCGCGCGACCGTCAACGACCTGCTGGACTGCATCCCGCTGCTGGTGAAGAACCTCGAACACTCACAGGCCCAGCACGCGGCGCTGGTCGAGGCGGTCCTGGACCGGGACGCGGACGGGGCACGCGAGGTGATGCGGGAACACTGCGAGGGCACGGCGGCGCTGCTACGCGGCTTCTTGGCCTGATCCGCCCGTCCGGTCGGGACGGCACGGCCGCTCGGCACGGTAGATCGGCACGGCACGGTCGGGCGGTCGGTCGGTCCAGCCAGGTCGGTCGGTACGCCCGGTCGGTACGGCACGACTCGCCCGATCGGTGTTGGCACGGCCGCTCGACACGGCACGGCCCGGCCGGTGCCACTCACCCGGTCAGCACGGTACGGCCAGTCGGCACGGCACCGCACGACTCGCTCGGTCGGCACGCCCGTCCGGTCGGTGCGACTCGCCCTGCCGTCCGGTCCCGCCCGCCTGGTCCGGTCCTCCCGCCCGGTCCAGCCCGCACGCCCGGTCGGCCGGGGCGCCGTAACGGCGGTTTTACGCACAGGTCTTGCGCAACGCTGGCGGGAAGGCAAAGGTATGGCCCCACACCTTTGCCATCGCCCCCGTGTGGAGCAGGAGCCCCCCATGGCCGACGGAACCGAGTCCGCCCGCACCGAGTCCGCCCGCGCCTCCGTCAGCGGCGCGCCACCGGGCGGCACCCCGGCACCGTCGGGGCCGCCGGGGGCACCGGGAACACCGGGAACACCGGGAACACCAGGAACGCCGGTATCTCCCGGATCACCTGCATCCCCGGAGTCATCAGGGCCCTCCCCCGAGAACGCGTATCTGGAGCGCCGCACCCTGCGGCGCGGCAGCGCGGGCCCGCTGCTGCTGACCGGCCTCGGCGTCGCCTATGTCGTCTCCGGCGACTACTCCGGCTGGAACTTCGGCCTGGCGGAGGGCGGTTTCGGCGGTCTCGCCATCGCCGCCCTGCTGATGGGCGTGATGTACACCTGCATGGTGTTCGCCCTGGCGGAGCTGGCCGCGATCCTCCCCACGGCGGGCGGCGGCTACGGCTTCGCGCGCCGCGCCCTCAGCCCCTGGGGCGGCTTCCTCACCGGTACGGCGATCCTCATCGAGTACGTCCTGGCCCCCGCCGCCATCTCCATCTTCATCGGCGACTACGTCGAGTCGCTCGGGCTGTTCGGCCTGGAGTCCGGCTGGCCGGTCTACCTGGCGTGTTTCGTCCTCTTCATCGGCATCCACCTGTGGGGCGTGGGCGAGGCCCTGCGGTTCAGCCTGGTCGTGACCGCCATCGCCGTCACCGCGCTGCTGGTCTTCGCCGCCGGCGCGTTCACCGACTTCGACGCGGGCTCGCTCAACGACATCCCGGTGGACCATTCGGCCTTCGGCGCCGGCTCCTGGCTGCCGTTCGGGCTGCTCGGCATCTGGTCGGCGTTCCCCTTCGGCATGTGGTTCTTCCTGGGGGTGGAGGGGGTGCCGCTGGCGGCGGAGGAGACCCGGGACCCGGCCCGTACGCTGCCGAAGGCCATGGCCTGGTCCATGGGCGTCCTGCTGCTCCTCGCCCTGCTCACCTTCCTCGCCGCGACCGGGGCGCGCGGCCCCGGCGCCGTGCAGGAGGCGGGCAACCCGCTGGTCGAGGCGCTCCAGCCGGACGGCAAGGCGACCGTGCTGTCCCGCATCGTGAACTACGCGGGGCTGGCCGGGCTCGTGGCCTCCTTCTTCTCGCTGATCTTCGCCGGTTCGCGCCAGTTGTTCGCCCTCTCCCGGGCCGGCTATCTGCCCCGCTTCCTCTCCCTGACCAGCAGCCGCAAGGCCCCGTTCCTGGGCCTGCTGGTCCCGGGCGCGATCGGCTTCACCCTGGCGGCGTGGTCCGGCGACGGCGCCCGGATGCTGAACGTCGCGGTCTTCGGCGCCACCATCTCGTACGCCCTGATGTCGCTCTCCCATATCGTCCTGCGCCGCCGGGAACCGGGTCTCGAGCGTCCCTACCGCACCCCCGGCGGCACGGTAACGTCGTCCCTCGCCTTCGTCCTGGCCTGCTCGGCGCTGGTGGCCACCTTCCTGGTGGACAAGGACGCGGCCTTCATCGCGCTGGGTGTCTACGCGGTGGCGCTGGCCTACTTCGCCTTCTACAGCCGCCACCGCCTGGTCGCGGCGGCGCCGGAGGAGGAGTTCGCGGCGCTGGCGGAGGCCGAGGCGGAACTGTCCCGCGACTGAGATTGGACCGATGTGCCCCCTCTGATCGGCATCAGCACCTACCTCGAACCCTCGGCGAGCTGGGGCGTGTGGAATCTCCCCGCCGCGCTGCTGCCCTCGGGCTACCACCGGCTGGTGCAGCGCGCGGGCGGCCTGGCGGCACTGCTGCCGCCGGACGGCACGGCAGGCTCGGCCGCCGCCGTCGTCTCCCGGCTGGACGGGCTGGTCGTCTCGGGCGGCCCGGACGTGGAGCCCGTGCGGTACGGGGCCGACGCGGACCCGCGCACGGGCCCGCCCGCGCGGGAGCGGGACGCCTGGGAACTGGCCCTGATCGACGCGGCGTTGACGTCCGGCACTCCCCTGCTGGGCATCTGCCGCGGCCACCAGCTGTTGAACGTCTCCCTCGGCGGCACGCTCCTGCAGCACCTGGACGACCACGCGGGCCCGCCCGGCGTCTTCGACCACCACGAGGTGAAACCGGTCCGGGGCACGCTGCTGGCCGGGATCCTCCCGGAGCCGGTGACCGTCCCCACCTTCCACCACCAGTCCGTGGCCCGGCTGGGCGAGGGCCTGATCCCCTCGGCCCACGCCACGGACGACGGAACGGTGGAGGCGGTGGAACTGCCGGGCGCGGAGGCGTTCGTGCTGGGCGTGCAGTGGCACCCGGAGGCGGGCGACGACGTCCGCGTCATGCGGGCCCTGGTGGCGGCGGCGTCGGGCTGACTTTTCGCCACGTCCCCCTCGCGGTGGTCGCCCCTCGCGGTGGTCGCCCTTGCAGCGCCCCCTCACAGGGGTCGCCCTCGCAGCGCCCCCTCGCGGTGGTCGTCCTCGCGGTGTCCCCTCGCGGTGGTCGCCCTCGTGGCCGTCGTCCTCGTGGTCATCCGGCGGAAGCCCGCGAGGGGGACGTGCCCCGGTCAGGAGGTGATCTCGTACGGGTCTCCGTAGACCTGCCACCGCAACGGGGGCGTCAGGTCGAAGTTGCCCTCCTTCAGGAACTTCCGCTGTTCGGTGTCGACCCGGCTGGTGTCGCTGTGCGCCTCCTCGCTCTTCATGGCCTCCTTACGGGCGTCGAGAAAAGCGTTGAGGTACGTGGCCTCGTCGCCGCCCCGCGCCGGGGGCTCGGCCTGGGACAGGGCGGTCTTACGGATGCCGCCGAAGCTGTACCGGCTGTCGCCGGGGCCGTGCATCACGATCGCGTCGTAGTAGATGAACTGGCCGAGCGCGCCCAGACCGTCGGTCTTGCCCTGTTCGACGGACGGGTCGAAGTAGACGCGGTCGCGCTCGTGTTCCTGGGCGTCCTGGAACGCCTTGTCGGCGGCGGCCTTCTTCCAGTCCTCGGTGAAGCCGGGGTCGAGACCCTCGTGGGAGTCACTGCCGTTGACCTCGCGCAGCGCGGGGAGGTACTTGGCCAGGACGTTGCCGGGCTTCTGCTGGGTGTAGTACTCGACGAGGTCCAGCATGTCGCCGGTGCCGGAGCAGAACCCGATGATCCCCCCGGTGTAGCCACGGCCGTCGCCGATGTCCTCGATGTAGGAGAACTGGGCGCGCCAGTCGAGCGAGGAGTTCTCGGCGCTGGAGACCAGCTTCATGGCGATCTCCTTCTTCGCCGGGTCGTCCAGGCCGGTCGCCGCGACGGCCTTGTGCGCCGAGTGGTGGGGGCGCGCATCCGCCGTGGCCGGCTGGTCGCCGGACGCCTGCCCGACTCCGACACCGGTGAAGACGAACGCGGCCGGTACCGCGACGGCCGCGGCCGCGAGGCCGATCCTCCTGGTCAGGGGGGACATGGTGACTCCGTTCCCGATCGGCTGTGGGGGGAAGTACGCACGGCCGTCCCAGGGCGCGCCGGGGCAGTCCCGGGGCCCTGGGCGATCCGTTAGGAACCTTTCCTAACCATTCAAGCGAGCGCGACGTGCCCCCCACAAGGGGTTCGACACCATTCGGCGAAGAAGCCCCCTTCGGCGAAGCGGCCCAACTCGGCGCAGAACCCGGCGCGATGAAGCAGATCCGCTCGACGGAGCAGCCCCGCTCGATGAAGCAACCCCACGCGGCGAAACCCCCGACGCAGCCCGTCTCGGTGTCAGACGGTGGCCAACCGCCGTGTTACGGCTGGGGAATGGGCATCGCGGGGTCAGCACCACCGGTCGCCCCGGTCGCCCCCGGGGTCCCGGACGGGCTTGACGAGCCGGACGCGCCGGACGCCCCGGACGGGTCGGACACCCCGGACGGGCCGGACGCCCCGGCAGCACCGGCCGGCTGGGGCACGCCCCCGCCCGGCAGCACCGTCACCGGCCGGGCCGCGATCGCCCGCCACCACGGATCCAGCGGCAGCCCGCGCACCGGCTCGAACGGCTGCCCAGGACGCGGAACGGCCACGTTCGCCCCGGCCGCCCTTGTCGCCGCCACCGTGCCCTCGGCGGGCTCCTCCCAGGGGTGCGGGGCGAGGTTGAAGGTGCCCCAGTGGATCGGCAGCATGATCCCCTTCGCCGGGTCCCCGCCCTGCAGATCGACGTGGGCCCGCACGCCCTCCTCGGGGGTCATGTGGATGTCCGGCCAGTGCTCGGAATACGCACCGATCTGGATCATCGTCGCGTCGAACGGCCCGTACGTCGCGCCGATGTCCGCGAAACCGGGGAAGTAGCCGGTGTCCCCGCTGTGGTAGACCCGGTGCTCGGGACCGGCCACCACCCAGGAGGCCCACAGGGTGTGCTGGGCGTTGCGCAGCCCGCGCCCGCAGAAGTGGCGGGCCGGAGTGGCGGTGAGCACGAGCCCGGCGACCTCGGTGGACTCGTGCCAGTCCAGTTCGGTCATCCGGTCGGCCGGGACGCCCCAGCGCTCCAGATGGGCGCCGACCCCGAGCGGGACGACGAACATCGCGCGGCCGCGCACCAGCGCCCGGATCGTGGGCATGTCCAGGTGGTCGTAGTGATCGTGGGAGATGACCACCGCGTCCACCGGCCCCAGCTCCCGCAGCGGCACCGGTACCGGGTGCATCCGCTTCGGCCCCACCGTCGCGAAGGGCGAACAGCGCTGTCCCCACACCGGGTCGAACAGCACCCGCCGCCCGTCGACCTCCGCGAGCACGCTGGAGTGCCCCATCCAGGTCAGCCGCAGCCCGGAGGCGGGCGGAACGGCCAGGTCGGCGACGGTGGTGGGATGCACCGGCACGGTCCCGGCCGGGGACCTGCGGATGCGCTCCTCCTTGCGGAAGTACGTGGCCGCGAACTTCAGCATCGAGCCGGAGGGGGCGGTACGGGCACCGACCGGGTTGACGAACACGCCGTTCGCGAAGTTCGGCGACCGCCGGATGCGCTCCATCCGCTCCCCGGCGGGATCCGCCCCGAAGGCGGCGGGACGCAGGGCGGCGGCGAGCCGGGAACGTGTCGGATGGGAGCCGGTCACGGATCCTCCAGGGTAGGGGGCGGCGGAGCGCCCGAACGCACTGTGCCGTTGGGCGCAATGACTCAACTCTTACGAGGGGTGACCTTGTTCCGGAACGGCGTGTGCGGCCGGGGCGAAGGAGAGCAGCAGATGGTCCTCCACCGGGCGGTAGCCGAGACGCTGGTAAAGGGCGTTGCTGGTGGGGTTGGCGAGATCGGTGAAGAGCAGGAGCTCCTTGACCCCGGCGTCCCGCGCGGCCCGGCTCACGGCGGCCGTGGCGGCTCCCGCGTAGCCGCATCCGCGCAGCTCGGGCGGGGTGTAGACCAGGGCGACCCGGGCCATGTCGGCGACCGTACGGCTGAGCCCGGCGCAGGACACCGGCCGCCCGTCGAGCTCCCACAGCGTGATCCCGCCGTAGCCGAGCTTGTCGTCCACGTGCGCGGCGGTATCGCCCCGCAGCGCACCGGTGTCGCGGGCGAACCCCTCGCACCAGGAGATCAGCAGGTCGCGGTCGGCGGCGGTGGCGGTGCGGGGCCGCCCCGGTGGGGCGGGGTCGGGCGAGGTGAGGGCACCGAGCCGGTAGAGCCGGTTCGTCTCCTCGACGCTGCTCACCGTGCCGGTGAGGCGCTGCCAGGCGGCGGCGAAGGTCTCGGCGGTCTCGCGCCCGGCGTGCACGCCGGTGACCGGCCACTCGCCGTCCCGGGCGAGGGTGCGGGCGAGCGCCCGCGCCGCCTCGCCGGACAGGGGGGAGAGCAGCGGGGGGTAGGGCGGGGTACACAGGAACGCCCCCCGCACGAGGCCCGCCCCGGCCCCGGCCGGCGGCCCCTCCCCGGTCCACCAGCCGAAGTACGGCGGCTGATCGCCGTATCTGCCGCTGCCCACCGCCGCCAGCGAGGAGACCACCGTCAGCAGGGTGGTGTGCCGGGCCGGGCGGGCGCCCAGAAAGCCGCCCGCCGCGGCCCGGAACTCCTCGAGGTCGTACGTCACCGTCCACGCCATGCGCTCCAGGCTGACGCGGGGCGGCGGGGCGGCGCACCTCAATTTCCCCGTCCCTGGGCCCGACGGCCGTTCAGCGGACGGTCAGCAGCTGAGGACGGTCAGCAGCTGAGGTTGGAACCGGCGGTGGTGCCGAGTATCTGGACGAACCGCTGGTAGGTGTTGACCCGGCTCTGCACCTGGCCCGGGTTGTTGCCGTTGCACTCCTTGCTGCCGTTGATGCTGCGGATGGTCTCACCGAAGCCGCGCTGGTTGACCATGGCGTTGTGCGGCGTCATCGTGCCGGCCCCGGTCTGGGTGTTCCAGAACCACAGGGCGGTCTTCCAGGACACCGCGGCGTCCCGCTCCACCAGCCAGGGGTTGCCGAGCAGATCGATGCCGAGCGCGTCACCCGCGGCCTTGTAGTTGAAGTTCCAGCTGAGCTGGATCGGTCCGCGGCCGTAGTACGCCGACTGGCCTGCGGGGCAGCCGTAGGGCTGGCTCCAGTCGCAGTAGGTCGGGTAGTTGGAGGTGTCCTGCTCCACGATGTGGACCAGACCGCCGGTCTCATGGCTGACATTGGCCAGGAAGGCCGCCGCCTCCTGCTTCTTGACGGTGTCGCTGCCGGTGTTGGCGAAGCCGGGGTAGGCGCTCAGGGCCGCGGTCAGGCCCTGGTAGGTGTAGAACGAGTTCCGGTTCGGGAACATCTGGTTGAACTGGGCCTCGGTCACCACGAAGCCGCTCGGGTTCTGGCCTCCGGAGCCGCAGTCGTAGGGCTCCCAGTACCAGGTGCTGATCACCGGGTCATAGCCCGGGTTGTCATGCTCGGCGCGGTAGTACTTGCCGTCGGTGTAGCGGACGATGTCACCGGTGACGTACCACTTGCCCGCCACCCAGTTCGGGGCGTTACAGGCCGCCTGGGCGGTCGTCCCGGCCTCGGAGGCCGAGGCCGAGGCCATGGGCATGACAAGCACGCTCGCGAACACCGCCGCGGTCGCCGCGAGCGGGGCCAGGACGCGTCTTCTTCTCCGCATGGGGGGTCTCCTTCGCACGAAGGTCCGGGAACTTCGGAGACACTCAAACCCGCTTGGTCTATACCAGTCAAGGTCCAGACCAGACCTTTGTGCGGGGATGAGCAAAAAGGCCGCCGGGGCGGTTGTCAGTGGCGCTTGGTACAACTCTTCGCACGCCCTTCGGAATCGGGCACGCTCGCTCGAACGCAACAGGAGATACCGCCCATGTCGGTCGACCACCTGGACGAACTGCACGGCCTTCCGGCCTTCGACTTCCCGTTGCCCGACGAGGAGACCGAGCTGCCCGGGCCGGACGCGGTCGCCTGGCGCATCTCCTACAACCCGTACCGCGACGAGTCGGGCGAGGACTTCGACGGGCGGTTCCAGCGTTTCCTGACCGAGGTGGACCCCTCCCGGGTGCGAGCGCTGATCATCGGCATGTGGGGCGAGACCTACGAGGGCGACGCCGCTGACGCCATCGAGCGGCTCCTCGCCGCCAAGGACCGGCTGACCTCGCTGGAGGCGGTCTTCCTGGGCGACATCGCCCAGGAGGAGTCGGAGATCTCCTGGATCCAGCAGTCCGATGTGACCCCGGTCCTGCACGCCTTCCCCGGCCTGCGCGAGCTGGGCGTCCGCGGTGGGAGCGGGCTGTCCTTCCCCGCCGTCACCCATCCGCACCTGCGCACCCTCCGCTTCGAGACCGGGGGGCTGCCCGGCGCGGTGGTGCGCGGAGTGGCCGCCAGCCACCTGCCCGCGCTCGAACACCTGGAGATGTGGCTGGGTGTGGAGGAGTACGGGGGTGACACCACCGTCGCCGACCTGGCCCCGATCCTGGCCGGCGGCACGTTCCCCGCACTGCGCCACCTGGGCGTGCGGAACAGCGAGATCCAGGACGAGATCGCCGCCGCCGTGGCGGCGGCCCCCGTGGTCGCCCAGCTCGAATCCCTCGACCTGTCCATGGGCGTGCTCACCGACGAGGGCGCGGCGGCGCTGCTCGACGGCCGGCCGCTCACCCATCTGAAGCGGCTCGGCCTCGACCACAACTACTTCTCCGCGGCCGTGGAGGAGCGGCTGCGCACGGCCCTGGAGCCGTTCGGGGTGGTGGTCGAGATGTCCGAGAAGGGCGACGAGGACGAAGACGAGGGCGAGGTGTTCCGCTACACCGCCGTCTCCGAGTGATGCCCGCCCCCGCCTCCTCCCGAGAACCCGACCGAGAACCCGACCAAGAATCCCCTCGAGTACCCGACCGAGAATCCCCTCGAGTACCCGACCGAGAATCCGACCGAGAACGCAGGAGTTCCCCCATGCCGCCGTCTCCGCATGAGACGCGCTTCGCCGTGGTCGGCAACCCCGGCAACCGCCGGGTGGCGATGTTCACCGACGCCGCCCTGGCCGCCGGGGTGCCCCCGCCCCGGGTGCTGGCCTGGCACCGCGTGCTGACCGACGGTGCCACCTTCCGGCCCGGCGAAACGGTGCGGATCGATTCGCCGGGCGAGGACGAGGAGGTGGAGTGGCTGCTGCGCGGCGCCACCGACCCCACCCGGGTCGAGGGCACCGCTCGCTGGTACGCGCGGTTCACCGAGGCCGTCCGGGGCATCGCGGCGGCGGCGGACGCGGCCGGTGCCACCCTGCTCGACGATCCGGGCGAGCTGGCCGTCCTGTTCGACAAGCGGCTGTGCCACGGGGTGCTGGAGCGGGCCGGGGTACCGGTCCCGCCCTCGCCGACCTCCGGTCCGCAGGCGCCGCCCGTGCGCGGCTGGGACGACGTCCGCGCGGCGCTCGGCAGCCCGGGGCTGCGCCGCGCCTTCGTCAAGCTCGCCCACGGCTCCTCCGCCTCCGGGGTGCTCGCCGTGGAGACAGCGGGCCCCGGCCGGGTGCGGGCCACGACCTCCGTGGAGCGCACAGAGGACGGCCGGCTGTTCAACTCGCTGCGGGTGCGGCGGTACGAGACCGAGGCGGAGGTCGCCGCGATCGTCGACAGACTGGCGCCGGACGGGCTGCACATCGAGCGCTGGCTGCCCAAGGCGTCCCAGGGCAAGCGCGTGGCCGATCTGCGGATCGTGGTGGTGGGCGGCCGGGCGACCCACGCCGTGGTGCGCACCAGCCGCTCCCCCATGACCAATCTCCACCTCGGCGGGGTGCGCGGCGATCTGGCCGCCGCCCGCGAGGCGGCGGAGGCGTCCGGGGTGGTCTGGAGCGAGGTGCTGGGCATCGCGGAGCGGGCCGCGGAGTGCTTCCCGGACACCCTGTGCGTCGGGGTGGATCTGCTGCCGGGCCAGCGGTGGCGGCGGTTCGCCGTCGGGGAGGTCAACGCGTTCGGCGATCTGCTGCCCCGGCTGACCGGTCTGGCCGGAAGCGGCGCGGAGGGGCTGGACACCTATGCGGCACAGGTCGCCGCCGTGGTCCGCGGCCAGGCGGGCCGCGGGTCCCGTACCGCACGCGACGAGCGGAAAGGAGCGCCCCCGGGATGCCGCTGACTGAACCGGATATGAACGAGGTCGTGGGCAGCCACGATCTGCTGCTGATCACCCTCGACACCCTCCGCTACGACGTGGCGGCCGAGCTGGCCGCCGCCGGCCGTACGCCGCGTCTGGCGAGCCGTCTCCCCGGCGGTGTGTGGGACGAGCGGCATGCCCCCGGCAGCTTCACCTACGCCTCCCACCAGGCGATGTTCGCGGGGTTCCTGCCGACCCCGGCCACCCCCGGACCCCACCGCCGGCTCTTCGCGGCCCGCTTCGCGGGCAGTGAGACCACCGCGGCGGGCACCTATGTGTTCGAGACCCCCGATCTGGTGTCGGGGCTCGCGGCGGCGGGATACCACACGGTGTGCATCGGCGGGGTCGGCTTCTTCGACAAGCGGGGGCCGCTGGGCTCGGTGCTGCCCGGCTACTTCCAGGAGAGCCACTGGGAGCCGGAGTTCGGCGTCCCGTCCCCCACCTCCTTCGAGGCGCAGATCGACCGCGCCGAGCAGGTGATCGCCGGTCTGGCCCCCGGCCGGCGGCTGTTCCTCTTCGTCAACGTCTCGGCGCTGCACCAGCCCAACTGGTTCCACCTGCCCGGCGCCACCCGCGAGGCGGGCGACTCCCGCGCCAGCCACGCCGCCGCCCTGGAGTACGTGGACCGCCATATCGACCGGCTCTTCGACGCCGTGAGCGGCCGCGGCCCGGCCTTCGCGATCGTCTGCTCCGACCACGGCACCGCGTACGGCGACGACGGCTACACCGGCCACCGGCTCGGTCACAGGGCCGTCTGGACCGTGCCGTACACCCACTTCTTCCTCGAGGCCCCATGAACACCGGCACCCGCGGTTCGACCGTCCGCCCCTACCAGTCGTACGTCTACGCCTATCCGCACAAGACCGCCTACCGGCCGCTCGCGGACCGTCCCGCGCTGCGCGAGCTGTGGGCGGCCGAGCCGAAGGACGCGCTGTCGCTGTATCTGCACATCCCCTTCTGCGAGGTGCGCTGCGGCTTCTGCAATCTCTTCACCCGGATCGGCGCCCCCGAGGGGCTGGTGACCGCCTATCTGGACGCGCTGGAGCGGCAGGCCGGGGCGGTGCGCGAGGCGCTCGGGGAGGGCGCCCGGTTCGCCACCGCGGCGTTCGGCGGCGGCACCCCCACGTTCCTGGAGGCGGCCGAGCTGGAGCGGCTGTGCGACATCGCCGAGAAGGGGATGGGCGCGGATCTGGCCGCCGTGCCGCTCTCGGTCGAGGCATCCCCGGCCACCGCCACGGCCGACCGGCTCGCGGTGCTGGCCGGGCGCGGCACCACCCGGCTGAGCCTGGGGGTGCAGAGCTTCGTCGACGCGGAGGCGCGTTCGGCGGTGCGGCCGCAGCGCCGGGCCGATGTGGAGGCGGCGCTGGCCCGGATCCGGGAGGCGGGCATCCCGGTGCTCAACATCGATCTGATCTACGGCATCGACGGTCAGACGGAGGACAGTTGGCGCCGGTCCCTGGACGCCGCCCTGGCCTGGCGCCCCGAGGAGCTGTATCTCTACCCCCTCTATGTGCGCCCGCTGACCGGGCTCGGCCGTAAGGAGGCCGGGGATCGGGAGGCGGAGGGGGACGCGGAGTGGGACGAGCGGCGGCTGCGGCTGTACCGCTCGGGCCGCGACCACCTGCTCGCCCATGGCTACGAACAGGTTTCGATGCGGATGTTCCGCGCCGGGCACGCGCCCGCGGCCGGCAGCGGGGACCACGCCTGCCAGACGGACGGCATGGTGGGCCTGGGCTGCGGCGCCCGCTCCTACACCTCCGCCCTGCACTACTCCTTCGACTACGCAGTGGAGATGCGGGAGATCCGCGGCATCATCGACGACTACGTCTCCCGGCCCGCGGCCGACTTCGCCCGCGCCGAGCACGGGCGCGAGATGACCGGCGACGAGGCCCGCCGGCGCCATCTGCTGCAGTCCGTCCTCCAGGCCGAGGGGATGGATCCGGCGGAGTACCGGGCCCGGTTCGGCACCGATCCGGCCGAGGACTTCGCCGCCGAGCTGGCCCGGTTCGCGGCCCGCGGCTGGCTGGATCCGGACGCGGCCCCCGAACGGCTGCGGCTGTCCGCCGAGGGGCTGGCGTACTCCGACGCGCTCGGCCCCGAACTGTTCTCGCCCGCCGTGCGCGCCGCCATGGCCGCGTACGACCTGAAATGAGGGAGCCAGGCGTGGACTTGACCATTCTGTACCGGGGCCCGCTCGCCTCGTGCGACTACGACTGTCCGTACTGCCCCTTCGCCAAGCGCCGCGACAGCCCGGAGCGGCTGCGCGCCGACCGCGCGGCGCTGGAGCGGTTCACGTCCTGGGTCGCGGAGCGGACCGACGACCGGCTGTCGGTGCTGTTCACCCCCTGGGGCGAGGGGCTGGTGCGCTCCTGGTACCGCCGCGCGCTCATCGGGCTCAGCCATCTGCCCCACGTCGAACGGGTCGCCATCCAGACCAATCTGAGCTGCCGGACCGGCTGGACGGCCGAGGCCGACCCCGCCACCCTCGCCCTGTGGTGCACCTACCACCCGGACCAGACGCCGTACGACCGGTTCCTCGCCAGGTGCCGGGAGCTGGCCGCACGCGGGGTGCGCCACAGCGTCGGCATCGTGGGGCTGCCCGCCCATCTGGACCGGGCCCGCAGGCTGCGCGCCGACCTCCCCGACCAGGTCTACCTGTGGGTCAACGCGGCCGAGGGACACACCTACACGGATGCCGAGGCGGCCGAGTGGACCGCGCTGGACCCGCTCTTCGGCTACAGCCGCCATCCGCACCGAAGCGCCGGTCTGCCATGCCGGACCGGCGCTTCGGTGATCTCGGTGGACGGCGACGGCACGGTGCGCCGCTGCCATTTCGTCCGTACGGAACTGGGCAATCTCTACGACGGGTCGTACCGCGCGGCGCTACGGCCCCGTCCCTGTCCGCTGGCCGTCTGCGACTGCCACATCGGCTATGTGCACCTGGAGTCGCTGCCGCTGTACGACGTGTTCGCGGGCGGCGTGCTGGAACGCATCCCGGCGCCGCCCCCGCCGGTCGGTGCGTGGTCGGTCGGTCACACTGTTTCCCCCTCGATCCCCCTGGTCACGATGAGCGTCACAGAACCGGACAGCACGGAGGACGTCATAGGAACAGAAAGTCCGCTTCTCCGGCCTTCGCCCCCTGGATGAAGCGTTTCATCTCCAGATGGGTGTAGATCAGGGCCGGTCCGTCCGGATCGGTCGACTGGCGCAGCGCCACCCGGCCGTCCTTCAGCCTCATCGCCTCGACGCAGCTTCCCCCGTTGCCACCGCTCCACGGCTTGTGCCAGCCCTCGCTGCCGAGTTCCCTGGCCGGCATGCCGCTGTAGACGCGGCTCCCGCATATGCGATCCATCGTTCAGATCTCCTTGCGAATGCGACTCAGAATGGCCTGAGTCGTCTGTGCAGGCGCGGCTTGCGCGCACATCCGGTCCAGGGCCTCCAGGAACGCCGATACGTCATCGCGCTGGTCGAAGTAGGAGCCGCTGACGAGCGTCTCCGTATACGCGATATCGGGCAGCTCCGGGATCGGGAACCGGAAGATATGGAAGGGACCGTACATCGCCGGGTGCGGGCCGGCGTCGAACGGCATGATCTGGAGCCGGACATGGGGCGCCTCCGCCTCCTCGATCAGGCGTGAGATCTGGGCGCGCATGGTCTCGGCACCACCGATGGGACGGCGCACCACCGTCTCGTCCATGACCACCCACAGCATCGGCGGGTTGTCCCGGGTGAGCAGCGCCTGGCGCTCCATCCGGAGCGCGACGTTGCGCTCGATCTCGGTCTCGGGCGCGTGCGGCATGCCCGCGCGGAGCACTGCGCGGGCGTAGTCCTCGGTCTGCAGCAGTCCGGGGATGTAGTGCGGCTCGTAGGCCCGGATCAGATTGGCCTCGACCTCCAGGCTGACGAAGGTGTTGAACCACTCCGGCAGGACATCGCGGAACCGGTGCCACCAGCCGGCCTTGTTGGCCTCGCGGGCGAGCGAGAGGAACCCCTCGACCTCCTCGGGGTCGGTGACGCCGTACGTCCGCAGCAGCTTCTCGACGTACGGGAGCTTCAGGCCGACCTCGGCCTTCTCCATGCGGCGGATCGTGGCATGGGTGACGTCCAGGGCACGCCCGGCCTGTTCGAACGACAGCCCGGCCTTCTCCCGAAGGTCCTGGAGTCGTTTGCCGAGCACGACTCGCAGGACGGTCGGGGCTCCGCCCGCCCGCGCATCCGCCACTACCGTCCCCCTCCAAAAACCTTCACGACACAGCAGTCTGGCACGGGCTCAGCATTCCGAACAGCCTGCGCTTCCGATTCTGTAATTTACAGATTGAACCTTGCCAGACGCGATCGTGACAGAGCATAGTGTCGGCGTGGCTCCTTCCTATGAGGCTCTCCGGTTAGGGCGCGGCGGCACCGTGGTCGCTCCGCCCCGCCACGACGTGTTTCGTCTGCCGGCGCTGAGCACGTCCGTCGCCGAGGCGAGAAGGCATGTCGTCCGGCGGCTGCGCTCATGGGGTATCGGCGAGGACACCCGGGACAGCGCGGAGTTGATCGTCTCCGAGCTCTTCACCAACGCGGTGCGCCACACCTCCAGCGAGGAGGTGCGCTGTTCCCTGCAGCTCATAGGCGCCCGGCTGCGGCTCGAGGTGGCCGACCAGGGGTGCGCCCGCACCGTGCCGGAGGCCCGGTCGGTGAGCGCGGACCAGGAGGGCGGCCGCGGGCTGATGCTGGTGGAGGCCCTGTCGGAGGCGTGGGGGGTCAGGCCGAACCACGGGGACACCGGCCGCGCCGTCTGGGCCTATCTGGCGGTCTGACGGCCCCCGGCAGCACCACCGAACGCACTGGCACGACCCGGTACCGAAGAAGCACGGACCAAGAAGTACGGACAAGAAGCACGGACGAAGACGACTCACCTACGACCGACACACGAGCGACGTACGACCCACGCACCACCCACGCACTACCTACGCACAACCGACGCACGACCAAGGGCAGGCACGGCCGGAGGAGCTGGGCTCGGAACGAGCGGTGCCGAGGGAATAGGGGCAGCGACAGCGCACGGGGGCCGCACGGGGGCCGGCTCCAGGGCGCCAACGGGGGTCTGCCCCTATTCCTCCGGGACCGCTTCAGGTCACGGGACGGTCACGGCCGCAGCGGCAGCAGATCGGGCCGCTTGGGCTCCACATGGTCGCCCGACGACTCTCCGCGCAGCCGGCGTCCGATCCACGGCACCAGGTATTCGCGCGCCCAGTGGATGTTGTCCCGCCGCACCTCGGCGGCGGTCCGCTGCCCCTCCGGGGGCCAGGGCTGGTCGGGGTCGGCGGGGACGTCGAGCCCGAGCACCTGACCCGCCCTCAGCGCGACCCGGGTGTGCCCGTCCGGCGACAGGTGCAGCCGGTCGGCGTCCCAGGCCCGGCGGTCCTGCACCGAACGCAGCGACCACAGGTCGAGGACCGGGCAGTCGTAGCGGTCGGCGATCGCCCGCACATGCGCCGTATACGTGGCGATCTTGCCCCGCAGATGGCGCAGCACCGGCACCCCTCTGGTGTCGAACCCGGTGCACAGCAGTACCGTGCCGACCTGGGCTCTGAGATCGGCCACGGCCGCCTCATACCGTTCGGCGACATCGTCGGGGTCGCTGCCGGGCCGCAGGATGTCATTGCCCCCCGCACAGAAGGTGACCAGGTCCGGACCGAGCTCGATCGCTCGCGGCACCTGCTCCGTCACGATCTGGTCCAGGAGCCGACCGCGTACGGCCAGATTGGCGTAGCGGAAATCGTCTTCGGGTCGTTGGTCGGACAGCAGGACCGCGAGCCGGTCGGCCCAGCCGACGAACACCCCGTCAGGACCGGGATCGCCGACGCCCTCGGTGAAGCTGTCGCCGACGGCCGCGTACGACCCGATGGAACCGTTGCTGAATCTCTCCTTATCGTCTGCCACGTCGGGTCATCATTCACCCGATGGCGTGACTTACGCCACCGTAACCAGGGCTTGACGTCGGGTGATGTATCCCACCTGGTCAGTTTCGGCGAACGTGGAATACGTGGAATACGGCGGCGACGGGGCCGCCGTCGCCGCTCGGTCCGGTGCGCGGCCCCCGGCGGGCAGCTCCTGGTGCGCGGCCCCGGCAGGCGGCCACCGGCGGGTGAACAGCTCACCGCGCTCGGTGGGGTGCGGGGCGTGGCCGCCGGGCCGCCCCGAGCGCACCCGGGCCGGCCGCTTCCCCCGGTCCCGGTCACCGCGCGCCCCCGTTCTCCGCCCGGTCCCCCCAGGTTCGGGGAGGGCGGGCGGCGCGGCAATGCCGCCCGCGCCTCCGAGGGACCGGTTGCCCCTGCACCCATGTCGTAGGGTCGGCTTCAGCCGCCTCGTCGACGAGCCGCGTCGGCGGCCGATGGTGAAGGAGAGCCCGTGACGCAGCAGTCGGAGTCGCCGCAGGTCCCCCAGGCCGAAACCCAGCTGGTGGGGGTACGCAACTTCCGTGATCTCGGTGGGCTGCCGGCTGCCGACGGCCGCCGCGTACGGCCCGGGGTGCTGTTCCGCAGCGGCCATCTCGCCCATGCCACCGCGTCCGATACGGCGTTCCTCGACTCGCTCGGCCTGCACACCGTCTTCGACTTCCGCAACGCCGCCGACATCAAGCTCGAAGGCCCGGACGTCGCCCTCCGCGGGGTCCGGAACGTCAATCTGCCGCTGTCCGACCCGGCCGACGGCGCCGGGTTCTGGAGGATGGTGCGCGAGGGCGATCTGAACACCCTGCGCGAGCTGCTCTCCGAGGGACGGGCCGAGAAGCGCATGATCGGCTCCTACCGCGCGATCATCACCAGCCGGATCGTCGAGCACGGCCGGATCCTCAGCGACATGGCCGAGGACAGCTCTCCGGTGCTGATGCACTGTTCGGCCGGAAAGGACCGGGCCGGGCTGTCCATCGCGGTGACCCTGCTGGCCCTCGGCGTCGACCGGGAGGCCATCGAGGCCGACTACCTCGCGTCGGCCGCCGCCCACCGGCGCTACAAGATCTGGCGCAAGGGCGCTCCGGGGGACGGCTCCGACCCGATGTCCCCCGAGGTCATGGCGCTGCTGCTGCCGCTGTTCGACGCACGCGCCGAATACCTGGCGGCGGCCTTCGCGACCATCGAGGAGACCTGGGGCGGCACCGAGCGCTATCTCTCCGAGGCGCTCGGGCTCACCCCGGAGCGGCGCGAACGGCTCCGGGAGCGGCTGCTCACCGGCTGACCGGGCCCGCGCGGCCCGAACGGCTCGGCCCGGCGCGGCAGACCGGGCCGGGCCCGCGCGGTGCACCGCGTGCCCGGCCCCCCATCGGTCAGCGGTTGGCCACCGCCTGTTTGACGAGAGTCCGGCCGAACTCCCACATCAGGCCGCCGCCCCCGTGCGCGTCGTCCATGACGGCGGTGAACGCCTCGACGAAGCGGTCCACTTCCCGCTCGCCGATGATCAGCGGCGGAATCAGCTTGATCACCTCCAGGTGGTCGCCGGACACCTGCGTGAGGATGCGGTGGCGCTGCAGCAGCGGGACGACGACCATCTGCGCGAACAGCCCCTTGCGCGCCGCCTGGAGCATCGTCCAGCGGCTGCGCAGCCCCAGCGAGCTGGGTCTGCCGAACTCGATGCCGATCATCAGCCCCCGGCCGCGGATGTCGTGCAGCAGCTCGTAGCGGTCCACGAGCGCGGTGAGGCGCTCGCGCAGCAGGTCGCCGGTGCGGCGGGCGTTGGCCACGATCCCCTCGTCCTCCATGACGGCGAGGACGGCGAGCCCGGCTGCCATGGCCTGGGCGTTGGAGCCGAAGCTGGCCGAGTGGACCAGCACCCGGTCCATCGACGCATAGACCTTTTTGAAGATCCAGTCCTTGCCGAGGGTCGCGCCGACCGGCACATAGCCCCCGGAGAGGGCCTTGGCCACGCACACCAGATCCGGTTCGACGCCCTCCTCGTGGCTGTAGGCGAAGAAGTCCCCCGTGCGGCCGAGGCCCGTCTGCACCTCGTCCGCGATGAGCAGGGCCTTGTGACGGTGGAGCAGTTCCTGTGCGGCGCGCAGGAAGCCGGGCGGGGCCTCGTGCACCCCCTTGCCCTGGATGGGTTCCACCACGAACGCCGCCACGTCCCCGCGCGCCAGCTCCCGCTCCAGCGCCGCCAGATCACCCATCGCGATCGCGGTGTCGGGCAGCAGCGGGGCGAACCCCTTGCGGAAGCCGTCCTCGCCGTTGACCGACAGCGAGCCGGTGGTCAGCCCGTGGAAGGCGTGGGCACAGTACAGGACGCGCGGCTTGCGGGTCGCGTAGCGGGCGAACTTCAGGGCCGTCTCGACGGCCTCGGTGCCGCTGTTGCCGAAGAACACCCGGTCCAGGTGCGGGGCGTGGGCCAGCAGCCGCTCGGCGAGCAGCCCGGGCAGCGGCTGGCAGTCGAACCGGGTCAGGTCGGCCAGGTCGGCGTCCAGGACGTCGTGCAGCGCCTTGCGGACCACGGGGTGGTGGCGGCCCAGGCCCATCACCCCGAAGCCGGCCAGCATGTCGAGGTAGTCCTGGCCCTCGTCGTCCCAGAAGTACGCGCCCTCGGCCCGTTCGTAGACCTTGTCGAAGCCGATGGTGTGCAGCATCCGGGGCAGCTGGTGGTTGAGGTACCGGCTGTGCAGGTCGTACCGCTCCGACGCGCGCTCGGCCAGCAGCTTTCCGAGGTCGAAGCCCGAACGCGGCTGCTCGGCTGCTGTCATCCCTGGCTCTCCTTGGTGGCGACGGTACGGGCCTGGGCGGCGGTGTCCGGCCGCCGCGGGGGCCGCGCCTCGATACGGGTCAGGGCCGCCCCGATCCGGCCCGCGATCTCGGCGGGGGTGAGCCCGATGTCGGCGAGCAGCTCCCCGCGCTTGGCATGGGGCAGGAACGCCTCGGGGATGCCGAACGTCCGTACCGGCAGGTCGACCTCGGCGTCCCGCAGCGCCTGGGCGACGGCCGCGCCCACCCCGCCGCTGCGCACATTGTCCTCGACGACCGCGACCAGCCGGTGGCGGTCCGCGAGGCCGGGCAGCTCGGGGTCGACGGGTTTGACCCAGCGCGGATCGATCACCGTGCAGCCGATACCGCGCTCGGCCAGCAGCTCGGCGGCGCGCAGTGCGACGGTGGCCATGACCCCGGCGGCGACGAGGAGCACGTCCTCGCCCCGGCGCAGCACGTCCATGCCGCCGACGCGGCCGATCGCCGGGATCGGCTGCCCCACCGACTCCTTGGGGAAGCGGATGACGGTCGGCGCGTCGTCCACGTCGATCGCCTCGCGCAGCTGGGCGCGCAGCTGGTCGGCGTCGCGCGGGGCGGCGATCCGCAGCCCGGGGACCACCTGGAGGACGGACATGTCCCACATGCCGTTGTGGCTGGGCCCGTCGGTGCCGGTGACCCCGGCCCGGTCCAGGACGAAGGTCACCCCGCACTTGTGCAGGGCGACGTCCATCAGGAGCTGGTCGAAGGCGCGGTTGAGGAAGGTGGCGTAGACGGCGAAGACCGGATGGAGTCCGCCGGTGGCGAGCCCGGCCGCCGAGACCGCCGCGTGCTGCTCGGCGATGCCGACGTCCCACACCCGCTCCGGATACGCCTGGGCGAAGCCGCCGAGGCCCACGGGGTGCAGCATGGCGGCGGTGAGGGCGACCACATCGGGCCGTTCGGCGCCGATCCGCACCATCTCCTCGCCGAACACCGAGGTCCACGACCGGCCGCCGGAGGGGACGAGGGGCGCGCAGGTGAGCGGGTCCATCGCGGCGACGGTGTGGAAACGGTCCGCCTCGTCCTCCAGCGCGGGCGGATAGCCCCGGCCCTTCTCGGTGAGGCAGTGGACCAGGACCGGCCCGTGGAACCGCTTGGCGCGGCGCAGGGCCGATTCGACGGCCTCGGTGTCGTGGCCGTCGATGGGGCCGACGTACTTCAGCCCCAGGTCCTCGAACATGCCCTGTGGCGCGAAGGCGTCCTTGAACCCCTTCTTGGCGCCGTGCAGCGATCCGTAGAGCGGCTGGCCGACCACGGGGGTGCGCTGCAGCATCTCCTTGCCCCAGGCCAGGAAGCGCTCGTAGCCGTCGGTGGTGCGGAGGGTGGCGAGGTGGTTGGCCAGCCCGCCGATGGTCGGCGCGTAGGAGCGCTCGTTGTCGTTGACGACGATGATGAGCGGCCGGTCCCGGGCGGCGGCGATGTTGTTGAGCGCCTCCCAGGCCATCCCGCCGGTCAGCGCCCCGTCCCCGATGACGGCGACGACGTGGTCGGTGCCGCCGCGCACCTCGTTGGCCTTGGCGAGGCCGTCGGCCCAGCCCAGCACGGTGGAGGCATGGCTGTTCTCGATGACGTCGTGCTCGGACTCGGCCCGTGACGGATAGCCGGACAGTCCGCCCTTGTGCCGGAGCTTGGAGAAGTCCTGGCGGCCGGTGAGCAGTTTGTGGACGTAGGACTGGTGTCCGGTGTCCCACAGGATGCGGTCGGCGGGCGAGTCGAAGACGCGGTGCAGGGCTATGGACAGCTCGACCACGCCCAGGTTCGGCCCCAGATGGCCCCCGGTCCTGGCCACCGCCGTGATCAGGAACTCCCTGATCTCCTGGGCGAGCGCCTCCAGTTCCTCGCCGGTCAGCGCCTTGAGGTCGTGCGGGCCCCTGATGTTCTCCAGCGACGGCATGCTCGGTTCCCCTCCTCGGTGTCTCAGCGCACGGTGATATCCGGGGTACCCGACGGGACCCCCTCGTCCTCCATGCGCCGCGCGATGTTCATGGCCTCGTCGATCAGGGTCTCCACGATCTTCGACTCCGGCACGGTCTTGATGACCTCGCCCTTGACGAAGATCTGCCCCTTGCCATTGCCGGAGG
>NZ_BBOX01000361.1 GCF_001553455.1 Streptomyces hygroscopicus subsp. hygroscopicus
GTCCAGTCGTGGTCCTCGAGGCCCTCATGGCTCACGGTGTGGCGGCCCCGGACGTCCGGGCCGCCGGTGAAGAGCCCGCCGGTGATGAGCGTGCCGGGGCAGGGCTTGCCGGGGTGGGGGCGGCCGGAGAAGACCCTGCCGCGCTTGTCCGCCTCCAGGACGACCTCCACGCCGTGGGGCCCGGTCAGGAGGGTCAGCGCGATCTCGCTCACGTCGTGGATGTACCGCGGGGCCGGGGTGAGCTCGATCTCCTGGTGGAAGGGGAGCGTCTGCCGGGTGCCGGAGGTGTGGCCGAGCCGCAGATGGGCGGCGACGAGGCTGAAGCCGAGCCGCCCCAGCGCGCCCAGCACGGCTTCCTGGGCCGGCAGCGGGCGCACGATCAACTGCGCCAGCTCGCCGTGATCCTTCGCGCCCCCCGCCGCGAGCTCGGGCCGGACGCCCAGGACGACGCTCAGCGGCTGTTCCGACAGCTCGGTGAGGGGCGTCTCCCACGGTATGTGGAGGGTGAACGGAACGTCTCTGCGCTCTCTCGCGTCGAGCCGGAACCCGCCGCTGAGCCGGAGCCGGTCGAAGACCACGGCGCACTCGGCGCCCTCGGCGCCCCCGGGCTCCGCATCGCCGCGAGCGGCCTCGCCGTACCCGGATCCGCCGCGAGCGGCCCGGTCGTCCCCGGATCCGCCGTGCCCGTCCCCGCCGTGCCCGGAATGGCCGCACCCGGATCCGTCGTGCCCGGACCCCACGCGGGCGGCCAGCTCCACGGCGATGTGCTCGATGTCGTAGGCCCTGTCCCCGCCCCGCAGCCGCACCTGCCCCCGCACCACCCCACCGGGACGCGCCGCGCCCTGCTCCAGGACCGTGTCCACGGTGGGTCCACCGACGCCGAGCGAGCCGAGCACTCGTTTGAACACCATCGCGGGTTGACTCCTTCGCTTCACCAGGTTTTGTCTCTCTGTTCCGTGGGGTGCATGCGTGGAACGAACGGGAAGGTAAAGAGATTCCCACGCACATGCTATGGAATGACAAAACAAGCCGGGAGTGGTGCTGTCTGACCGTCAGCCCCCGCAACGTCCCAGCTCAGGCGCCTTTCGGTGGAGCCTGAACCGGTCGGCGAGTGAGGCGAACCCGCTCCTCGTGTTCAGCGTGCGCGATGCCCGCCTTCTCGTATTCGGCGAGGGGCTGTATTCGGCTGGGGCCGGTATTCGGCAAGGGTTCGCCGCGTCGACGACGCCCGCTCACGGAGAGCTATCTGATTGGGTCCTCCGGCCAGGGGTAACCGGGGCTGGACCCCGAGGCCCGCGACAGGCAGGTGAACACGGAGGATTCGTCATGACGAAGCCCAACCCCACCGATCTGCAGAAGGCGCTCAAGGGCGCCAGCTATCCGGCCGACCGCCAGTCCCTGGTGGAACGCGCCAAGGAGAACGGGGCGGACCGCGAATTGGTCGATGAGCTGTCACACGTCAAGAAAGGCAGCTTCGAAGGCCCCGACGAGGTCCAGAAAGCCGTCTTCAAGGGGCAATAACGGCTCGGCGAGCGAGGCGGAAGCCGGTGCGGACAGCGGAGCGTCGGAGCACTTCCGCACCGGCACGCGCCCGCTTCACCAGGCAGGTGCTCGACGCACCGGCAGGCGCCCGCTTCGCCAGGCAGCTGTCCGACGCATCGGCACGCGCCCGCTTCACCAGGCACGCGCCCGATCACCGGCACGCGCCTGGTCCACCGGACACGAGCCCGGTGCGCGGCACGCGCCTCATTCACCGGCACGTGCCCTGATCCACCGGCACGCGCCCGAATGCGAGGCGCCGAGGCGCCCGCTCATCCGTACGTACCCCGGAGGACGGGAGAAGTCCGATGTCACGTGTGCGACGGGCCAGATCGGCGCTGCTCGGCGCCGCGGCGGTGGTCGTGAGCGCGGGGATCCGCCGGTGGCGGCGCAGGCCGTCGCGGATCGCCCCGGTGACCGACGCCCCCGGCGGCGGCCGGTGGCTGACGGTCACCGTCAACCGCCCTCCCACCGACGTGTGGGCCGAAGCGCTGCCGGAGCCGCTGGGGCGCTACGGAGACCGGCTGGAGATCCGGATCCGCCCGGCGCCGGGGGACCGCGGGACCGAGCTTGCGGCGCGGACGAAGGACCAGCCGTCGCGGCTCGCCACCTCCCTGCCGGGCAGGCTGGCCGGCCGGGACCCCCGTCAGGGGGTGCGCCGCGCCCTGCGCGAGGCCAAGTCCCTGCTGGAGGCCCGCGAGGTGCTGCTCCCCGACGCCCCGCCGACGGCCCACCCGTCGCTCGGCGGCAGGATCGTCGGCCTGCTGACCCGGCGGTCCCGTGAGGAGGGCGTGCTGTGAGGGCCCTGTGCTGGGAGGGCGTGGACAAGCTGGCGGTCGAGCGGGTCCCCGATCCCCGGCTGCGCAATGAGCAGGACGTCATCGTACGGCTCATCGCGGGCACCACCTGCGGCTCCGATCTGCACCTGATCGGCGGTCACATACCGGCGATGCGGGCCGGTGACGTCATCGGCCACGAGTTCCTGGGGGAGGTCGTCGAAACGGGCCCCCAGGTGCGCCGGCACGCGGTGGGCGACCGGGTGGTGGTCTGTTCGTTCGTCGGCTGCGGCCGCTGCTGGTACTGCGCCAACGACCTGTGGTCCCTGTGCGACAACACCAACACCAACCCCGGACTCGGCCAGGCGATCTTCGGCCATGACACGGGCGGCGTCTTCGGCTACTCGCACATCATGGGCGGGCTGCGCGGCAGCCACGCGGACTACGTCCGGGTGCCGTTCGCCGACTACGGTGCCTTCTCGGTCCCGGAGGGGATCGACGACGTCAGCGCCCTCTTCGCCTCCGACGCGGTGCCCACCGGATGGATGGGGGCCCACCTCGGCGGGGTCCGGCCGGGCGACGTGGTCGCCGTGTGGGGATGCGGCGCCGTGGGGCAGATGGCGGCCCGCGCCGCGATGCTGCTCGGCGCCGACCGGGTGGTCTGCGTCGACAGCGTCCCCGAGCGGCTCGCCATGACGGAGCTGCACATCGGGTGCGAAACCCTCGACTACACGGCGACGGACATCGAGGCCGAGCTGCGGGAGCGCACCGGCGGACGGGGTCCCGACGTCTGCATCGAGGCGGTCGGTATGGAGGCGGACGGCGACGGCGCCCTCCGCCGCTACGACCGGGCCAAACAGCGGCTGCGGCTGGAGACGGACCGGCCCGCCGCGGTACGGCAGGCCGTTCGTGCCTGCCGTAAGGGCGGCATGGTCTTCGTCCTCGGCGTCTTCGGCGGGCTGGCCGACAAATTCCCCCTGGGGGCCCTCATGAACAAGGGCCTGACGCTGCGCGGCGCCCAGCAGCACGGCCAGCGCTATATCCCCATGCTGCTGGACCGCATCGCGGCCGGGGAGCTGAAAACCTCGCACCTCGCCACCCATGCGCTGCCGCTGGACGAGGCTCCGCAGGGGTACGCCATGTTCAAATACAAGACGGACGGCTGTGTCCGCGTGGTTTTCCGCCCCGGCGGCTGACTTTCCGCCGGGTCCGGCGCAATGCCCGGTGCGGGACCCGGGACCTCTTCGGCGAGTCGGGCCGGAATCGCCGTCCCGCTTCCGGTAATGGTGGGCGAATCGATACGACCGATTCGTGGGCCGGTACCGCCGGCCGCCCACACATTCATACTGCCGAGGAGCGGACACGGACATGGCGACGACAACCAAGCCCGACTTTCAAGCTCCCGCGGAACCCACCAGACTCGGCAGCATCGTGGTCGACTGGCTCACCACGACGGACCATAAGAAAATCGGACACCTGTACCTGGTGTCCGCGTTCGGTTTCTTTCTGATCGGCGGCCTGCTGGCCATGATCATGCGTGCGGAACTGGCCCGGCCGGGATTGCAGTTGGTCAGCAAGGAGCAGTACAACCAGGCTTTCACCCTGCACGGCACGCTGATGCTGCTGCTCTTCGCGACGCCGCTCTTCGCCGGATTCGCCAACGAGATCATGCCGTTGCAGATCGGCGCCCCCGATGTCGCGTTCCCCCGGCTGAACATGCTGTCGTACTGGCTTTTCCTCTTCGGCGGGCTGATCGTGATCGGCAGTCTGCTCACCCCCAACGGCGCGGCCGACTACGGCTGGACGGCCTATACGCCGCTCAGCAGCAGGTTGCGCTCACCGGGCGTGGGCAACGACCTGTGGGTGATGGGGCTCGCCCTCTCCGGCTTCGGAACGATCCTGGGCGGCGTCAACTTCATCACGACCATCGTGTGCATGCGCGCCCCGGGCATGACGATGTTCCGCCTCCCCATCTTCACCTGGAACATCCTCTTCACCTCGATCCTGGTACTGATGGCCTTTCCCGTGCTGGCGGCCGCCCTGCTGGTGCTTGAGGCGGACCGTAAATTCGGCGCGGTCGTCTTCGAAGGGGCCAACGGCGGTCCGGTGCTGTGGCAGCATCTCTTCTGGTTCTTCGGCCACCCCGAGGTCTACATCATCGCCCTGCCGTTCTTCGGCATCGTCACCGAAATCATTCCGGTGTTCTCCCGTAAGGTGGTCTTCGGCTATATGGGCCTGGTGGGTGCCACCATCGCCATCACCGGGCTCTCCGCGACGGTATGGGCCCACCATATGTTCGCCACCGGTGCGGTGCTCCTGCCGTTCTTCTCCTTCATGACGTTCCTCATCGCGGTGCCGACCGGGGTGAAGTTCTTCAACTGGATCGGAACCATGTGGCGCGGCTCCGTCTCTTTGGAAACACCCATGCTGTGGGCCATCGGATTCCTGGTCACCTTCCTGTTCGGCGGGCTGACCGGGGTGATCCTCGCCTCGCCTCCGATGGATTTCGAGGTCCACGACAGCTATTTCGTCGTCGCTCACTTCCACTACGTGGTCTTCGGCACGGTGGTCTTCGCGATGTTCGCCGGGTTCTATTTCTGGTGGCCCAAGTTCACCGGGAAGATGCTCGACGAACGCCTCGGAAAAATCCACTTCTGGACCCTGTTCGTCGGCTTCCACACGACCTTTCTGGTACAGCACTGGCTGGGCGCGTCGGGCATGCCGCGCCGCTATGTCGACTATCTGGCCGCCGACGGCTTCACCACGCTGAACACGGTCTCCACCATCGGCTCCTTCCTCCTGGGCCTGTCCACCCTGCCGTTCTTCTACAACGTGTGGAAAACCGCGAAGTACGGGAAGCGGGTCGTGGCCGACGACCCCTGGGGGTGGGGCCGCTCCCTGGAATGGGCCACCTCATGCCCCCCGCCCCGGCACAACTTCCTCGCCCTGCCGAGGATCCGCTCCGAATCCCCGGCCTTCGACCTCCACCATCCGGAAGTGGTCGTCCAAGAGGTGGCCACCGACCACAGGGCGCCCCTCTCCGAGGGCATGGGCGCCCCGGTGGACCTCGGCACAAAGGAGGAGCGCACCGGCGGCGGCGAGCCCGGCCCCGAAGCGGGCGGGGACACCCGGGACCGCGAGGACTGACCCCCGAGCACGGACCGGCGGGCCCACGGGCGAGGGCCGGGGCACGGCGGCGGGCCGGGAGCAGGGCTCCCG
>NZ_BBOX01000362.1 GCF_001553455.1 Streptomyces hygroscopicus subsp. hygroscopicus
GAGGGTGGGCCGCCGGCGCGAAGTCGTGCCCGGGGCGGGGGACCCCGGGCCGCCGACGGCCCACCCGGTCTATCGGGCCGGGCCCCCGGCCACGCAGAGGTGGACCGCGAGGGCCGGCAGCGGCGGGATCGGGCTGAGGGTCAGGCCCATCCGGGCGGCGCGGAAGGCGAGCAGCGCGGCCCGCGCCGTGGGAGGCTGCCGGCGGTGCCTCATCCGGCACCTCCCTCGCGCTCCTGCCGAAAGGCCGCCGTGTAGGTGTCCAGGAGCCGCTGGCCGGTCTCGCACTCGCCCGTCCTGCACGCTTCGCACCCCGCGGCATGGCCGATGGCCGCGCGCCACGCGTGCTCTGTGGCGCAGTTGGGGTCGCAGGCCCACAGGGGGTAGGTCGTGAGGGTGGGTCCCTGGCCGATGGTGACCGTGCCGAGCGGGCGGTCCCCGGTGAGCAGCGTGCCGCACAGGGCGCAGCGCCAGCCGTGGAGTTGCTCGCGGGTGAGGGCGGCCGGGTCGATTCCGGCCGGGCCCGGTCCCGGTGCCGTGGTGGCCAGTTCGCTCCTCTTCATCGGCGTCCCTCGTGCGCGGTCGCGGGTGCGCTGGTGAGGGTCCGGGGCTGCTGGCCTGTGGGGTAGAGGGGTGCGTGGGTGGGGCAGGCGTAGGTGATCTGGCCTACCCCGTTGCTGCGGGCTTCCACGTCGACGGGGATGGGTTCGCTGGTGGGCAGTTGGCAGTGGTAGCAGAGCTGGCGGCCCTCGGGCATGGGCCCGTATTCGGCGCGGTCGGCCTCGGCCAGGGCTTCCCGCAGGCGCCAGGGGTGGGTCAGGTAGCGGTCGGGGCCGAGGGGTACGCGCCAGTGGGACCTGGGGCCCGTCGTCCAGGAGACGGGGGGTACGCCGAGGTAGGTTCTTTCGTCGGCGAGTTCTGTGAGGACGCGGACCTGCCGCAGGTGCCAGCTCGTCGCGGAGCCCACGGCGATGAGCCAGTACAGGGTGCCGTACATGTCCTGGATCACGGCGCCGGTCTGGTCGCCGAGCGTCTTCAGTGCGCGTTCGCCGACCATGGGCGCTGCCCTGACGGCATCCCACCATCTGCCGACGGGTAACGCCTCGACGTCCACGGCGGGCGGTGGTGTCCACGGCAAGGATCTGGTAGTCATATGCGCCCCTGTTGTCGAGCGGAAGTGGCACCGATCTGCCCGGCGGGGGGTCGCTTGATCGGCGCCGCTGTCCAGTGGGGCGTAACTTAGGGACGCCAGATGCGATCAGACAGTGACCGGCCGTCCTACTTTCTCACCCAGGTAGGACGCAATGCCCTACCCGTCCAGGTGGAGCCGGTCTGCGAGTTTCGTCACTGGAGAGGTACGGCGCCGCTCCCTGCCGCGGAGTTCGGCCACAAGCTGCCGCGCGGTGCCGTGGTACCTCATCCACTCGGGCGCGTCCTCCTCAGCCTTCAGCAGAGCGCGGGTGGCTGACTCATCCCGGTGGAGGTCGGAGTACGCAAGGGCACGATCTACGTGGAACCGAGCCCGCCACGTCGGGGGGAGCGAGCTGACGTGCTGCACCGTGCGGGCCGTGGTTACCGCCTCCGCGCTCTTCCCCATCTCGACCTGGAAATTCACCTTCGCCACACCCACATTGGTGGGGCCGAACGGAGTGGCGTAGTCGAGGCGATCGACCCCAATGCTTGCCGCAGCGCCCGTGGACAGCCTCAACAACTCCTCCACCCTGTCGTACTTGCTCTCCCCCTGACGTACGGTCGCTGTTGCCGCGCGGAGCAGCAGAATCCCCCATAGGGAGAGATCAACTGGTTGGGAGCGGAAGCCGGGGTTGATCTGGTCGGCATACGTCAGTGCTACGCGCTCGGCGTCCTCCAGCCGTCCCTGCCTCGTGAAGATCCATGCCAAGGTAGAGGCGCCGATAGATTCGAGGTGGGGGTCGTCCGAGCGCCTGGCTGCCTCGGTGGCACGCTCCATGGCGGTGAACGCCGCATCTTCCTTGCCCAACGCCGTAAAAGTGGTCGCCGCCACCTGGTACGCCTCAGCCAGGACGGCATGAGCAGCTGCCTGATCACTGCCGTGATGGGCACGAGCCGCAACGCGGGCGTCACGGATGAGCTGGGGCAGGAGAGAGCCGATCGAGCCCATGCGTCCCTCACGACGGATAACTTCCGTCGATCGAAGCGAAGCACGCAGCGCTCCCACGGATGGCGGGTCCTCCGGGTCGGGGTCCTCGCCGAGCAGGTCGGACAGTGGTGATACCGCCTGCCTCAGCGCGAGCACGGAGGGAGTGTCACCACCGGAGCGAGCTTCGAAGGTGGTTGGCTGTCCGACTAGCGCGGACGTCTCAACGTCCAGCGCGCGGGCCAGCTGGTTCAGCGTGGAAAGCCGCGCCGTCAACCGCCGGTTCTGCTCAAGCTTCCGCACGGTGTCCACCGACACGTTCGCGTGCTCGGCGAGCTGCTCTTGGGTCAGCTCGCGTCGCTCACGCAGTCGACCGATCCTATCGCCGATGGTCTCGTTCTCGTACTGCATGATCACCCCCGCCAGGTGGATGGTCCATCAACGCTACGCCGATGGGGGCGCCATCTACGAGTCTGTCCACCTGACGGGTGATGAAGGAAGGCGTGGTGAGGGCATGGCGAAAGCCCCCTCCGGCCCGAGGCCGGAGGGGCGATGCGCATCACAGTCGGCGGCGGTCGGGAGCGGGTGCGGTCGGGGGCTGCGGGCTGCCGCTCGGATCAGGCGGTGCGGGCGCCGCGTCCTTGCGGCAGGCCAGGGCGCCGGGGTCGGACGGCAGGGGCTGGAGGCTGTCCCCGGCCGGGCATGTCCGGCCGTCTCTGCCGTCCTTGCCGTCTGCCCCGGGCGGCTCCGTCCGGTCCGTCCTTCACGGGTGGCCCTGCCGGGCCCTGGGGCCCTTCTGGGCCTGCTGGCCCCGCGAGGCCGAGCACGGACCCGGCTCCGCCGGGCCGGGCGCGGTTGAGTCGGCGCAGGCGCCCCGGCCGTTCCGTCCCTGCCTATTCCGCCTCAGTCGGCGATGTCGACGCCGTAGCCGCGTGCCAGGGTGGCGAGGCCGTGGTCGTAGCCCTGGCCGACCGTGCGCAGCCGCCAGAGGGGGCCGCGGCGGTACAACTCGGTCAGCAGCATGGTCCGTTCGGTGGTCGCCGCGTCGAGCGTGGCCTGGACGAGCGGCGCCGCGCTGGTCCCGGGGCCGGCCGTGACGTGGATGGCGCCCACGTCGCCGAAGGTGGGTGCGCCGTCGATCGCGGCCGCGACGACGACCTTGCGGGACGAGGGCGGCAGCGCCGCGAGATCGATGCTGACGGTCTGTTCGGTCGGCCCGTCGCCGAGGAGGCGCACGGTGCCGCCGGGGTTCTCCGGGGCGCCGTAGAAGACGAAGTCCTCGTCGAAGGAGACCTGTTCGTCCTCGTCGACCACGAAGGCGACGACATCGATCTCACAGGCCGTCTGCTGGGCCCAGGAGGCCGTGACGGTCCACCGGGTCCCCGGCGCGGATCCGTCCGGGATGTCGACAACACCCCCTCGCGGCAGGACGTGCGCCGCCTCGCGCCCGCCGGTGGGGCGGGGGACCGGGGCGATGTCCGGGGCGGCGAGCCAGGGGGCGTTGTGGGTGGGGATGGCGAGCGAGACGATCCGGCGCATACGGCGGTCGGCGTCGCTCCCGTCGAGCAGCACCACGTCGGTGACGCTCGCGGACAGGTTGATCGCCGCGGCCCCGCCCAGTTCCACGATCCGGCTGCGGGCGGCCGCGGCGGCGGGGTGGGTACCGCCGAGGACCAGCACACGGCGCCCGGCCAGGGGCCCGTCCGGGGCCGGACGCGGCCTTCTCGGCTGCTTCCGGACCTCCCCCGCGGGCCGCTGGGGCTCGCGGCCCGGAGGGTCGGCCTCGGGACGCGGCGAGGGGTCCACCCCGGAGTGGACCGGAGGGTCGGCCTCGGGACGCGAGGAGGGAACCGCCGCGGAGTGGGCCGAGGGGACCGCCGCGGGGCCCGCAGAAGGGTCGGCCACGGGACTCGGGCAGGGAACCGCCGCAGAACGTGGGGAGGGAGCCGTCGCAGGGCTCGGGGAAGAAGCCGTCGCCGGGCTCGGGGAGGCGGCCGCTTCAGGGCGCGGGGAGGGAACCGCCGCGGGCGCCGTCCGCTCATGCGGCGTACCGGGCCGTACATCGTCCAGCAGCCGCAGGAACGTGCGCTCGTCGATCACCGGGACGTTCTCGGCCAGCGCGCGCCGCGCCTTCGCGGAGTCCGAGGCCGCGTCGTTGGTGACCAGGGCGCTGGTGTGCCGGCTGACCGAGGACATGATGTTCAGCCCGGCGGCGACGGACCGTCCGACCAACTCGGCACGGGAGGTCGTGGTCTGCCCGGTGATGGCGATCTTCATGCCTTGCCGGAGCGGACCGCCCGGGACCAGTCGCCCCGGGTTGCGGTAGGCGCACGCGGTCTTGGGCGGCTGGGGCGTGAACCGCGGGTCCTGGCGCGGCGGGCAGGCCACGAGCGGCAGCGGCAGGTCCAGCCGTGCCGCCTCCCGCAGCGAGGCGCGCAGCACCCCGGCCAGGACGCGTGTGTCGTCCAGGGCGTCGTGCGCCTGCCGCCGCGGTACGCCGTAATGCGCGGCCAGGCTGTCCAGCGTGAGGTCCTCGGTCGGCGGATCGACACGCCGGTTCAGCGCGAGGGTGCACAGCCGCTGGGTCACCGGCAGCCACATCCGCACGCGGGCGAATTCGTGCGCGAGGAAGTCGTAGTCGAACTGGGCGTTGTGCGCGACCAGTACGCGGCCCTGGAGCATGGCGCCGATCCGCCCGGCGACCTGGTCGAAGCCGGGCGCCCCGCGCAGCCGCTCGGCCGTCAGCCCGTGCACCTCCACCGGCCCCGGATCGCAGCCGGGGTTCAGCAGCGTCGAGAACTCCCCGGTCGGCTCACCGTCCGGTCCCAAGGTGACCACCGCCACGGACAGCACCCGGTCCCGGCGTGCGATCAGCCCGGAGGTCTCCACGTCCACCAGCGCCCAGTCGTAGGCGTGGTCGCGCAGGCCGGATGCGTCGTCGGACAGGCCGGGGGCGGGAGACGTGAGAGACATGGCGGTAAGGATGATGCGATATTCACCCGTCCTTCAACCCGGATGACCATTCATCCTCATGTGTTCCGGTGATCCGTCCCTGCGGAAGCGTGGCTTCCGTCCCGGGCCGGCCTTTATGCCACCCCGACGGCCGCGCCGACGGCCGCCCCGATATGTTCCCCTGAACAGCGAGAAGACCCCCTCCGCTATGTGCGTAGAGGAGAGGGTCCGGCGCGCCCCCGGCAGGACTCGAACCTGCGGCCAAGCGCTTAGAAGGTGTCAGGGGTTGAGCGATGTGCTCACCTGCGTCTTCGCTGGTCGCTCGCGAACGAATGCCGTCAAAGCGCTTGGTGTCATTCCTGGGGGCTTTGGCTGATGAGCACCCCTCGTGCCTCGCCCCGGCTGATGGGGACAGGGCGAAGGCACGTTCGCGGTCTCTCAGTGGATGCAGAACTCGTTGCCCTCGATGTCCAGCATCGGAATGCACGAATCATCGCCGTCGTACAGTGTGCGCACGTGCACCGCACCGAGCGGGACCAGTCGTGCGCATTCCGCCTCAAGTGCGGCGAGGCGCTCTTCCCCCACGAGTCCGGTGCCGACCCGCACATCAAGATGCACCCGGTTCTTGGCGGCCTTCCCCTCGGGGACACGCTGGAAGTACAGCCGCGGGCCCACACCTGAGGGATCGACGCAGGCGAACCAGGAATCCCGCTGTTCAGGTGGCTGCGATCGCTTGAAATCGTCCCATGTGGCAAACCCCGCCGGTGGGGGCGGTATGACGTACCCCAGCGCCTCGCACCAGAAACGAGCGAGCCGCTCAGGTTCTGCGCAGTCGAAGGTGACTTGGAACTTCTTGATCGGCGTCATCGGCACACTGTGTGGGTGCGTGCCGACACCGAGGCACCGGGCGCCATTTCCGTGCAGATCGAGGTCTCGCGTGAGGTGAGTTGGTGACGGACGGCGGGGTCCGCGACCGGGAGTGGAACCACCGTGACTTCCGGCGCAGGGCGGGGCGGACGGGGTACTACCGGTCGTGCAGGATCTCGGGCCTGGTGACGGGCACGACGGTGATCAAGTCATCGAGGCCCTTGAAGTCGTCGGGGTTGGTGGTGAACAGGGGGAGTCCCTCGGCGGCCGCGATGGCGGCGATCATCAGGTCGGCCACACGGCGACGGGGCTTGCGGCCTGCGGAGACGACGGCGGCGCAGATTCTGCCGTAGATACGGGCCGCCTCCACGTCGAAGGGGATGGGGTCGAATTCGTTTTCGGCGCGCTGCAGGACGTCCATGCGGCGGGCCCGCTCCGCGTGTTCGTCGTAGTCGCTCTGCTCGCCTCCGCGCACCTGGTGGGGGCCTGCGGAGAGTTCCGCGAGGGTGATGGCGCTAATGGCCATCTCGGCAGGTAGCTCGTCAGCGTCGATCCATTTGCGCAGGATCATGATGTTGGTGTCGAGCAGACCCTGCTCGTGCTCAACGGGCATACGGGTCGTCCAACTCCTGATCGATGACGGCGCCCTGGTCGTCGCGGAAGGCGTCCAGCGAGATGTCAGGGGCGGTACGCGACATGGCCGCGAACTCGGCGCGGGGAACGAAGCGGCGACGGCGGCGGAGCGGGATCAGCTCGCCGACACGATGCCCGTCGCGGGTGACGGTGAACGCCTGTCCTCCCTGGACGGCGTCCATGATCTCTTTGGAGCGGGTGCGCAGATCGCGCTGAGTGATCTCCGGCTGCGCTGTCATGCTGTCCATGATAGCGAAGGTGTGCTACCCGGTGCTACGCCGTGATTATGGTGTGGATTCGCTGACGAGAGTCCTTGTCGCCGCGAGGCAGGGTCTGTCTGTGTCCGCGATCGCGGACAGGCGAAGGCGCCTGCTCGTGGAGCGATGTGCATCCGGACATGAAAGAGCCCCTCACGCGTTGTGCAGGTGAGAGGCTGGATGCGCCCCCGGCAGGACTCGAACCTGCGGCCAAGCGCTTAGAAGGCGCCTGCTCTATCCACTGAGCTACGGGGGCCGGTGGTGGTCGTGGAACTCGCGAGCCCCCGGTACCCACGGGGCCGACGGGGCGGCCGTGGTGCGGGTGGCCGGACTCGACGGACCGTGACCTTGCCGGGGACAAGGATAGGGCTCCCTGCGCCTCGCCCCGGTTGCTTCACCTCCGTGGCACGTTGTGGAGGTTCGGTGAAGCGGTCTGATAATCGCAGGCGAGTCCGAAACTCGCATCGTTTTTCACGCCTCAGAGAACGGGTGTTGTGCACTCGTTATGCCCGAGCCTCTGTCGTCACGCCCACCCCGTGACCCTTTTGGGGTGATCCGGGCGGGTCTCTTTGACGCGCACGAGTGAGCATACGCTTCAAAAAGGCACCAAAAGCGTGCATTCTTCACCACGTGGCGATCTTGGACGTACGGCCCCGGCTGCTCGACGCGCTGACCGCACTGCGTGACCGTGTCGACGCCGCTCGGTTTCCGCTCCCCCTTCCCGGCGCCGACCGCGCTCGCCGCAGTCGCGCCGAGCTGCTCGCTCAACTGGACGACTACCTCGTGCCCCGATTGCGCGCCCCCGAAGCGCCCCTGCTGGCGGTCATCGGGGGATCGACCGGCGCGGGCAAGTCCACCCTGGTCAATTCGCTGGTCGGCCGGCGGGTCACCGAGGCCGGGGTGTTGCGGCCCACAACGCGTACGCCGGTGCTGGTGTGCCACCCCGACGATCACCCCTGGTTCGCCGGGCAGCGGGTGCTGCCGCAGCTCACCCGGGTGTGGGTGCCGGCGCAGGGGGAACGGGCGGAGAGCGCGTACGACGAGGAGGGGCGGGCGCAGGAGGGGCCGGCCGCGCTGCGGGTGGAGACCGATCCGGGGCTGGCGCGGGGGCTCGCCCTGCTCGACGCGCCCGACATCGACTCGCTGGTCGCGCGCAACCGCGAGCTGGCCGCCGAACTGATCTGCGCCGCGGACATCTGGGTGCTCGTCACCACGGCCACCCGCTACGGCGACGCGGTTCCCTGGCATCTGCTGCGAACCGCCAAGGAGTACGACGTCACCCTCGTCACCGTTCTCGACCGGGTGCCGCACCAGGTGGCCGCCGAGGTCTCCCGGCAGTACGCCGCGCTCCTTACGGCGGCCGGGCTCGGCGACGTCCCCCGCTTCACCATCCCCGAGCTCCCCGAGTCGGCGGGCGGCGGCAGCGGGCTGCTGCCGGCCACCGCCGTCGCCGCGCTGCGGGCCTGGCTCACCCAGCACGCACAGGACCCGTACGCCCGTACCGTCGCCGCCGCCCGTACGGCCGCCGGGACGCTGGCCTCGCTCCGCTCCCGGATGCCCGCGCTGGCCGGGGCCGCGGCGGCCCAGCACGCCGCCGCGGTGCGGCTGGTCCAGCGGGTCGAGGGCGCCTACGGGGAGGCGGTGGAGCGGGTGCGGCGCGAGATCGCCCAGGGCGCGGCGCTGGCGGGCGGCGCGCTCACCCACTGGTACGGCCTGCCGCACGACAGCACGCCCGATGAGCTCCTTACGGCTCTCACCGACTCCCTGGCCACCCTGCTGCGCAGCGCGGCCGCCACCGCCGACGAACAGGTCACGGAGGCCGGGAGGCGGGATCCGGCCGCGCGGGCCGGGCTGGCGCCGTGCGACGCCGGCGGCGCCGCCGAGCGGATCGGCGTGGCCGTCCGGCGCTGGCGGCGCTGTGTGGAGGAGCTGGCCGAGGAGGAGGCGCGGGCCCGGACCGCCGAATGCGGCGGCAGCCGCGCGCCGGAGGAGATCGCCGCCCTGCTCGCCGCGTCCCTCCTGGGCGGACGCCGCGCCCGTACGGCGGGCGAGAAGCTCGCCGAGACCCTGGGCGCCCATGCGGCGCTGCGCCTGGGCGACCGCGGCGGACGGCTGCTCGACGGCTGCGTCGCACGCGTCATGCGGGCGGAGCGCGACCGCACGCTCGCCCCCCTGGACGCCCTGGACATGACCCCCGACCAACAGGTCGAGCTGATCGCCGCGCTGTCCGTACTGCAGAAGGAGAGGTGACCGATGGTGCAGGCCCCGGAGGACCACGACGGCAACGAGGGCGGTGGGGGAGACCGGGTGGCGGCGGGCCGCCACACCTGGGACGACGGGCTGATCGCCCGCCGCGCGCACCGGTGGGCCGGAGGGCGTGCCGCAGGCCGCCCGGCCCGCGCGGTGGACGCGGTGGGCGCGGGGAGGCCGGAGGAGGCGGCGCCGGGCCTCTCCGGCGGTCCGGCGGGCTTCCCGGGGGAGAGAACCGGCCGGCGGGCCTTCGGCGGCCCTCCTTACGCCGTGTACGAGGCGGGGGCCCGCAGCTTCGCCACCGGCACCCTGCGGCCCCGCCTGGAGGCCCTGCGCCAGCTCGTGGGGCTGTCCCGGTCCCGGCTGGAGGGGCGCACGCTCGCCGGGGCCGCGCGGGTGCTCGACGAGGCGGACGCGCGGGCACGGCACCCCTATGGGCACACCGTGGTCGCCGTGGCGGGGGCCACCGGAAGCGGTAAGTCGACATTGTTCAACGCGCTCGCCGGAGCCCCCCTCTCCGAGGCCGGGATCCGCCGTCCGACCACCGCCACGCCCCTCGCCTGCGCCTGGACCGATCACGCCGACGGCCTGCTGGACCGGCTCGGCATCCCGGCGGTGGACCGGCGCAACCCGGGCTATCCCTACGACCCCGCGCTGCGCGGGCTGGTCCTGCTCGACCTGCCCGACCACGACTCGGCGGCCCCGGGCCACCGGGAGCGGGTGGACCGGCTGCTGGGCCTCGTCGACGCGGTGGTGTGGGTGGTGGACCCCGAGAAGTACGCGGACGCGGTCCTCCATGAGCGCTATCTGCGGCCGCTCGCCGGTTACGCCGAGGTGACCTTCGTCGTGCTCAACCAGGTGGACCGGCTCCCGGGCGAGGCCGCCGACCAGGTGCTGGACGATCTGCGGCGGCTGCTGGACGAGGACGGGCTCGCCCTGGGGGAGCACGGTGAGCCCGGGGCGGCCGTGCTCGCCCTGTCCGCGCTGACCGGTGAGGGCGTCGGGGAGCTGCGCGAGATGCTGGGGCGGCTCACGACCGAGTGCGGGGCGGCCGAGCGCCGGCTGTCGGCGGACGTGGACGGCACGATGACCCGGCTGCGGCCGCAGTACGTGGCGGACGCCGGACCGGTCGGCCTCACCGGGCGGGCGCGGGCGGAGTTCGAGGACCGGCTGGCGGAGGCGGCGGGCGCGGCGGCGGCCGGACGGGCGGCGGAGCGCGCCTGGCTGCGGGACGCGGAGTGGGCGTGCGGGACACCGTGGGGGCGGCTGCGGGGG
>NZ_BBOX01000363.1 GCF_001553455.1 Streptomyces hygroscopicus subsp. hygroscopicus
GGAGATCCCGGGGGCGCGGGCGGTCGCGGCGGAGGCGGTCACGGCGCGGCCCGCGGTGGAGGAGGCCGTGCGGACGCTCGCGGACGAGGCGGCGACGGGACTGCCCGGCCCGTGGGCCCAGGCCGTGCGGGAGGCGGCGGGGTGGGGCGGCACGGGGCTGGCGGAGGGGATCGACGAGGCGGTGGCGGCCGTGGTGGCGGACCGGCGGCCGGTCCGGCCGGTGTGGTGGTCGATGGTGTCGGTGGTCCAGATGAGCGTGCTGGTGGTGCAGGTGGTGGGGGTGCTGTGGCTGCTGGGGGCCGTGGCAGGGGTGTTCGGCGGGCCGCGGTGGTGGATGGCCGCGCTGCTGGTGGCGGGTGGTGCGGCGGTCGGGCCGGCGCTGGCGTGGGGCTCCCGGGTGGCGGCGCGGGGACCCGCGCGCCGCCACGGGCAGTCGGTGGAGGACCGGCTGCGGGAGGCGGCCGCGGGGTGCGGGCGGCGGCGGGTGCTGGCGCCGGTGGAGGCGGAGCTGGCGCGGTACGGCGAGGTGCGGGCGCAGTACGTCGTCGCGGCGGGCGGGGCGTGAGGGGCGATCACCCGGACGGGTGACCGAGTTGTCCACATCCGCGTGGTCGTGCACAGGGCCCGGCGGGGTCTCGCGATCGCGGGCAGCATGGTTCACGGACAGCACGGCGGAGCCGCGAAGAGGACGCGGCGAGGCCGTCAGGCGATGGGGGAGGCACAGCCGGTGAACGAGAGCTGGGTGACCGTGGTGGGCAATGCCGCGACGCGGCCTGACTTCTGGGAGACGGCCGCGGGGGTCGCGGTGGCCCGGTTCCGGCTGGCGGCGACGGTGCGCCGCTGGGACCGCGGGCGGGACGCGTGGGCGGACGCGTACACGAGTTTCTACACGGTCTGGGCATGGCGGTCGCTCGCCGCGAATGTCGCCGGGTCGGTGTCGCTCGGCGAACCCCTCGTCGTCCACGGGACGTTGCGGGTGCGGGAGCGCGCATGGGACCGGGAGGGGGAGCACCCGCTTCGGGGAGACGGGGGAGACCGGGGAGAGCGGGGAGAGGCAGCGCTCCGGGGAGCAGCGGGATTCCCGGGAGCGGGGGGCGGCCCGGGTCCGGCCGCGGGCGCGGCGCCGGATGGGCCGGGCGCGCCGGGCGAGGGCTCCGGCGGCGGGACGCAGCAGTCCAGGCGCTGGGTCACCGCGGAGATCGACGCCGTGGCGGTCGGGCATGATCTGACGCGGGGTACATCCGCTTTTCGGCGGGTTTCACAGGCCAAACCTCTGTTAAACGCGCCGACCGGGGCAACTTCCCCGTGAGTGACCGTGGACACAGAGATTTGTCGATAAACCCAGGTCATTTGGGCTCTCGGGATTTGATAACGATTCCGATTCGGATCGGTTGGGTCCAGGCATTCCCGGGGAACGCGCGGTTCCTTTCTCCCTAGGATCCCTGGGTGCCCAACGGGGGTTCCTGAGTTTTGAGTTCGCTGGCGAGGCGCACCAACTGACTGGCGCTCGCCCGGAGGGGAAACGATGATTTCTGTAAGGAGGCGGGGTACTGCCCGCCTTGCGGCCGTCGTTCTGGCGTCCGGCCTGGTCGCGGCGGGTGCGATAGCCACCGCCGGTACCGCCGCCGCCGATGACGTGCCCCCGGGTCAGGGCGGTGCCACGGCCACGCTGAGCGGTCTCAAGACCTTCGACAAGGCCGTCATTCACGACAACGGCAAGGACCAGCAGGTCGGCGCCGGCCTCTTCGAGATGTCGGTCGACAACGGCGGTTCCATCCAGACGTACTGCATTGATCTGCACAACCCGACGCAGAGCAAGGCGAAGTACGAGGAGAAGTCCTGGGCCGAGACGTCGCTGGCGAACAATCCCGACGCGGGCAAGATCAACTGGATTCTGCAGAACTCCTACCCGCAGGTGAACGACCTCGACGCGCTGGCGAAGACGGCGGACGCCGGTGCCCTCACAGAAAAGACCGCCGCCGCCGGTACGCAGGTCGCCATCTGGCGCTTCTCCGACAACGCCAAGGTCGACGCGGTCGACCCGCAGGCCGAGAAGCTCGCCGACTACCTCGAGAAGAGCGCCCAGAACGTCGGGGAGCCCAAGGCGTCGCTGAGCCTCGACCCGCCGGCCGTCTCCGGCAAGGCCGGTCAGCGGCTCGGCCCGGTCACGGTCCACACCAACGCCGACAGCGTCACCCTCACCCCGGGCACCGAGGCCGCGGGCAGCGGCGTCAAGCTGGTCGACGGAAGCGGCAAGACCATCACCAGCGCCGCCGACGGCGGCGAGGTGTACTTCGACGTCCCGGACGGCGCGGCCGACGGCTCCGCCACGCTGACCGCCCAGGCTTCCACCAAGGTTCCGGTGGGCCGCGCGTTCTCCAGCGCCACCAAGAGCCAGACCCAGATCCTCGCCGGGTCCAGCGAGAGCACCGTCTCCGCCACGGCCAGTGCGAATTGGGCGAAGCAGGGCGCGGTCCCGGCGGTCTCCGCCGAGAAGAACTGCGCCAAGGGCGGCGTGGACATCACCGCCACCAACAAGGGCGACGAGGCTTTCGGCTTCGAGCTGCTGGGCCAGAAGTACACCGTCGAGGCGGGTCAGTCCAAGACCGTCACCGCCCCGGTGAAGGAGGACGAGAGCTACAAGTTCACCATCACGGGGCCGAACGGCTTCGAGAAGACCTTCTCCGGCGTCCTCGACTGCAAGACCTCCAGCAGCAGCGGCGGCGGCAGCGGCGACACCCCCTCCTCGCAGCCGAGCCCCGCGTCGGCCGGTGGCAGCGGCACCGGCGGTGACACCACCGGTGGCGACCTCGCCGAAACCGGGAGCAGCAGCAACACCCCGGTGATCGCGGGCATCGCCGTGGCGCTGGTCGTGGTCGGCGGCGGCGCGGTCTTCCTCGTCCGCAGGAAGAAGGCGCCCGCGGGCGAGTGAACGCCAGGGCGGCGACGCCAGGGCAGCAGTGATCGCTAAGCGGAGCGGCCGTCACCGAGGGTGATGACCGTCGGCAACGCACAGTGAGGGAGGGCCGGAGCCTCGCGGAGGTTCCGGCCCTTCGCGTCGCGCGGGGACCGGACGCCGGACCCGCGCCGCACGCCGGACCCCATGGGTTTCCGCCTCGGGCCGGCCGTACGGCAAGATGGGTATATCTGCCCTCACGCGGCGCAGCCGCCACGGATACGGACACCGCGGCGGAGCCGCACCCCGATACCTACCAGATGCCGGACGGTTTCTCTTGGCTGAGTTCATCTACACCATGCGCAAGGCGCGCAAGGCGCACGGCGACAAGGTGATCCTCGACGACGTCACGCTGAGCTTTCTGCCCGGCGCGAAGATCGGTGTCGTGGGGCCAAACGGCGCCGGTAAGTCGACGGTGCTGAAGATCATGGCCGGCCTGGAGCAGCCGTCCAATGGTGACGCCTTCCTCTCGCCCGGCTACAGCGTCGGCATCCTGCTCCAGGAGCCCCCGCTGGACGAGTCCAAGACCGTGCTGGAGAACGTCCAGGACGGCGTGGCGGAGACCAAGGGCAAGCTCGACCGCTTCAACGAGATCGCCGAGCAGATGGCGACCGACTACAGCGACGCGCTGCTGGAGGAGATGGGCAAGCTCCAGGAGGAGCTGGACCACGCGAACGCCTGGGACCTGGACGCCCAGCTCGAGCAGGCCATGGACGCCCTCGGCTGCCCGCCCGGCGACTGGCCGGTCACCAACCTCTCCGGTGGTGAGAAGCGCCGGGTCGCGCTCTGCAAGCTGCTGCTGGAGGCCCCCGACCTGCTGCTGCTGGACGAGCCCACCAACCACCTGGACGCCGAGTCCGTCAACTGGCTGGAGCAGCACCTCGCCAAGTACGAGGGCACCGTCGTGGCCATCACCCACGACCGGTACTTCCTGGACAACGTCGCCGAGTGGATCCTGGAGCTCGACCGCGGCCGGGCCATCGGCTACGAGGGCAACTACTCCACCTACCTGGAGAAGAAGCAGGCCCGGCTGAAGGTCGAGGGCCAGAAGGACGCCAAGCGGGCCAAGCGCCTCAAGGAAGAGCTGGAGTGGGTCCGCTCCAACGCCAAGGGCCGCCAGGCCAAGTCCCGGGCCCGGCTGACCCGTTACGAGGAGATGGCCGCCGAGGCCGAGAAGACCCGGAAGCTGGACTTCGAGGAGATCCAGATCCCGCCGGGCCCGCGGCTGGGCAATGTCGTGGTCGAGGTGGAGAACCTCTCCAAGGCGTTCGGCGAGAAGGTCCTGATCGACGACCTGTCCTTCACCCTCCCGCGCAACGGCATCGTCGGCGTCATCGGCCCCAACGGCGCCGGTAAGACCACGCTCTTCAAGATGATCCAGGGCCTGGAGACCGCCGACGCGGGCACCATCAAGGTCGGCGAGACCGTCAAGATCTCCTACGTCGACCAGAGCCGCGCCAACATCGACCCCAAGAAGACGCTGTGGGCGGTCGTCTCCGACGAGCTCGACTACATCAACGTCGGCCAGGTCGAGATGCCCTCCCGCGCCTATGTCTCCGCCTTCGGCTTCAAGGGCCCGGACCAGCAGAAGCCGGCCGGGGTGCTCTCGGGCGGTGAGCGCAACCGGCTCAACCTGGCGCTCACCCTCAAGCAGGGCGGCAATCTGCTGCTCCTCGACGAGCCCACCAACGACCTCGACGTCGAGACGCTCTCCTCGCTGGAGAACGCGCTGCTCGACTTCCCCGGCTGCGCCGTGGTCGTCTCCCACGACCGCTGGTTCCTCGACCGCGTCGCCACGCACATCCTGGCGTACGAGGGCGACTCCAAGTGGTTCTGGTTCGAGGGCAACTTCGAGTCGTACGAGAAGAACAAGGTCGAGCGGCTCGGCCCGGACGCGGCCCGTCCGCACCGCGCCACCTACAAGAAGCTCACCCGGGGCTGAGCGGATGGCACGCCATGTCTATCCCTGTCCTCTGCGCTGGTCCGATATGGACGCCTTCGGCCATGTCAACAACGTGACCTTCCTCCGCTACCTGGAGGAGGCCCGGGTCGACTTCATGTGGCGGCTGGCGCCGGGGAACGGCAGCGACGCGTTCACCGGCGGCGTGGTGGTGGCCCGGCATGAGATCGACTATCTGAAGCCCCTCGTCCACCGGCACCGCCCGGTGACGGTCGAGACCTGGGTGACGGAGATCGGGGCCGCGTATCTCACCGTGCGCTACGAGATCAAGGACGAGGACGCCCTGTATGTGCGTGCCGCCACCCGCATCGTGCCGTACGACCTCGACCGGGGCCGTCCGCGCCGGATCACTCCGGAAGAGGAGAAGTTCCTGACCGAGTACCTGGAGCCGGACCCGGTGAAGGGCGCCGGTACGGCGTCCGGGAAGGCCGCCGGCGGCACCGGTGACGCCGGGCGGCGGGAAGGGGCCGTCACGGTATGACGGCCGGCCACCAGGAGCTCCACTTCGCCGACGCCGGGGAGGCGGCCGATCTCGCCGCCTTCCTGGCCAGGCTGATCCACTACGACCGGGCGGCGGCGGTGCGGCTCCAGGCGGGCGGCGGTGTGCTCGCCGTCTTCGGCCGGCCGCCGTCCTTCGAGGTCCTCGCGATCCGTACGGCACGGCTCGAGGCGATCGTCCCCACCGATGCCGCGTCGGCGACGGCGGCGGGCGGTCCCGGCGGCCCCGGGGGCTCCAGGGGCCCCGGGGGGCTGGACACGACGGTCTCGGCCGGTGAGTTCGCGGACGCGCTGGACAGGGCGCGGGCCGAGCGGACCGCCGAAGCGGCCGGGGGCCGGGGCCTGGTGGTCATCGTGCCGCAGGCCGTCACCGGTCCCCCGTGGGCCGGAGTGCTGCCGCCGCGCGGCGGCTGGCGCCGGGTGGACGGGCTGCCGGGCGCGGACGAGGTGCGCGGGGCGGTCACCGCTGCCGTCGCCGAGTTCCGGGCCCGCGACGCGGCACTCCCCGAGGAGCGCCGTACGCGCGCCGAGCGCGACCGCATCGGCCAGGAGATCTGGTCCCGGACGCTCGGTGACACCGGACTCCCGCTGCGCGCCGTGCACGCCGCCCAGTCGCTGGGCTTCCTGCGCCCGGTCCGGGCGACGGCGGCGTCGGCGGCCACCGCCCCCGCCGGAGCCAGGGGCGGTGTGACCACCGCGCCCGGCCCCACGGCCGATCCGCTGGTGCTGCTCGCCGCGGGCGGCTGGTTGCGGCTGCGCACTCCGTACGGCTCCGTCGCGGTGCGCACATCGGGCTTCCCCGGTCTGTCCGTCACCCCCGCCTGAGCCCGCACCCCCGCCTGAGCCCGCCGGGCCGCGTGTCCGGCAGCGCGCCGGGGCCGCCCGCGCCCGGGCGGCGGATCGGCCCGCCGGGTCAGCCCTCGGTGTTGATCATGGAGGCGGCGGCATAGGTGAGGTAGTGCCACAGCTGGCGCTCGTGCTCCGGAGCCAGCTCCAGCTCGTCGACCGCGTCGCGCATATGGCGCAGCCAGGCGTCGTGGGCGGCGCGGTTCACGGTGAAGGGGACGTGGCGCATGCGCAGCCGTGGGTGGCCGCGGTTGTCGCTGTAGGTGCGGGGACCGCCCCAGTACTGCATCAGGAAGAGCGTGAGCCGCTCCTCGGCCGGTCCCAGGTCGTCCTCGGGGTACATCGGCCGGAGCAGCGGGTCCTCCGCGACCCCCTGATAGAAGCGGTGCACCAGACGCCGGAAGGTCTGCTCGCCGCCGACCTGCTCGTAGAAGGTCTGCTCCTGAAGTGTGCCGCGCGGAATCTCGTTCACGCCCTCCATGGTCTCAGACGTCCCCGTCTGGAAAAGGGGGCGTGGGTCGCGGCCGGGAGGCGGGCGCAGGACAGTGGAGTCATGGGCAGCACGGGCGGTGGCACCCGCAGCGCTCCGGACGCTGCGGAACGTGTGGCGCGGCGGCAGGGTACGGGCCGGAGGGCCGGTCCGGCCGACCCGTACGCCCAGGAGGCCGCGGCGGTACGGACCGGGCTGGTCCGGGAGATCGTGGCGGGCGGCGGACTCACGGACCCCGCCTGGCGGGCGGCCTTCGAAGAGGTGCCGCGCCACTTGTTCGTGCCCTATTACTTCGAGACGGAGGAGGCGGGGGAGGCGGGGGATGTGGGGGAGACCGGCGGGGCGGGGGAGGCGAGCGCGGCAGGCGAGGCGGGCACCGACGGCCGGGCGGGCACCGACGGTCGGGCGGTTGGCGACGACGGCGAGGCGGGCAGCGACGGCCGGGCGGACGAGCCCGGCGGGGCATCGGCGACGGGAGAGGGCGGCGGGGCGCGCGGGACGGTCGGCTGCACCCGGCTGTGGCGTGACGACCCCCACCCGCTGCGGCGGGC
>NZ_BBOX01000364.1 GCF_001553455.1 Streptomyces hygroscopicus subsp. hygroscopicus
GGGTACCGGGCGTCGCACCCCGGACCCGTCGTTGGGTCGGTCGGTACGAACCCCCGAACCCCCGACCTCGCGGCGGGGACCCGGCCTGGCTGGTCCGGACGCCTACGCCGATGTCCCGCTGGCGACGCGGGTGCGCGACGGTGAACTGATCACCTCCAGCAGCCAGCCGTCGCTGATGGCCCGGATGCTCCAGGCGCTGCGGGTGCGGGACGGCGACCGGGTGCTCGAGATCGGCGCGGGCACCGGCTACAACGCCGCGCTGCTGGCCCATCGGCTCGGCGAGACACACGTCACCACCCTCGACCTCGACCCGGAGATCACCGAGGCCGCCCGCAACCACCTGGCCGCGGCCGGGTTCCGGCCGGCGGTCGTCACGGGGGACGGGGCGCGCGGCTGTCCGCTGCACGCTCCCTACGACCGGATCATCGCCACCTGCGCGGTGGCGTCCGTTCCGCCCGCATGGCTCGGCCAGTGCCGGCCGGACGCGCTGATCCTGACGCCGCTCGCGACCGGTCTGATCACTCTGAGGGTCGCCGACGCCCGCCATGCGGAAGGGCGCTTTCTGGCCACTCCCGCGTACTTCGTTCCGCTGCGCGGCAGCGGCCCACCGCCTGAGAGGGTGCCCACCTGCGGTCTGCCGTCCCGGCCCCTGCTGGACGACTCCTTCCGCTTCCTGCTGAACCTGGCCGCGGGCCATCTGGAGCCGGTCGAGGCCCTCGCGCTGTGGGAGCACGAGGGCAGGCCGGGGCGGGAGCGCTACGGGGTGACGGTGCGGGGCGAGCGGCAGTGGGCCTGGCTGGACGAGCCGGAGGGCGCCTACGGCTGGCCGCTCGGCCCTCCCGACCGGCTCCAGTCCTTCGTCTAGGCCCTGGCCCGCCGCTCCTCGCCGCTCAGCCCCGGCGCACCGTGATCGTCGTCCAGGCGCCGACGTGGACCCGGTCGCCGTCCCGGAGCGGGACCGGCACGAACGGCTGGATCGGCTCCTCGCCGCCGTTGATCGTCGTCCCGTTCGTCGAGTCCTGGTCGACGACCGCCCACGCCCCGTCGGGCTGCTGCACCAGGAGTGCGTGCTGGTGTGAGACGCCCGGGTCCTCGGGCGCCCGCCCCAGGTCGATGTCGGGGGCCTCACCGGTGCTGTGACGGCGTCGGCCGATGGTGATCTGGTGACCGTTGAGCGGCAGTTGCTGCTCGGGGGAGTACGCCGGGAGGTTCAGCCCGGCGGCCTCCGGGCCGCTGCGGTTCATCATCGCCACGAAGTACTCACGGTCCGGGGCGACGACCGCTATCCAGTTTCCGGGCGCCGCCTGGGCCTGGCCGAACGGGGCCCCGCCGGGCGGCGTCGAGTGCTGCGGGGCACCCGGGTGCTGCTGCGGCGGCTGGTGCCCCGGGCCCTGCTGCTGGGGCGGCGGGGCGTACCCGTCGTTCCCGTACGGCTGCGCGGTGGCCTGGGGATAGCCGTAGCCGTACTGCTGCCCGGGCGCGCCCGGGGCACCCTGCTGCGGTGCGCCGTGTGGGGGCGTGCCTCCCTGCGGCGGCGGGAGCGTCCAGTCCCGGTCGCCGCCGAACCCGCCCTGCGCGGGGTGCGGGGCGTGCGGCTGCCCGGGGCCGGGCTGCTGCGGCGGCGCGTAACCGCCCTGCGGCGGGCCGTACGGCGAAGGCGCCTGCGTCTGGAAGTTGAAGCGGCACTCCTCGCAGAACGGAGCCTGCGACTCACGCGGGGTACGGCACTGCGGGCACAGCTCCTGCTGCTGCCCCGGATAGCCGTAGCCGCCCGGGCCGCCGGGCGGTGGTGGGCCGCCCGACCCCGGACTTCCGAAGCCGCCCGGTGGGACGGGCGTGCCGGGGCCACCCGGCATGGGCTGTGGCGGAGGCGGCGGGACGGCACCGGAGGGCATGGGTGTCCCCGACATCCGGTGGCCACACACCTCACACCAGTCGTCGGCCGCCGATTGGTGGCCGTTGGGACAGGTCGGCATGTCGGATCCCCCTCTTGTGGCGTTCTTGGCGTTTCTGCCGAGAAGTGCTACGTGAGTGTTGGTTATGTGCTACTTCTTGACGCGAACTGTCTTGGTGGAGCGCGTTTCGAGTGTCATCTCGTCCGCCTCCGTGACCTTCGCTTTCAGTCGCACAGTACCTGCCGCCGCATCGACGACGTCCACCACCTTCGCAAGCAGTTTCGCCGTGTCCTCGTTCCCCGATGCGGTCGCCAGCTGTACGGCACGACCGAGCTTGGCGGTCGCTTGTTCGGCATTGCCGGACTTGCGGGCATTCATTCCCGCCTGGATGGCCTGTGCCAGTTCGGCCTGGCCCGTATAGTGCGCCACCTGCGGATTCATCGCGGTGGAGGCGGCCAGGTCATCCGTCCAGACCGCTCGCACCAACCCCTGCGCCAGCGGGCTCGGCGGACTGCCGACTCCGCCGGGCGGTGGCTGAACCAGGGAAATCCTGGCCGCGAGCATCTCCCGGCCGGTCTCGGCGGCCGGAACCCGTACACATACGTGGTAATCACGGGACTCCTCGCCCCATGACCCCGTGGGATAGTCGCCCGCCCGCGGACCGGCCTCGACGCGCCGCGCGGTCAGGTCCTCGACCGCCGGTGCGACCTGCTTCACATACACCACCTCGGCGCCCTTCGGAGTCCACAGCCGCAGGCTGACATCGGCGATCTCCTTGCCCATCGCCGCCTTGGTCATCCGCGTGAAGTCCGCACGGAGTCCGGCGGGATCGGCCACGATGTCGGCCGTTCCGAGCAGGGCGGAGGCGATCCCGGTGACCTCCTCGACCTCCCAGTCCGTACCGACCCCGCGGGCGTCGCAGGTGAAGCGGCCGGCGCAGGCGTCGAGCACCGCCCGCAGCCGCTCCGGCTCCTCGTGCTCGTTCCGGCCGTCGGTGAGCAGGATGCCATGCCGGATCGCGGCGTCGGCCGAGCCGAGCAGCTGGTCGGCCAGCAGCAGCCAGCTGCCGATCGCGGTGCCGCCGCCCGGACTCAGGCCGCACAGCGCCTCCTTGGCCCGGGCGCGGGTGAGCGGATCGGCGGTGGCCAGCCGTCCGCCGCCCGGGAAGACCTCGACCGCCTTGTGCGTGCCCGCCACCACGGCGAAGGCGACGCCGTCGCGCACCGTGTCGATCGCGGCGGCGGTCGCGTCCCGCGCATGGCGCATCTTCGTCGGCGGATAGCCCATGGAGCCGGAGCAGTCCACCATGATCACCACGGCGGCGCCGGAGGAGGCGCCGCACCGGCCGGACCCGCCGGGGACGTCCTGGCGCGGGCCGGGGGCGAGGGCGGGCCCGGGTATCGGCGTCCCGGGTATCGGCGTCCCGCCCGCGGCCCCTGGCCCTTCCACGGCCCCGGATCCTCCTGAAGCTCCAGGTCCGGCCGCGGCCCCAGGCCCTCCCATGGGGCCGAGCCCGGCCGCGGCTCCCGGTCCTCCCGCGGTTCCAAGACCGGCCGCGGCTCCCGGTACGCCCGCGGCCCCGGGCCCTTCCGCGGTCCCTGGCCCGCCCGCGGTCCCGCCGCCCGCCGAGGTGACGGTGATGATCGCGTTCACCTCGCGGCCTCCCACGGGGAGGTACTCGTTCTGGTAGACCTCGACCGAGAACCGCGGCGCAGGGGATGGGGGGAAAGGGGCCATGTCTTCCGTTCCTTGACGACCGTCAGGCGGATCCTGCCCGGCCCGGGGCAGCGGGGAACGGCACGACCGCCACTGTTACGTTGTCGTGGCCACCGCCGCCGAGGGCGTGGCCGACCAGGACCTGCGCACTGTTCAGCGGCCGGGCACGGGCGTCCGGCGGCACCGCGCGGGCCATCTCCTCCGCCGATTCGGCGTAGTTCCACAGCCCGTCGGTGCACACCACCACCACGCCCGGCCGGTCCGGCTTGTAGGAGGCGGTGTGCGGCTCCAGTTCATAGGCGTCCGCCCCGAGCCAGCCGGTGATGGCGTGGGCGCGCTCGTCCGCGTACGCCTCCGCCTCCGACATCAGGCCCGCGGCCACCATCTGTGCCGCCCAGGAGTCGTCCTCGGTGAGCCGGGCGGGCGGGGCCGTGCGGTCGTCGGGGACCCAGTAGGCGCGGCTGTCCCCGACCCAGCCGACGGTGAGGATGTCGCTGGTGACGACGGCGCTGACGATGGTGCAGGCCGGTGCGTTCTGATGGCGCTGCTGCTCGGGGTGGGAAGCGGGCCCGTCGGTCTCCACCGCCAGGGAGTTGACCGCCTCGGCGGCGGCGACGATGGCCTCGTTCATCGCCTGCTGGGGGTGGGCGCCGTGCGGGAGCGAGGCCATCAGCGCCTCATTCGCCGCATGGGCCGCGGCGGCCGAGGCGTCGTCGGGGCGGGTCGCCGAGGAGACCCCGTCGCACACCACCGCGACCACGACCGGTGAGCCGTCGGGCAGCTCGGCGGAGGACACGGAGAACGCGTCCTCGTTGCGGTGATGGCGCAGCCCGCGGTCGGTGGCCGCCGCGATGCCCTCCAACTCGCTCTCCACATGGTCGCGTTCGCGCCCCTGGGCGTGTCCGCAGCGCTCGCAGAACCCGTCCTGGCCGATGGTGCCCTCCTGGCACGCGGCGCACCGGGGGCCGGGCTCGCCGCCGGGCAGCCGGGGGTCCGCACCGGTGCCGGTGCCGGTGCCGGAGCCAGCGCCGGTGCCCGCCGCGCCGTCCGCGCCGGGCGCCGCGCCGGTGTGGGTGCTCGCGCCGGTCTCCGGGGC
>NZ_BBOX01000365.1 GCF_001553455.1 Streptomyces hygroscopicus subsp. hygroscopicus
CCCCGATGGGCTCGGCGCCCACGATGGGCGCGGCGCGGCCGTCGGGCTCCGCGTCCCCGCCGCCCCCGGCCGGCTCCGCGCTCCCGGCTGGCTCCACCGCGTCCCCGCCGGGTGCGGTGCCCCCGCCACCGCCCGCGCCGACCGGCCCCGGCACCCCCAGCGCCTATCCGGCCGGGCCGTACGGACCGGCGGGCTGCGCCAGCCCGGCTACGGCCAGGCCGGCCATGCCCAGACCGGGTACGCCCAGCCCGGCTACGGACACCCCCAGCAGACGCCCTACGAGCAGGCCCCGTACGGCGCGGCCCCCGGCTATCCCGGCTATGGCTATCCGGACACCGCCTACCCCGGTTCCGCCTACCCCGGTTCCGGATACCCGCATTCCGGCTACCCGGGGTCCGGATATCCCGGCGGCGCGTACGGCCAGGGCTGGCCGGGTGTCGCCTATGTGCCGAACAACGGCCACGGCACGGCCGCCCTGGTGCTCGGCATCATCGGACTGGCCCTCTTCGCGAGCGTCGTCCTCGGCGTCGTCCTCGGTGTGCTCGCGATCGTCTTCGGGGTGCTCGGCCGCGCCAAGGTGGCAAGGGGCGAGGCGACCAACCACCATGCGGCGCTCACCGGGGTAATCCTCGGGGTGGCCGCGGTGGTGGCGAGCGTCGTCATGCTCTTCGTCTACGTCGCCTCGGACGACGATGCGGACAGCGGCGACGATCCGGGCTATGCCCGGATCTCCTCCGCGGCGGTGCTCCCGCGCGCCGATATCAGCCGCTGACGCGCCTCCATCAGCGCGAACCCCAGCAGATTGAGCCCGCGCCAGCGGGCGGGATCCGCCGCCCGCTCGTCGTCCGCCGCGAGCCCTATGCCCCACACCCGGTCCACCGGGCTGGCCTCCACCAGCACCCGTGACCCGGTGCCCAGCAGATAGTCGCGCAGCTCGGGGTGGTGGCCGAACTTGTGCACATTGCCCTCGACCACGAGGCCGAACCGATGGCGCAGCCAGGTCTCCTCGTCGAAGCCACGCACCGTGCGGCCCGCGTCCTTGGCCTGCTTGGGGTGGGAGGCGTCGAGCGCGCGCCGCTCGGCCTCCGCGTCGTCGAACAGCCGCGCCTTGCCCGCCATCATCCAGTGCTCGGCCGTCGCATAGGTGATGCCGTCCACGGTGAACGGCGAGGGCCACCACTGGCTGAAACACCCCGGGCCCACGCTTCCGTCCGGGCGGGGCCGATGGCCCCAGAACCAGACGTACTTGAGGCGCTCACCGCGCGCCGTCCGCTCGACCAGCTCCTCGACCGACCGGGGACCCCCGTCCGCCGATACCGATGCCGTCACCCCGTTCGTCTCCATGTCCGGGATTCTCGCACCCACCACCGACACCGCCGCGGCTCCGCCGCCAACAGCCCCACCGACCTGCCCAATCGACCCGCGCAATCGAGCTGACCCGGGCCGAATCATGCCCATAACATTGCCGGACGTTCATCAGGAGGGGAGACCATCGATGTCCAGCAACACGCCCGGTCCACAGCAGGGCCCGTACGAGTCCCAGGCCAATCCCTACGCCACGCCCACGCCGCCGGCCCAGCCGCCGCAGTTCCCGGGCCAGCCGCCGCAGTACCCCGGGGCCGGCTATCCCGCCGCGCCGCCCGTCCACCCGGGGATGGCCGGGATGCCGATGCAGCTGAGCAACGGCATGGGCACGGCCGCGCTGGTCTGCGGCATCGTCGGCCTGGTCTGCGGGATCACCTACTTCCTGTGGGTCTTCGCGGTCATCCTCGGCATCCTGGCGATCATTTTCGGCGCCATCGGCAAGGGGAAGGTCAGCCGGGGCGAGGCGAACAACGGGGGTTCGGCGACCGCCGGTCTGGTCTGCGGAATCATTGGCATGGTGCTCCCGGCGATCTACCTCGCGGCGCTGGACGCCGCCCTCGACTCCATCTTCTAGACCAGAGCCCCGCGTCCAGGCCGGAGTCCGCGTCCAGACCGGAGTCCGCTTCTGGGCCACAGTCCGCTTCTGATTCTGGGCCACAGCCGTTTCTGAACCGGAGCCCGCTTCTGGGCCGGAGTCCGCACCGGAATCCGGCCCGGGCCCGACCCGCGAAACGCTCCGGCCCGTGAAACGGTGATGCCGAAGCCGCCCTGATCACTGAATCCGTCGCGAAACCAAAAAGCAACAACGGAATCCCTTGTTGAAGCCAAGGCTCTCTGTCAGGATCAGCCTTCGATTCCGGTTGGAGCTACGCCTCACCCCCTTGGGTGAACCGGCGGAGGAGAGCGCGCGATGGATCAGCGGTTCGATGTGACGGAGCGGTTCGCCGACGGTGCGCAGTACATCGCGGGCCGTCTGCGCCAGGGCGGCTCCGAGGCCACCCACCCGGTCGTGGACCCGGCCACCGGCGAGCGGGTGTTCAGCTACCGGCTCGCCGGTCCGGCCGATGTCGACGCCGCGGTGGCGGCGGCCGGGGCCGCCCTCCCGGAATGGGCGGGCGCCACCCCCGGCGAGCGGTCCGACGCGCTGCACCGCTTCGCCGCGGTGCTCACCGAGCGGGCGGAGGACCTCGCCCGCGCCGAGTCGTCGCAGTGCGGCAAGCCCATCAAGCTCTCCACCGAGTTCGATGTGCCCGGCACCATCGACAACACCGCCTTCTTCGCGGGTGCCGCCCGCCAGTTGGAGGGCAAGGCCGCCGCCGAGTACAGCGGCGACCACACCTCGTACATCCGCCGCGAGCCCATCGGGGTCGTCGGGTCCGTCGCCCCCTGGAACTACCCCCTCCAGATGGCGGCCTGGAAGGTCCTCCCGGCCATCGCCGCGGGCAACACCATCGTGCTGAAGCCCGCCGAACTGACGCCCCTGACCTCGCTGATGTTCGCCCAGGCCGCCACCGAGGCGGGGATCCCGGACGGCGTCGTCAACGTGGTGAGCGGCACCGGCCCCGAGGCGGGCGAACACCTGGTCTCCCACCCCGGCGTGGCGATGACCTCCTTCACCGGCTCGACGGCGGTCGGCAAGCGCGTCGCCGCACTCGCCACCGCCACCGTCAAACGCGTCCATCTCGAACTCGGCGGCAAGGCGCCCTTCGTCGTCTTCGACGACGCCGACCTGGAGGCCGCCGCGCACGGCGCCGTCGCGGGCGCGCTGATCAACACCGGACAGGACTGCACCGCCGCCACCCGCGCGTATGTCCAGCGCCCGCTGTACGACGCGTTCATCGCCGCCGTCGCCGATCTCATGGAGACCGTACGGCTCGGCGACCCCTTCGATCCGCACACCGACCTCGGCCCGCTGGTCTCCCACGCCCAGCGCGACCGCGTGGCGGGCTTCGTGGAGCGGGCCCGCGGCTACGCCACCGTCGTCACCGGGGGCGCCGCCCCGGGCGGTGACCTTGCCAGGGGCGCGTACTACCGGCCCACGCTCATCACCGGCGCACCCCAGGACAGCGAGATCGTCCAGTCCGAGATCTTCGGTCCGGTGCTGGCCGTCCTCCCCTTCGACGGCGACGACGAGGGCATCGCGCTCGCCAACGACACCCCTTACGGTCTCGCCGCCTCCGCCTGGAGCCGCGATGTCTACCGGACGGGCCGCGCCTCCCGGGAGATCAGGGCGGGCTGTGTCTGGATCAACGACCACATCCCGATCATCAGCGAGATGCCGCACGGCGGGGTGCGGGCGTCCGGCTTCGGCAAGGACATGTCGGCGTACTCCTTCGAGGAGTACACGCAGGTCAAGCATGTGATGTTGGACAACACCGCGGTGGTCCGCAAGGACTGGCACCGCACGGTCTTCGGGGACCGACAGACCTGAATGTGCGGCCGCCCCCGTGTGGCCTCGGCCGGCCGCCACCGGCCGACACCCTCGAAAGGCACAGCGTATGGAAGCACGGCACGACCCCGAGAGCCTGTCCCCACCGCAGATATCGGCGATCCGGCGCTCCCTGACCAGCGGCCGCATGGCGGTCACCCGCCGCTCCCTGCTGCGCGCGGGAGGCGCCGGGGCGATCGCCGTCGGCGGGCTCGGGGCGCTCGGCGGCTGCGGGATCCCGCCCGCGGGGCGCACCGAGGCGGACAACTCCGCCGACGACCACTCCGCCGAGGAGAAGCGGGTCAGCTTCTCCAACTGGACCGAGTACATGGACGTCGGCAAGGGCAACCGCCATCCGACCCTCGACGCGTTCCAGCGCCGCACCGGCATCACGGTGAAGTACACCGAGGACATCAACGACAACGTCGAGTTCTTCGGCAAGATCAAGCCACAGCTCGCCGCGGGCCAGGCCACCGGCCGCGACCTGATCTGCGTCACCGACTGGCTGGCCGCCCGGATGATCCGGCTCGGCTGGATGCAGCGGCTGGACGCCGCCCAGCTGCCCCACGCCTACGCCCATCTGGCGAAACCTTTTCGTACTCCGGACTGGGACCCCGGCCGCGCCCACTCCTACCCGTGGACCGGTATCCCCGCCGTCATCGCGTACAACAAGAAGGCCACCGGCGGCCGTAAGGTCACCTCCGTCTCCCAGCTGCTGGACGACCCACAGCTCAAAGGCCGGGTCGGACTGCTGACCGAGATGCGCGACACCGTCGGGCTGACCCTCCTGGACATGGGCAAACGCCCCGAGACGGTCACCGCCGACGACTACGACGCCGCGATCGCCCGCCTCCAGAAGGCGTCCGACCGGGGCCAGATCCGCCGCTTCACCGGCAACGACTACACCGGCGACCTCACCAAGGGGGACATCGCCGCCTGTATGGCCTGGGCCGGGGACCTGATCCAGCTCCAGGCCGACAACCCCGAGATCGAGTTCGCCGTCCCCGACGCCGGCTACATGACGGCCACGGACAATCTCCTCATCCCCAACAAGGCGCGCCACAAGAGGAACGCCGAACGGCTCATCGACTACTTCTACGAACCCAAGGTCGCCGCGAAGATCGCCGCCTACATCAACTACGTCTGCCCAGTCGACGGGGTACGCGAGGAGCTCGCGAAGATCGACAAGGCGCTGGCGGACAACCCGCTGATCCTCCCCGACGAGGAGATGGCCGCCAAGTCCCATGCCTTCCGCTCGCTGTCGAGCAGGGAAGAGGCGGCATTCGAGGACAAGTTCGCCAAGCTCACCGGCGCCTGACACGCGAGGAAGCGCACCCCATGACCCAGCCCAGCTCCGGCGGCGACGTCCGGCTCGACCGGATCAGCAAGACCTACGGGTCCTTCACCGCCGTCCACCCGCTCGATCTGCACATACCCGCCGGCTCCTTCTTCGCCCTGCTCGGCGCGTCCGGCTGCGGCAAGACCACCACCCTGCGCATGATCGCGGGCCTGGAGGAGCCCACCACCGGCACGGTCCGGCTCGCCGGTAAGGACATCACCGACCTCCCGCCGTACAAGCGGCCGGTCAACACGGTCTTCCAGAGCTACGCCCTCTTCCCGCATCTCGACGTCTACGAGAACGTCGCCTTCGGACTGCGCCGGCGCGGCGTCACCTCGGTGAAGAAGCGGGTCGAGGAGATGCTGGAGCTGGTCCAGCTCGGTGACTTCGCCCGCCGCAGACCGCAGCGGCTCTCCGGCGGCCAGCAGCAGCGCGTCGCCGTCGCCCGCGCGCTGATCAACCACCCCCAGGTGCTGCTGCTCGACGAGCCGCTGGGCGCGCTCGACCTCAAGCTGCGCCGTCAGATGCAGCTGGAGCTGGGGCGCATCCAGGCCGAGGTCGGCATCACCTTCGTCCACGTCACCCACGACCAGGAGGAGGCCATGACCATGGCCGACACGGTCGCGGTGATGAACGGCGGCCGGGTCGAACAGCTCGGCGCCCCCGCCGACCTCTACGAGAACCCCGGCACCACCTTCGTCGCCAACTTCCTCGGCACCTCCAACCTCATCGAAGCCGAGATCACCGACAAGAGCGGCGGCGACCTCGTCCTCACCACCGCCGGCGGCCGGCTTGCCCTGCCCGCCGGCCGATGTAGCGCCCCCGTCCGCACGGGCGGGAAACTGCTGGTGGGGGTGCGTCCCGAAAAGATCACTCTCAGCCATGCCGAGGACGCCGGAACCGTCCCCGAGGGACGCAACCGGATCAGCGGACGGATCGCCGAATCCAGCTTCCTCGGCGTCTCCACCCAGTACGTCGTCACCGCCCCCGGCTGCCCCGAGTTCGCTGTCTACGAGCAGAACATCGAACGCGACCCCCGCCTCGTCCCCGGCGCCGAGGTCGTACTGCACTGGAACCCCGCCCACACCTTCGGCCTCGACGCGGCACAGAACATCGACGCCGGTACGGAACGGGACGAGGAGGCGGTGTGATGGCGACGGTGACGCCCGACGCCCCGCCGGCGGACGCGCCCGTACAGCAGGCGCCCGTCCGCAGGACCGCCGTCCGCAAACGGCTGGTGCCCTACTGGCTGCTGCTCCCCGGCATCCTCTGGCTGCTGGTCTTCTTCGCCGCGCCGCTGGTCTACCAGGCCTCGACCTCCGTCCAGACCGGCTCCCTCGAAGAGGGCTTCAAGGTCACCTGGCACCTCCAGACCTACGGGGACGCGCTGAGCGAGTACTACCCGCAGTTCCTGCGCTCGGTGCTCTACGCCGCCACTGCCACCGTGCTGTGCCTGCTGCTCGGCTATCCGCTCGCCTACCTCATCGCCTTCCGGGCGGGCCGCTGGCGCAATCTGCTGATGGTCCTGGTCATCGCGCCGTTCTTCACCAGCTTCCTGATCCGCACCCTCGCCTGGAAGACGATCCTGTCCGACGGCGGCCCGGTGGTGGGCGCGCTCGGCTCGCTGCACGTCCTGGACGTCACCGGCTACCTGGAGATCACCGCGGGACAACGGGTGCTGGCCACGCCCCTCGCCGTGGTCTGCGGACTGACGTACAACTTCCTGCCCTTCATGATCCTGCCGCTCTACACCTCCCTGGAACGCATCGACGGCCGGCTGCACGAGGCCGCCGGAGACCTCTACGCACGGCCCGTCACCACCTTCCGGAAGGTGACCTTCCCGCTGTCCATGCCGGGCGTCGTCGCGGGCACGCTGCTCACCTTCATCCCCGCCTCGGGCGACTACATCAACGCCGAACTGCTGGGGTCCACCGACCAGAAGATGATCGGCAACGTCATCCAGTCGCAGTTCCTGCGGGTGCTGGACTATCCGACGGCCGCGGCGCTGTCCTTCATCCTCATGGCGGCGATCCTCGCGATGGTCACCGTCTACATCCGCAAGTCCGGGACGGAGGACCTGGTGTGACGGCCCTGACGCGCTGGATACGGCGGAACCTGGTGGTCATCGCGGGGCTCGGCACCCTCGCGTATCTGATCCTGCCCAACGTCGTCGTCCTGGTCTTCTCCTTCAACAAGCCCAACGGCCGCTTCAACTACCAATGGCAGCGGTTCTCCACCGACGCCTGGACCGATCCGTGCGGCGTCGCCGACCTGTGCGGTTCGCTCTCGCTCAGCCTGAAGATCGCGGTATGGGCGACGATCGGCGCGACCGTCCTCGGCACGATGATCGCCTTCGCGCTGGCCCGCTACCGGTTCCGGGCCCGCCCCGCGGTCAACAGCCTGATCTTCCTGCCGATGGCGATGCCCGAGGTCGTCATGGCCGCCTCACTGGCCACCCTCTTCCTCAACATGGGCGTGGACTTCGGCTTCTGGACCATCCTCATCGCCCACATCATGTTCTGCCTGAGCTTCGTGGTGACGGCCGTCAAAGCGCGGGTGATGTCCATGGACCCCCGGCTGGAACAGGCCGCCCAGGACCTCTACGCCTCCCCGGCGCAGACCTTTGTCCGCGTCACCCTGCCGATCGCCGCGCCCGGTATCGCCGCGGGCGCGCTGCTGTCCTTCGCGCTCTCCTTCGACGACTTCATCATCACCAACTTCAACGCCGGCTCGACCGTGACCTTCCCCATGTTCGTCTGGGGATCCGCACAGCGCGGTACGCCCGTGCAGATCAATGTGATCGGAACGGCGATGTTCGCCGTCGCGGTGCTCTGTGTCCTCGTCGGCCAACTGGCCGGCGCCCGCCGCAAGAGGAGCTGAGAACCATGGCCACGGACGCCATGACCCGCTCACCCGGGGGCGACGGCGCCCCCGCCCCGTCCGCTTGGAAGGCCCTGGCCGACGCCGCGTACCGGCCGTACTGGCTGGACGACCCCGGCCGCCCGTGCCCCCGCCCCGCGCTCGTCGGGGACGAACACTGCGACCTGCTCGTCGTCGGCGGCGGCTACAGCGGACTGTGGACCGCCCTGATCGCCAAGGAGCGCGACCCCGGCCGCGAGGTGGTCCTGATCGAGGGCCAGGAGACCGGCTGGGCCGCCTCCGGACGCAACGGCGGCTTCTGCGCCGCCTCCCTCACCCACGGCCTCGGCAACGGCGCCGCCCGCTGGCCCGGTGAACTGGCCGAACTCGAGCGGCTCGGCCTGCGCAACCTCGACGCCATCGAGAGCGCCCTCGACCGGTACGGCATCGACTGCGACTTCGAACGCACCGGTGAGATCGATGTGGCCACCGCCCCCCACCAGGTGGCGGAATTGCGCGAGACCGCCGCACAGGCGGCCGGGCTCGGCGTCGGGGAGCAGGAATTCCTCGACCGCGACGCGGTACGCGCCGAGGTCGACTCGCCCACCTTCCTGGCCGGGCTCTGGGACCGCCGGGGCGTGGCCATGCTGCACCCCGCCAGGCTCGCCTGGGGCCTGGCGCGGGCCTGCGCCCAACTGGGCGTACGGATCTACGAACACACCCCGGCCGAACGGCTGGCGAACACCGGCGCGGCGATGGCCGTCCGCACCCCCTACGGCCGGGTCCGCGCCCGCCAGGTGGCGCTCGCCACCAACGCCTTCCCCTCCCTGGTGCGCCGCGTCCGCCCGTACATCGCCCCGGTCTACGACCACGCCCTGATGACCGAACCGCTCACCCGGGAACAGCTCGGCGCGATCGGCTGGCGGCGACGACAGGGCCTCAGCGACACCGCCAACCACTTCCACTACTTCCGGCTCACCGCCGACCGGCGCATCCTGTGGGGCGGCTATGACGCCGTCTACCGCTACGGCGGACGGGTCCGCGCCGAATACGACCACCACCCCGCCACCTACCGGACCCTGGCCGGGCACTTCTTCCGCTGCTTCCCGCAGCTGGAGGGCGTCCGCTTCAGCCACGCCTGGGGCGGCGCCATCGACACCTGCTCGCGCTTCTCCGCGTTCTTCGGCAGCGCGCACGGGGGGAGAGTGGTGTACGCCCTCGGCTATACGGGCCTGGGCGTCGGGGCGACCCGCTTCGGCGCCGAGGTGATGCTCGATCTGCTGGCCGGTGAGCGCACCGAGCGCACCCGCCTGGAGATGGTGCGCAGCAAGCCCCTGCCGTTCCCGCCGGAGCCGGTGCGGTGGGCGGGCATCGGCATCACCCAGTGGTCGATGACACGGGCCGACGAGAACGGCGGACGCCGCAATCTGTGGCTGAGGGCCATGGACAGGGCTGGGCTGGGGTTCGACAGCTGAGGTGGTGCGGACGGGGCCGGTGCGGGGTGGGGTGTGGGCGCGGGCTGGGGTGTGGGGCGCAGGGCGGGTGCGGGTGCGGGCTGGGGTGTGGGCTGCGGGGCGGGTGTGGGTGCGGGTGACCTGATCAGGCCCGCCGCCGCGCTCAGCCGCCGTCGCGGCTTGGTGCCGCCGGGGGGTTGGCCGTCGTGGTGGGTGGGGCGCTGTCGTGGTTCAGCCGTCGTGGCTCAGTCGTCGTTGTTCAGCGCCGCCGTGGTTCGGTCGCTGTCGTCGTCGCGTTCGCGTCGTCGCGTCGTTCTGCCGTCCCGTCCCCCCGGCGTCCCGTCCCCCCGGCGTCCCGTCCCCCCTCGTCGTCGCGTTGTCCCGTCGTCGCGGCGGTTCGGTCGGCTCGGCGGTTCGGTCGCCGTCGGCTGCCGTTGGGCTCGGTCGGCTCAACCGGCTCAGCCGGAGCGCCGTCCACAGCAGTGGGCCGGACAGACACCAGCTCGCGACGGCGTCCAGCGGCCAGTGGTAGCCGCGCCGGACCAGGCCGACGGCCACGGCGAGGTTCAGCACGGCGACAGCCGCCAGGAGGGGCCGTTGCAGCCGTCGGCGCAGGTGGGGACGGAGGAGCAGCGCGGCCGCGCCGTAGGCGACGGCGGCCGTCGCGGCATGGCCGGAGGGGAAGAATCCGGTCTCGCCCGCCAGCGGACCGGGCGGGCCGGGGCGGCCGACCAGCGCCTTGAACGGGACGATCAGCGCCGGAACCGCCGCCATCGCCACCGCGGACGCCAGCGGCGGAAGCCACCAGCGTGGCGTTCCCGCGCGCCGGGCGCGCCACGCCGCCCAGCCGGCGGCCAGGGCCAGGACGGAGACCGCGACCGCCGTGTTGCCGAGGTCGGCGAGGAACTCGGCGACGGGGGAGGGGAGCGGCGAGCCGGCGATCGTGCGGCCGAGCCGTTCGTCGTAGGTCCGCAGCGGGCCATGGGCGGCGATCTGCCAGGTGCACAGCGCCAGCAGTGCGAGCGACGCGATCAGTGCGAGGGCTGTGAGGGGTGTGACGGACGACGCCCATGGCGCGGAAGGGAAGTGGACAGTCGGCGGCCCCGGAACAGGGGGGGTGGTTCCGGGGCCGCCGTGGCGACCGGTGTGCCGCGCGCCCCGGGGGGTTTGGGGCGGGCGGCCGTCCGATCGGTGAGGAGATCCGGAGCCGGAGGCTCCAGTGGTGTGCGCGAGGGCACAGCCGGGTCGGAGCTGGGGAAGCACCGGCTCGGCATCGCTCGCAGTCCCCTGCGAGCGGGGTGTTTCTCTCATCTGGAATGACCGTACGGCAGCGAGGCCCCGCCCGACAGGCCGATCACCCACCTGTCATCGGCCCCGCACATCTTCTTCACGCCGCCCATCGATCACCCACAGTCACAGCTCGGCGAAGGCGCTCTCGAGGATGTCCAGACCCTCGTTCAGGAGATCCTCGCCGATCACCAGCGGCGGCAGGAAACGCAGCACATTGCCGTAGGTCCCGCAGGTCAGCACCAGCAGCCCGGCCGAGTGGCACGCCTTGGCGACGGCGGCCGTGGCCTCGGGGTCGGGATCCTTGGTGCCGGACTTCACCAGCTCGATGGCGATCATTGCGCCGCGGCCGCGGAGGTCGCCGATGATGTCGTTCTTCTCCTGCATCGCGGCGAGACGGCCCTTCATGACCTCCTCGATGCGCTTGGCCTTGGCGTTGAGGTCCAGCTCGCGCATCGTCTCGATGGCGCCGAGCGCCGCCGCGCACGCCACCGGGTTCCCGCCGTAGGTGCCGCCGAGCCCACCGGAGTGCGCCGCGTCCATGATCTCCGCGCGGCCGGTGACGGCGGCGAGCGGCAGACCGCCCGCGATGCCCTTGGCGGTGGTGATCAGGTCCGGGACGATGCCCTCGTCCTCACAGGCGAACCACTGGCCGGTGCGGCAGAAGCCGGACTGGATCTCGTCCGCGACGAAGACGATGCCATTGGCCTTGGCGAACTCGGCGATCCTGGGCAGGAAGCCCTTGGCGGGTTCGATGAAACCGCCCTCGCCGAGAATCGGCTCGATGATGATCGCGGCCACGTTCTCCGCCCCGATCTGCTTGCTGATCTGGTCGATGGCCTGGGCCGCGGCCTCCTCGCCACAGTTCTCCGCACCGGTCGGCCAGCGGTAGGGGTAGGCGAGCGGAACGCGGTAGACCTCGGGCGCGAACGGGCCGAAGCCCTGCTTGTACGGCATGTTCTTGGCGGTGAGCGCCATGGTGAGGTTGGTCCGGCCGTGGTAGCCGTGGTCGAAGACGACGACGGCCTGGCGCTTGGTGTACGAACGGGCGATCTTCACCGCGTTCTCCACCGCCTCGGCGCCCGAGTTGAACAGCGCCGACTTCTTGGCGTGATCGCCAGGCGTGAGCCGGGCCAGCTCCTCGCAGACCTCCACATAGCCTTCGTACGGCGTGACCATGAAACAGGTGTGCGTGAAGTCCGCCAGCTGCGCGGACGCCCGGCGTACGACCGCCTCGGCGGAGGAGCCGACGGAGGTCACGGCGATACCGGAACCGAAGTCGATCAGCGAGTTGCCGTCCACGTCCTCGATCACACCGCCGCCCGCGCGCACGGTGAAGACCGGCAGCACACTCCCCACCCCGCTGGCGACCGCCGCGTTCTTACGGGCGAGCAGCTCCTGCGACTTCGGGCCGGGAATGGCGGTGACGACGCGGCGCTCCTGGGGGAGGGACGGGCCTCCGGACAGTTCGGTCATGAGGGGCTCCATGGGAAGAACAGGGGTCTTGAGCGCAGGCTAGGGGCGTGGCGGTGGATGAGGCATGTTCCGTTCGGGAGCAGTGCGCGAGTTGCCTTGTCCGCGACGGCCATAGCCCCGGCGAGGACGGCACGGCCGTCTGCCGTGTCTGTCTTACGGCTCCCGCGCGTGCCTTGGGCTCCCGCCCCTGCGTTGGGCTCCTGCGCCTGTCCTACGTCCTACGGCCGCGCCGGCTCCTGCGTCTGCCTTATGGACCCCGTGAGCGAGACAGCACCGCCGGGGTCGCTGAACTCCCCGCGTGGGAACACTAGATTGAGCGGTGGCGCGACAGCCGAGGAACAGCCGGTCAGGGGGCAAGGGGCAGCACATGGACACCGAGGGCACGTTCGACTCACGCAACACACGCCACAACCCGCCCCCACCCCCACCCCCGCAATCCCCGCCGTCCTTCCCCACCGCTCCGCCACCGATGCCGCCGACCGCGCCCCCGGCGACCCACGGCGCCGCTCCGGTACCGGGACCTGCGGCCCGCCCGTCCTTCGTCGACTGGCTGCGCGCCCCGCGGCCCGAGGCGGCGCCGGGGGTATGGACGTACGAGCACAAGCCGAAGACGCCGGAAGAACCGGATCGGATTCCCTCACGTGGGCTGATCAGCGGTGCGTTGATCGCGCTCCTGTGCACATGGCTGTTGTGGTCGCTGATCACCAAGGGATACCTGGGTCCGTACTGGCTATGGCCGCTCCGACTGCTCAATTCGGAGGACTGGTTCAACCGCGACGGCGACAAGGACATGCTCAAGTGGATCGCCAACTGCTATGAAGCCCTGTGGTTCTTGATCATCGCTGCAATCTTCAGCCGGGTCGGCCACTGGACCGAAGTCTGGCGCCGATACGTCGTGCCCCTCTTCCGGCGGGCCTGGGACGAGCCCGCTGCCGGGGCGGCCGTCGCGGGGCGGCCGGAGGTGGATCCGGTTGAGTGGCCCCATTTGCGGGCCGCGGGGGCGCACAGCGCGGCTGATCGGTTGGCGGCGGATGCGCGGGCCGGGGTGATGAACGACGTCGACCATGCCCGGATCGAGCACGCCTGGCACTCCGTGCGCGCCGGGAGGAACTCCCTCGCCTCGTTCACCGACACCGTGCTGCGTCACGGCGCCGCCTCGTACGGCCATCCGTCCGGGGCGCGCGATCTGCCCGTGCGGACGGCGCGTCATGATCTCGTCGCCCATCAGGTCCGCCTCGGCACCGCCGCCGACGACCGGCGCAACCCTTACCAGCACCGAGGCGTCGGGCTCGCCCTCGACCCCGATGTGCTCGGTACCTCGCTGCTGGCCGTCGGGCCGCCCGGTTCGGGGAAGACGGGGCGGGTGGTGCGGCCCGTCGTGGAGTCGCTCTGCCTGCAGGCGCTCGCCGGGCAGGTCGCCGTCGTGGCGGTCGGAGCGGCGGGGGCCGGGCTCGGGGTGGACGAGGCGTTCGACGTCGTCGTGAAGATCGGCCGGCCCGACTCCGTCCACGACTTGGACCTCTACGGCGGCACCACCGACCCCGACGAGGCGGCTGGCATCCTCGCCGAGGCCCTGATCGGAGACATGGCCGCGTCGCTGCCCGGCGGGGACAGCCGGCGCGCCGCCACCGCCCTGGCCCAGTTGCTCGGCCCCTACCGCGCCGCCCACGGCCGCTTCCCGTCCGTCCCGGACCTGCGCGAGCTGCTGGACGGCTCCAAGACGGCCATCAACGCCCTGCGCGAGGCGCTGGACGAGGCCGGGGAGCGGGCGCAGGCCCGTGAGCTGGAGGCGCGGGTCCGGCAGTCCGGCGCCCCCGGGGACGTGGGCGCGCTGCTCGCGGACCGGATCGCGCTCCTGGACCGGCCCGCGTTCGCCGATTTCTTCGACACCACCGGTGACCGCCGTCCCTTCTCCCTCCGCGCCCTCGAGCACCCCCTCCGGGTCCGTATCGATCTGCCCGAACGCGGCCACGCCGAGGCGTCGCGGATGCTCGCGCGGCTGGTCCTGGCGCAGTTCACCGAGTGCGCCGTGGGCCGCGCCGACCGTTCGCTCTTCGCCTGCCTCGTCCTCGACGACGCCTCGCACACCATCACCCCCGAGGCCCTGCGCGGTATCCAGCGGCTCCGCTCCGCCCACGCGGGCGCCGTGCTCACCCTCCGCACCCTCGACGACGTCCCCGAGGCGCTGCGCAGCGCGCTGCTCGGCGCGGTCGGCTGCCGGATGGCCTGCGCCGGAGTGACGACCTGGGACGGGGCGCGATTCGCGGAGGTGTGGGGGACGGAGTGGGTCGAAACGCGGGACGTCACCGACCGGCAGATCATCGCCGACGAACCCTTGACCAAGGTGCTGCACTTCATCCGTAAGGTGGCCACGGGCAAGGCGGTGACCACCCAGTCGGTGACCGTGCGGACGGTGGAGCGCGAGCGCTGGTCCGCCTCGGACCTGGCCCACGGGGTCCCCGCCGGGCACGCGGTGCTGTCGGTGACCTCCGTAAGGGGCGAGGGCGGGCCGCCGGTGCTGGTGGACCTCCGCGGATGACCGACCCGTTCCGGTCGGCTCTGTCGTTCTGGTCGGCCCTGTCGTTCCGTCGGGTTCTGTCGTTCCGGGGGTGGCGGCTCTCTGGTGGGCCTTGCCGCTTCAGGGGGGTGCGGCCGTCCTGGTCGGCCCTGTCGGTCCGGTGCGTTCGGCCGTTCCGGTCGGTCCGGCCGTTCGGTCCGGTGGGTGTCCGGCGTTCCGGTTGTCCCCGCCGCCCCCCGCCGCCCCAATCGGGGCGACCGGACAACCGGGACCGGAGCGTCACGGCCAGACCTGCGGCGAAATCAGGCCGCCAATTCCACGAATTCCTCCATTGAGGCAGAATCGGCAGTAGCCGTTCATACAGGGCGGTGAAGTCGTCGCATTCGCATCGAAGGTGCCATGCCTCCCACGCTCGCCTCACTCGTCCGTCACCCCGGTCTCAAGCTGTCCGTTCTCGCGGGCGAGGACCGGCTGGAGACGCCCGTGCGCTGGGCACATGTCAGTGAGCTCGCCGACCCCGTGCCCTATATGGACGGCGGCGAGCTGCTCCTGATCACCGCGATGCAGCTGAAGGCCGAGGATCCGGACGAGATGAGCCGCTATGTGCGGCGGCTGGTGGGCGCGGGCGTGGTCGGGCTCGGTTTCGCGCTCGGCGTCAAGTACGACGAGGTGCCGCTCGCACTCGCCGAGGCGGCCAAGGAGGAGGGGCTGCCGCTGCTCGGCGTGCCCCGCCGCACCCCCTTCATCGCGATCAGCAAGGCCGTCTCCGCGGCGATAGCGGCCGACCAGTACCGCGCCGTGACGGCCGGGTTCGAGGCGCAGCGTGAGCTGACCCGCGCCGCCATCGGCGCCGAGGGGCCTGCCGCGCTGCTCGCCCGGCTCGCCTCCCACGTCGACGGCTGGGCCGCGCTCTACGACGCCTCCGGCTCGGTGGTCGCCGCCGCGCCCGACTGGGCCGCCCGGCGCGCAGCCCGGCTCGTCACCGATGTCGAGCGGCTCCGTTCCCGTCCCGGCCCGGCGAGCATCGTGGTCGGCGGGGGTGGCGGGGCCGGGGCCACGGGCGCGGAACCGGCCGAGGACACGGCCGTCGCGGACCGGGTGGAGCTCCAGTCGCTGGGCACCGGGCGGCGCACCCGCGGGGTGCTCGCGGTCGGTACGGGCGCGCCGCTGGGCACGGCCGAGCGTTATGCCGTGCACTCCGCGGTCGCGTTGCTCACCCTGACGACCGAGCGCTCCCGCGCCCTGCGGGAGGCCGAGCAGCGACTCGGTGCCGCCGTGCTGCGGATGCTGCTCGCGGGCGAGCCCGACCATGCGCGGGCGGTCGCCGGACGGCTGTACGGCGGGCTGCTCGACGCACCGTTCCGGATGCTGGTCGCCGAGGTGCCGTCCGGCGGCGCGGCCCACCAGGCCCGCATGGCGTCCTCCCCCGCGGACGAGGCCCCGGCTCCGGCCCAGGCCCCCGCGGATGCCGCCACTGCCGGTACGGGCACGAGCGTGAGCACGGGCACCGGCACGGGCACCGGCATGGGCATCGGCCGGAGTACGGGCAGTGGCACGGGCGCCGTCCCCGGAACGGGCCCCGGCACCGCCCCCGGAGCGGGCGCGACCATGGCCGCAGGAGCGGGCGCGGCAGTCGGCGAACCGGAGCCCGCCGACCCCCTCGCCACACTCGCCGACACCATGGAGGCGGCCGCGGCCCGCACCGGCGAGTCGGTGCTGGTCGTGCCCGACGGCGAGCGGCTCATCGTGCTGGCCCCCGACGGCGGGTCGGCGGTCGAGGCATGTGCCGAACACGCCCGGGCCGTCGAGAGCCGCCGCGGTACGAAGGCCCGCCCCCGCGGCCGAGGCGCCGCCGCGCCGCACGGCGACGAACTCGTCATTGGGCTGTCCGCCCCTGCGGGCCCCATCGCCGCCGCGGCCGCTTACCGCCAGGCGGAGCAGGCGCTGTCCGTGGCGCGCCGCCGCGGCCGGATGCTGGTCGAGCATGAGCAGGTCGCGGCGGGTTCCGTGCTGCCCCTGCTCGCCGACGACGCCGTCCGCGCGTTCGCCGACGGTATGCTGCGCGCCCTGTACGAGCACGACGCCACCGGCCGGGGCGATCTGGTCGCCTCGCTGCGTGCCTGGCTCTCCCGGCACGGCCAGTGGGACGCGGCCGCCGCCGACCTCGGCGTTCACCGCCACACCCTGCGGTACCGGATGCGCCGCGTCGAGGAGATCCTGGGCCGCTCGCTGGACGACCCGGACGTCCGCATGGAGCTGTGGCTCGCTCTCAAGGCCACGGCCTTCTGCACCTCGACCTGAGCGCCCGCCTCCGCGGCGGTCGTCCCCGCGGCAGCCCGCCCCTGTGATGGTCTGTCTTC
>NZ_BBOX01000366.1 GCF_001553455.1 Streptomyces hygroscopicus subsp. hygroscopicus
CGCGGCGGTCTGTCCGTGCCGAGGGCCGTATGCGCTGCGGCCCGCATCTCCGTTACGGGCTGCCTCCGCGGCGGGCCGTCCCGGCCGCCGCTCGTCCCCCGAGGGCCGTCCGCTGCCAGCTGCCTCCGCCCTGGCTCGTCTCCGCCGCGGTCCGTTCCCGCAACGGGCTGTCCCCGCCATGCCCGCCCGCCCCCGCCGCGGCCCGCATCTCCGGCCACGGGCCGCCGGGCTGCCCTCCGGCACGGGCCGGTCGGCCCGTGCCTGGCCGTTCGCGGTCGCCTTCGCGCAACGGGCCCCGAAGGGGGCTCCAGCACGAGGCTCGGAACGAGGCCCGGAACGAGGCCCCGAACGAGGCAAGGGGGCACGCCATAGCGGAGCGCGTACGGCCCCGACTGCTACGTCCCGGACAAACACCGAGCGGGCCGGGCGCGCCTACGGTGGGAGGAGAGACACCACTTCAGAAGGGTCGGGATCCGCTGTGCCAGACACAAACGAAGCTGTCACCCACGCGTTCTGGCTCGCCGGCCGCAAGGCGACGGGCGAGAGCACGTTCGAGGTCACCTCGCCCTGGGACGGCCGCCGCGTCGGCGCGGTGAGCGTTCCCACCGACGCGCAGATCGAGGAGGCCGTCGCCGCGGCCGACGCGGTGCGCGAGGAGTTCGCCGCGACCCCCGCGCACGTACGGGCGGCCGCGCTGGACCACGTGTCGCGCCGGCTCGCCGAGCGCGCCGAGGAGATCGCCCGGCTGATCTCGGACGAGAACGGCAAGCCGATCAAGTGGGCGCGCGGTGAGGTGGGCCGCGCCGTGTCCGTGTTCCGGTTCGCGGCCGAGGAGGCCCGCCGGTTCAACAGCGGGGAGGCCCAGCGGCTGGACACCGACGCCGGTGGCACCGGGCGGCTCGCGCTGACCCGCCGCTTCCCGCGCGGCACCGTGCTCGGCATCGCGCCGTTCAACTTCCCGCTGAACCTGAGCGCCCACAAGGTCGCCCCGGCGATCGCCGTGGGCACGCCGATCATCCTCAAGCCGGCGCCCGCCACCCCGCTCTCCGCGCTGATCCTCGGCGAGCTGCTGGCCGAGACCGAGCTTCCGGCGGGCTCCTGGAGCGTCCTGACGGTGCCCAACGACCGGATGCCCGCGCTGGTCCAGGACGAGCGGCTGCCGGTCATCTCCTTCACCGGCTCGGAAAAGGTCGGTTACGCGATCAAGGAGTCGGTGCCGCTCAAGCACTGCACCCTGGAGCTCGGCGGCAACGGCGCCGCGGTCGTCCTGTCGGACTACTCCGCCGACGCCGACCTCGACTGGGCGGCCACCCGCATCGGCACCTTCTCCAACTATCAGGGCGGCCAGTCCTGCATCTCCGTGCAGCGGGTGATCGCGGACGCGTCCGTCTACGAGGAGCTCGTGCCGAAGATCGTCGCGGCCGTCGAGGGGCAGGTCACCGGCGACCCGGCCGACGACGCCACCGATGTCGGCCCGCTGATCAGCGAGGACGCCGCCAAGCGCGTCGAGTCCTGGGTCGAGGAGGCCGTCCGGGCCGGTGCCAAGCTGCTGACCGGTGGCAAGCGTGAGGGCGCCAACTACGCCCCGACCGTGCTCGCGGACGTCCCCGCGGATGTCACCCTCTCCTGCGAAGAGGTCTTCGGACCGGTGCTCACCCTGCACAAGGTGGCGGACGAGGACGAGGCGTTCGCGGCGGTCAACGACTCCAAGTACGGCCTCCAGGCGGGCGTCTTCACCCGCGAGGTGCGGACGGCCTTCCGCGCCCACCGCGCGCTGGAGGTCGGCGGTGTGATCGTCGGCGATGTGCCCTCGTACCGCGCCGACCAGATGCCGTACGGCGGTGCCAAGAGGTCCGGCGTAGGCCGCGAGGGCGTGCGGTACGCGATGGAGGATTACACCTACGAGCGGGTCATGGTCCTCACCGGCCTCGACCTCTGATCCGCCGGGCCGTCCCGCTCCCACCGCTCCGCTCCGCCCCGCCGGGCCCTGCCCCCGTCCCGCCGGGCCCCGTCCCCGCCCCGCCGTGGTGCAGGGGGGCGGGGCCCGGTGCATGGGGCAACCTTCAGTCCGCCCGCGGCGACACAGACGTAGCCGCCCGTTCCGGTGTGTCTGAGGAGGTGCCCGTCGCGGTGTGCTTCGAGCGTGAACGTCTCCTGAACCACCCAGCCCCCGGGCTGCTCGGCCGCCGCGCGGACGAAACCGTCCCCCGCCACGGTCAGATAAGCGGCCGGAGGGGGCGCGCAGGGTGAGCGCACCGCCGCCCCAGTCGGACATGGCCAGGTCGGTGGGGGTGTCGCCGACGGTCAGCGGCGGCAGTTCGGTACGGCCCGCCACAGGCGCCGGGTTCAACGAACCCTCCTCCGCCGAACCTTCTCCCACCGGGCTTTCCTCCGCCGCCCCCTTCCCCGCCGGGTCTTCGTCTGCCGGACCCTCTCCCGCCGGTTCCCCGCCGGTCCCTCCTCCTCCGCCGGGTCCGGCACCCGCACCCAACCGGCCGCGGTGCGCAGCCGTACGGTCTCCAGGCCGTCCGTGAACACCACCCGCTCCGCGCCGAGCCGCTCGGCCAGCGCCTCGCGCGGCGAACTGCGGCGGATCAGGCTGCCGCTGTACCAGTCGAGCTTGCACTCGTCAGCGAGCGGACCGACGACCGCGAGGGTGCGGACGGCGGGCGCCGGCGTGCCCGCGCGGGCCGTTCCACCGCCGAACCGGTCGCCCGGGTCAAGTGCGGTGAACTCGACGGCCGCCCCGTCCTCATCCGCAACGCCTACGGCGCCGGCACCGCCTGGTACGTCTCCACCCTCCCCGAACCCGCCGCCCTGCGGGCGCTGCTGGCCCGCGCCGCCGAGGAGGCGGGGCCGGCACCCGTACTGCCCGGCCTCCCCGGAGGTGTCGAGGCGGTGGAGCGCGGCCCGTACCTCTTCCTCCTCAACCACGGCCGCACCCCGGCCGTCGTCCCCCTTCCGTCCGCCCGGACGCGTGCACCACACCGGCGTCCGCCTCGACCGCTTCGCGGTCGTGGTCCTGGCACCGCTGGCATCTCGCCGACCGACCCTCCACCCGAAGGGAGCAGCCCCGTGCGACGAACCGCTCGAACGCTCTTACTGACCCCGCTGATCGCCCTGCTCGCGCTGATCGGCTTCGCCGCCGCCCCCGCCCAGGCCGCCACCTGGTCCTCCTCGGACCAGTGGGGCACCTGGACCAATGGCGGCTACACGCTCTACAACAACATCTGGGGCTCCGGCGCCGGATCCCAGACCATCTGGGCCAACTCCTACAGCGACTGGGGAGTGTGGGCCAACCACCCCGGCACCGGCGGCATCAAGTCCTATCCCAACGCCAAGAAGGTCGTCGGCCGGAAGATCAGCGCCATCTCCACCCTGACCAGCACCTACAACGTCACCGTGCCGTCCTCGGGCGCGTACAACACCTCGTACGACATCTGGGATGTCAACTACGACTACGAGATCATGCTCTGGGTCAACAAGACCGGTCCGGTCGGCCCGCTCGGCACCTCCCAGGGCAATGTCACCCTCGGCGGCCACACCTGGAGCGTCTACAAGGGCAGCAACGGGGCCAACGAGGTCTTCTCGTTCCTCCGCACCTCGAACTCCGCCTCCGGCTCCGTGGACATCAAGCCCATCGTGAACTGGATCAAGAACACCAAGAGCTGGTTCGGCGATGTCACCATCGGCGACGTCCAGTTCGGCTATGAGATCACCTCGTCGGCCGGCGGCCTGGACTTCCGGACCAACAGCTTCGGGGTGAGCGCGAGCTGACCGCCGCGTACCCGGTGACACCGCCGCCGTCCCGCGCGGCGTGTCACCGGGTACGCCCCCGGAGAGCTCACCGGGCAGGCGCACGCCACCCGGCACCACCCCGGGCGCGGCGCGGTACGCGCGGGACGCGGCGGACCGGGGCCGGGCGGACCGGGGCCGGGCGGACAGGGCGTGCCGGGCGCGGGGCCGAGTCAGGACGTGCCGAGTGCGGGGCCAGGACGTGCCCGGGCCAGGACCTGCCGGGCGCGGGCCCGAGTCAGGCCGTGCCGGGCGCCGGGCCGGAACTGGCCCGTACGGTCAGCTCCGGGGCCAGCAGGGCCACCTGCTCCCCGGAGGCGTTCCCCTCGAGCTTGGCCACCACCAGCTCCACGGCCCGCTGCCCCATCTCCTGCGCCGGGACGGCCACCGAGGTGAGCCGCACCGACGCCTGGGTGGCCACTTGCTCGGGGCAGACGGCCACCACCGAGACGTCCTCGGGGACCGCGCGCCCCTGTCGGCGCAACAGGCTGAGCAGCGGATCGATGGCCGCCTCGTTCTGCACCACGAAGCCGGTGGTGCCGGGCCGCTCGTCGAAGATCCGGGAGAGGGTGCCGTCCATGGACTCGTAGCTGCCCTGGCACGGGCGGTGCAGCAGCCGTACCCCCAGCTCCCCGGCGCGGCGGCGCAACCCCTCCAGGGTCCGCTCGGCGAAGCCGGTATGGCGCTCGTAGACGGCCGGGGCCTCGCCCACGATGGCGACCTCCCGGTGGCCCAGGGCCGCCAGATGCTCGACGCAGAGCGCGCCGGTGGCCGTGAAGTCCAGATCGACGCAGGTCAGCCCGACGGTGTCGGCGGGCAGCCCGATCAGCACGGTGGGCTGGCGGGCCGCGTGCAGCAGCGGCAGCCGCTCGTCCTCCAGTTCCACATCCATCACGATCATGGCGTCGGCGAGTCCGCTGCCGGTCACCCGGCGCACCGCCGCCGGGCCCTCCTCGCCGGTGAGCAGCAGGACGTCATAGCCGTGGGAGCGGGCCGTGGTGGCGACCGCTATGGCGATCTCCATCATCACGGGCACGTACATGTCCGTCCGCAGTGGCACCATGAGCGCGATGATGTTGGACCGGCTGCTGGCCAGGGCGCGGGCGCCGGCGTTCGGGTGGTAGCCGAGCTCCTTGATGCTGTGTTCGACGCGCTCGCGGGTGGGAGCCGAGATCGACCGCTTGCCGCTGAGGACATAGCTCACCGTGCTGGCGGAGACTCCGGCGTGCCGGGCGACCTCGGCGAGGGTGACCATGCGGGGGACTCCATCCGGTGCGGGGAAGGGCAGAGGACGACAGCGAGCGACAAAGCGCGAATCAGCCGGTGAAGCGCTTCGACGCAGCGCCGAACAACCCCTCGACCGGCTCGCGGATCGACAGTAAACCGGCAGCGTGCAGCTGTCCAGAGGCCATCGAAGCGCTTCAACACACCGCGCGCCCCACCCCCGGCCATCCACTGCCCCGGACCCCGGCGCCCGCCCGCTTTGCCGTCCCGTCGGACCGGATGCACACTGGCAGCGGTACGTGCCGGTAATGTCACGAGATCGTCATTCGCGGCAAGGGAGCACCGATGACCGCATCATCCGTCAGGCCGGTGTCCGAGCGTGAAGCGCGCCAGGTCGCCGAGGCCGCACGCGAACAGGTATGGCACAAGCCGAGCTTCGCCAAGGAGCTCTTCCTCGGCCGCTTCCGACTCGATCTGATCCATCCACACCCCGCCCCCGCCCCGGACGACGTACGCCGTGGTGAGGCCTTCCTCGCCAAGCTCGGCGAGTTCTGCGCGACGCGGGTGGACGCCGCCCGTATCGAGCGCGAGGCGCGGATCCCCGACGAGACCATCAAGGGGCTCAAGGAGCTCGGCGCGCTCGGCATGAAGATCGACACCAAGTACGGCGGTCTCGGCCTCACCCAGGTCTACTACAACAAGGCCCTCGCCCTGGCCGGCTCCGTCAGCCCGGCGATCGGCGCGTTGCTCTCCGCCCACCAGTCCATCGGCGTACCGCAGCCGCTGAAGCTCTTCGGCACCCAGGAGCAGAAGGACCGCTTCCTGCCGCGCTGCGCCCGCACCGACATCTCCGCCTTCCTGCTCACCGAGCCGGACGTGGGCTCCGACCCGGCCCGCCTCGCCACCACCGCCGTGCCGGACGGCGACGACTACCTCCTCGACGGCGTCAAGCTGTGGACCACCAACGGCGTGGTCGCCGACCTCCTCGTGGTGATGGCCCGGGTGCCGCGCTCCGACGGCCACAAGGGCGGCATCTCCGCGTTCGTCGTGGAGACCGCCTCCGAAGGCGTCACCGTCGAGAACCGCAACGCCTTCATGGGGCTGCGCGGCCTGGAGAACGGGGTGACCCGCTTCCACCGGGTCCGCGTCCCGGCCGCCAACCGGATCGGCCCCGAGGGCGCCGGTCTCAAGATCGCGCTGACCACGCTCAACACCGGACGGCTGTCGCTGCCGGCGATGTGCGCGGGTGCCGGGAAGTGGTGTCTGAAGATCGCCCGCGAATGGTCCGCCGCCCGTGAGCAGTGGGGCAAGCCCATCGCCGAGCACGAGGCCGTCGGCGCCAAGATCTCCTTCATCGCGGCGACCACCTTCGCCCTGGAGGCCGTCATCGACCTGGCCTCCCAGATGGCCGACGAGGACCGCAACGACATCCGCATCGAGGCGGCGCTCGCCAAGCTCTACGGCAGCGAGATGGCCTGGCTGATGGCCGATGAACTGGTCCAGATCCGCGGCGGCCGGGGCTATGAGACCGCGGCCTCGCTGGCCGCCCGGGGGGAGCGGGCCGTCCCCGCCGAGCAGATGCTCCGCGATCTGCGGATCAACCGGATTTTCGAGGGCTCGACCGAGATCATGCATCTCCTCATCGCCCGGGAGGCCGTGGACGCCCATCTGTCGGTGGCCGGCGATCTCATCGACCCCGACGCCTCCCTGCCGGACAAGGGCAAGGCGGCCGCCAGGGCGGGCGGCTTCTACGCCCGCTGGCTGCCCGGCCTGGTCACCGGCCCCGGCCAGCTGCCCCGCGCCTACGCCGAATTCCGGCCACCCGCCGACCACCGCCACCCGGACGGCAAGCGCTCCGCGCGGCCCGCTTCCTCCGGCTACCGCGACCTGTCACCGCATCTGCGCTACGTGGAGCGCTCGGCGCGCAGGCTGGCCCGTTCCACGTTCTACGCCATGTCCCGCTGGCAGGGCCGGATGGAGACCAAACAGGGCTTCCTCAGCCGGATCGTCGACATCGGCGCGGAGCTGTTCGCGATGAGCGCGGCCTGTGTACGGGCCGAGATGCTGCGCTCCCGCGGTGACCACGGCGTCGAGGCGTACCAGCTGGCCGACACCTTCTGCCGGCAGGCCAGGATCCGCGCCGACGAGCTCTTCGGGCGGCTGTGGACCAACACCGACGACCTCGACCGCAAGGTCGTCTCCGGGGTGCTCTCCGGGGCGTACGAGTGGCTCGAGCAGGGCATCCTCGACCCCAGTGGCGACGGCCCCTGGATCGCCGACGCCACCCCCGGCCCGACCTCCCGGCGAAACGTCCACCGCCCCATCCACTGAGGTCCGCGATCGCCGATCCCGGGGCTTGTCCCGAGCCGTCGTCCCTTGCCTCCACAATGGGGGGATGACGGAATCCCTGGCTGACCCGCACCTGCGCGTCCCGGCGGCCACCGCCGCGGCGAGCGTGCGCGACATCGTGATCCTGGGCTCCACCGGTTCGATCGGCACCCAGGCCATCGACGTGGTGCTGCGCAACCCCGACCGCTTCCGTGTGACCGGCCTGTCCGCCGCCGGGAGCCGGGCCGGGCTGCTCGCCGAGCAGGCCCACCGGCTGCGGGTGGACAGGGTCGCGGTCGCCCGGCCGGAGGCGGTGGCCGAGGTGCGCGAGGCGCTGGGCGCGCGCTACGGCGCCGGTGAGCCGCTCCCCGAGATCCTGGCGGGGCCCGACGCGGCCACCGAGCTCGCCCGCTCCGAGTGCCACACCGTGCTCAACGGCATCACCGGCTCCATCGGCCTGGCGCCGACCCTGGCCGCCCTGGAGGCGGGCCGGGTACTGGCGCTGGCCAACAAGGAATCGCTCATCGTCGGCGGCCCCCTGGTCAAGGCCGTCGCCAAGCCCGGCCAGATCGTCCCCGTGGACTCCGAGCACTCCGCGCTCTTCCAGGCGCTGCTCGGCGGCGACCGGCAGGAGGTCCGCAAGCTGGTGGTCACCGCCTCCGGCGGCCCCTTCCGCGGGCGCACCAGGCGCGAGCTGGCCGCGGTCACCCCGGAGCAGGCGCTGGCCCACCCCACCTGGGACATGGGCCCGGTCGTCACGATCAACTCCGCGACCCTGGTCAACAAGGGGCTGGAGGTCATCGAGGCGCATCTGCTGTACGACATTCCCTTCGAGCGGATCGAGGTGGTCGTCCACCCCCAGTCGTACATTCACTCGATGGTGGAATTCACCGATGGCTCGACGCTCGCCCAGGCGAGCCCGCCCGATATGCGGATGCCCATCGCGCTCGGGCTCGGCTGGCCCGAGCGGGTGCCGGACGCCGCCCCCGGCTGCGACTGGACCAAGGCCCACACCTGGGAGTTCTTCCCCCTGGACACCGAGGCGTTCCCCTCGGTCGGCCTCGCCCGCCATGTCGGCGCCCTCGGCGGCACCGCCCCGGCCGTCTTCAACGCGGCGAACGAGGAATGTGTGGCCGCTTTCCTCGATGGAAAGCTGCCCTTCGACGGGATCGTCGATACGGTCGCCGAGGTGGTGGCCGAGCACGGCGCCCCCACCGCGGGAACCCGGCTCACCGTCGCGGACGTCCTCGAAGCCGAGACGTGGGCCCGCGCCCGCGCAACGGAACTGGCCGCCCGAGCGGCGAAGGCGACCCCGGAGGCTCGCGCATGACGACACTGATGACGGTCCTCGGCATAGTGGTGTTCGCCGTCGGCCTGCTGATCTCGATCGCCTGGCATGAGCTCGGCCACCTCTCCACGGCCAAGCTCTTCGGTATCCGGGTGCCGCAGTACATGGTCGGCTTCGGGCCGACGATCTTCTCCCGGAAGAAGGGCGAGACCGAGTACGGCGTCAAGGCGGTCCCGTTCGGCGGCTACATCCGCATGATCGGGATGTTCCCGCCGGGCGACGACGGCAAGATCGCCGCGCGCTCCACCTCGCCCTGGCGCGGCATGATCGAGGACGCCCGGTCGGCCGCCTTCGAGGAGCTGCAGCCGGGCGACGAGAACCGCCTCTTCTACACGCGCAAGCCGTGGAAGCGCGTGATCGTGATGTTCGCCGGGCCCTTCATGAACCTGGTCCTCGCGGTGGCGATCTTCCTCGGGGTGATGATGAGCTTCGGCGTCAACACCCAGACCACCAGCGTGGGCACGGTCTCCCAGTGCGTGGTCCCGGCCTCGGCCTCCACCGACACCTGCCCCAAGGGCGCCAAGGACTCCCCGGCCAAGGCCGCCGGTCTGCAGCCCCGGGACAAGATCGTCGCCTTCAACGGCCACCCCACCCCCGACTGGGGCACGCTCCAGCAGGACATCCGCAAGACCACCGGCCCCGCCACGATCACCATCGAGCGGGACGGTGTCCGCAAGACCCTGCACGCCGACCTCATAGAGAACCAGGTCGCCAAGTCCGACGGGAACGGCGGCTATGTCGAGGGCAAGTACGTCACGGCCGGATTCCTCGGCTTCACCCCGGCCAGCGGTGTGGTCCAGCAGTCCTTCGGACAGTCCGTGGACCGCATGGGCAACATGGTCCAGGACGGCATCGACTCCATGATCGCCCTGCCCTCCAAGATCCCGGACCTGTGGAACGCGGCCTTCGGGGACGCCCCGCGCAAGGCGGACTCCCCGATGGGCGTCGTGGGCGCGGCCCGGGTCGGCGGCGAGGTGGCCAGCCTCGACATCCCGCCCTCCCAGCGGATCGCGACGATGCTCTTCCTGGTCGCCGGGTTCAACCTGTCGCTGTTCCTGTTCAACATGCTCCCGCTGCTGCCGCTGGACGGCGGCCACATCGCGGGCGCGCTCTGGGAGGCCATCCGGCGGCATACGGCCCGGCTGGTCCGGCGCCCCGACCCCGGCCCGTTCGACGTGGCGAAGATGATGCCGATCGCCTATGTGATCGCCGGTGTCTTCATCTGCTTCACTCTCCTGGTGCTGGTGGCGGACGTCGTGAACCCCGTGAAAATCTCCTGATGACGAGAGATGTCCTGAAGTTCGCCTTTCGGTGGACTTCAGGAGCGGAGTGTGCTGACGCCGTGGCCGTTGCCGTAATCTCGGAGATCGGAGCCCGCTGATCTCCGGCCACTCATCCACCTTCTTGGGGTTACGAACCAGATGACTGCGATTTCGCTAGGAATGCCGTCCGTACCGACCAGGCTCGCCGAGCGCA
>NZ_BBOX01000367.1 GCF_001553455.1 Streptomyces hygroscopicus subsp. hygroscopicus
GGGCGGCACGGCGGAAACGGGCGCCCCGGGGGCCCCCGGGGGCGCGCGGGGCGCCGGGGCCGCCCCGCCCCGCACCCGTATGGAGGCCAAGCGCGCCGCGCGGGCGCGCAAGGACAGCCCCGGGGTGGTGGTCAGCCGGGTGGTCGGCGAGCTGTTCATCACGCTCGGCGTGGTGATGCTGCTCTTCGTCACCTACCAGCTGTGGTGGACGAACGTCCGTGCCCATCAGCAGGCGAACGGCGCCGCCAACAACCTGCAGAAGAAGTGGGACGAGAACGGCGACGACCGCGACCCGGGCGCCTTCTCCCCCGGCCAGGGGTTCGCGATCATCTACATCCCCAAGCTGGATGTGAAGGCCCCGATCGCCGAGGGCATCGACAAACACAAGGTCCTCGACCGCGGCATGGTCGGCCACTACGGCAAGAACCCGCTGAAGACCGCGATGCCGTGGGACAAGAAGGGCAATTTCGCGCTCGCCGGACACCGCAACACCCACGGTGAGCCGTTCCGTTACATCAACCGTCTCAAGCCCGGCGACAAGATCGTCGTCGAGACGCAGAACCGGTACTACACCTACGAGATGAGCAGCATCCTGCCGCAGACGCCGCCGTCCAACACGGGCGTCATCAAGCCGGTGCCGCCCGGATCCGGTTTCACCGGGCCGGGCCGCTACATCACGCTGACCACCTGTACCCCCGAGTTCACCAGCACCTACCGGATGATCGTCTGGGGCAAGATGGTCGAGGAGCGGCCGCGTAGCGAGGGCAAGCCGGACGCGCTGGTCGGATGAGCCGGAACAGCCGGAACACCAGAAAAAGGGGTACGACGCGGTGGCACGGACCGACCACGAGGAGCGGCAGGACCGGCACTCCGGCCCGCCCGCAGCGCCCAGCCGCCGTCCCGGCCGTGGACGGGTGGCCGCGGCCATAGCCCTGTTCGGCGAGTTGCTGATCACCGCGGGGTTGATCCTCGCCCTGTTCGTCGTCTACTCGCTGTGGTGGACCAATGTCCTGGCCGACCGCGAGGCGAAGAAACAGGGCGACCGGGTGCGCAAGCAGTGGTCGCAGCAGGGGCCGGGCAAGCCGGGCAAGCTCGACACCAAGGACGGCATCGGCTTCCTGCACGTGCCGTCCATGCACAACGGCGAGGTGCTGGTCAAGAAGGGCACCAGCACCGAGACCCTCAACGACGGTGTCGCCGGCTACTACACCAAGCCGGTCAAGTCCGCGATGCCGTGGGACAAGAAGGGCAACTTCACCCTGGCCGCGCACCGGGACGGGCACGGCGCGAAGTTCCACAACATCGACAAGGTCCACGACGGTGACGCGGTGGTCTTCGAGACGCGTGACACCTGGTACGTCTACAAGGTCTACGCGACGCTGCCGGAGACCTCGAAGTACAACGTGGACGTGTTGAACGCGGTCCCGAAGGAGTCCGGGAAGAAGCATCCGGGCCGTTACATCACCCTGTCGACCTGTACCCCCGTCTACACCTCGCGCCACCGCTACATTGTCTGGGGCGAACTGGAGCGCACCGAGAAGGTCGACGCGGACCGCACGCCCCCCAAGGAACTGCGCTGACCCCTTTCGGGCGCGGTGACCCTTTCGGACGCGCGGGCCCCTTCGGACGCGGTGACGACGCGCGGGCCCTTTCGCGCGGGCCCCTTCGGGCGCGCGGGCCGCGAGGACGCCGCGGCTCCAGCGGATACGGCGAAGCCCCCGGCACCTTTCCCGTGGTGCCGGGGGCTTCCCCGTGCTCGGGGCCCCTTCGAGGGGGCCGGGGACAGAACAACCTAGCCGATGGAGAGGGCGCCGTTCGGCCCGCCGAAGAAGCCTCCGTCGTTGCCGTCCCCGCCGCCGTTACCGTGCCCGCCGACCGTGATGAGGTTCACGGACTGCCCCTTGGGCACCTCGGTGCCCGCACCGGGCTGGCTGGCCACCACGGTGGCGTTGTCGTCCTGCGGACCGGCGATGTTGCCCACGTTGAGCCCCAGGTCCTGAAGCGCCTTCTTGGCGTCCTTGAGGGACTGGCCGCCCAGGTTGGGCACCTGGGCCTTCTCCGGTTCCGCGGGCGCCTTGGCGACGGTCAGGGTGACCGTCGAACCGGGCAGGACCTCCTGGCCGCCCTTGGGCGTCTGGTCGGTGACCGTGCCTGCCTCGACGTCGCCGTTCTCCACCTCCTGCGTCTGGACCTTGAGGCCCTTCCCCTGGAGGGAGGACGTGGCGTCCTCGACCTTCTGCGTGGTCACGTCCGGGACGACGACCTTCTGCTGTGCCTCGGCGACGGTCAGGGTGATCGTGGAGCCCTTCGCGACCTTCTTGCCGCCCTTCGGGTCCTGGTCGATCACCTTGCCGGCGGTCTGGTCCGACTGCTGGGTCTTCTGCTCGACCGTGAAGCCCTTGGACTCGAGCTGAGCCTTGGCCGACTCGTACTGCACGTTCAGGACGTCGGGCACCTCGACCCTCGCCGCGGGCTTGGGGCCCTTGGACATGGTCAGCTCGACCGTGCCGAACCGCTCGATGTCGCCGCCGCCCTCGGGGTTCTGTTCGCAGACGGTGTTCTTCTCCGCGTCGTCACAGAACTTCGAGCCGACCTTCTTGACCTTGAAGTCGCCGTTCTCGCCCTGGTTCGTGGCCTCCTCGAACGACTTGCCGACGAGGTTGGGGACCTGGACGGAGCCGTCGTTGTTGCCGCCCCCGAACAGCGACTTCCCGATGAAGATCGCGCCGACCAGCACCAGTATCCCGGCCAGGATCAGCAGGATCGTCGAGAGATTGCTCTTCTTACCGGACCCGCCGCGCCCCCGTCCGCGGTCCGGCCGCTCGTCGTAGCCGAAGCCGCCGTCGTCCTCGCGCATCGGCGGGAGCATCGAGGTCTGCGCCCCGGCACCGGAGTCCTGCGGACGCAGCATCGTGGTGGGCTTGTCGTCGGAGCCGTAGCCGACCGCGCCCAGCGCGGCGGTGGCGGCGACCGGCTGGCCCTCCAGGGCCGCCTCGATGTCGGCGCGCATCTCGTCGGCCGACTGGTAGCGGTAGTCGGGGTCCTTGACCAGGGCCCGCAGGACGATGGCGTCCATCTCCGGGGTGATCTCGGGGTCGTACGTGCTCGGCGGCTGCGGTTCCTCCCGCACGTGCTGATAGGCGACGGCCACCGGGGAGTCGCCCACGAACGGCGGTCTCACGGTCAGCAGCTCGTAGAGCAGACAGCCGGTGGAGTACAGGTCGCTGCGCGCGTCGACGGTCTCGCCCTTGGCCTGCTCCGGGGAGAGGTACTGGGCGGTGCCGATGACGGCGGCCGTCTGCGTCATGGTCATACCGGCATCGCCCATGGCCCGGGCGATGCCGAAGTCCATCACCTTGACCTGGCCGCTCCGCGTGAGCATGACGTTGGCCGGTTTGATGTCCCGGTGGACGATGTTGTTGCGGTGTGAGTACTCGAGGGCCTGGAGGATGCCGATGGTCATCTCCAGCGAGCGCTCGGGGAGCAGCTTTCTGCCCGAGTGAAGGAGTTCACGCAGGGTGGAGCCGTCGACGTACTCCATCACGATGTACGGAATCGAGACACCGTCGACGTAGTCCTCGCCGGTGTCGTAGACCGCGACGATCGCGGGATGGTTGAGCGAGGCGGCCGACTGGGCCTCTCGGCGGAACCGGGCCTGGAAGGACGGGTCACGGGCGAGGTCCGCCCGGAGCGTCTTCACAGCGACAGTACGGCCGAGGCGGGTGTCGTGCGCGAGGTAGACCTCCGCCATCCCGCCCCGGCCGAGCACTGAGCCCAGCTCGTACCGGCCGCCGAGGCGACGCGGCTCTTCCATAGCTACTCCAGCCCTCTTCCGTGGATCCCGGCCGCACCTGTGGGGGCCGGTGAAGTGCTGCTCGCGCATACCGTACCCGGCACGTCTTACGGGACCCGGCCTCAGCCGCTACTTGATACCGGACCGGTACGGCGACGTGCGGGATTGGTATCCGGACGTGACGGGCGTCACTTGTTGCCCTCGGTTTCCAGGACGGCCTGCATCACGCTCTTGGCGATCGGCGCGGCCAGCTTGCCACCGGCGATGTCGCCGCGGAGGGTGTTGGAGCCCTCGATGACGACCGCGACAGCGACCGGGGAACCGTCGTTCCCCTTGGCGTAGGAGATGAACCACGCGTAGGGGTTCTTGCTGTTGGCGACGCCGTGCTGTGCGGTACCGGTCTTGCCGCCGACCGTGACGCCCGGGATCTGGGCGCTGGTGCCGGTGCCCTCCTTGACCACGGTCTCCATCATGTCCTGGAGCTTGCGGGCGTTCTCCTGGCTGACCGGCCGGCCCATCTCCTCCGGGTCGGTCTGCTCGACGGTGTTGAGGTTGGGGGCGCGCAGCGAGTCGACCATGTACGGCTTCATCATCTTGCCGTCGTTGGCGATCGCGGCGGCGATCATCGCCATCTGCAGCGGGGTGGCCCGGTTGTCGAACTGGCCGATGGCCGACATCGCGTTGCCCGGCCGGTCCATGTCCTTGGGGTAGACGCTGGCGTAGGCGCGGACGGGGGTGTCGACCGTCTTGTTGAAGCCGAACTTCTCGGCCTGCTCCCGCATCTTGTCCTTGCCGAGGTCGTCACCGAGCTTGCCGAAGACCGTGTTGCAGGAGTAGCGGAGTGCCTGCCGCAGCGAGGCGTTCTTGCAGGGGATGTTCCCCTCGTTGGGCAGGTCCTGGGTGGACAGCGGCAGCTTCCAGGGGTCCGGGGAGTTCGTCGGCGCGTCGATGTCGGTGTACTTGCCGTTCTCCAGCGCGGCCGCGGCGGTGACGACCTTGAAGGTCGAACCGGGCGGGTAGGTCTGACGGAGCGCCCGGTTGAGCATCGGGTCGTCCTTGTCGTTCTTCGGCTTGAGCGCGTTCCACGCCTTCTCGTCCTTGCTGGACCCGCCCGCGATCGTCGAGGGGTCGTAGCTCGGGGTCGAGGCGAGGGCGAGGATCTTGCCGGTGCGCGGGTCGAGCGCGGCGACGGCGCCCTTCTTGTCGCCGAGGCCCTTGAACGCGGCCTCCTGGGCCTTGCCGTTCAGCGTGGTGATGACGTCGCCGCCCTTCTGCTTCTTGCCGGTGATCATGTCGATCGTCCGGTTGAAGAAGAGGCGGTCGTCGTTGCCCGTGAGGATGCCGTCCTCGAGCTTCTCGATCTGGTTGGCGTCGTAGGCCTGTGAGGCGTACCCGGTGACCGGCGCCCACATGGGGCCGTTCTTGTAGGTGCGCTTGTACTTGAAGTCGGTGCCGTTGGTCTCGACGGATCCGGTGATCGGCTGGCCGTCGACGATGATGTTGCCGCGCGGCTGGCTGTAACGGGCGATCAGGACGCGGCGGTTCTTTTCGTGGTTCTTCAACTCGTCGGCCTGGACGTACTGGATCCAGTTGTCCCGCAGCAGCAGGGCGAAGACGAGGAGTCCGCAGAAGATCGCGATTCGGCGCAGGGGCTTGTTCACGGTCGGACCACCTGGGTCATCTCGGCGTCTGTGGTGGGAGCGGGCGTCGGCGCCGGGCGGCGCGCGGTGTCGCTGATCTTGATCAGGATGGCGACGAGTGCCCAGTTGGCGATGACGGACGAACCACCCGACGCGATGAAGGGCATGGTCATACCGGTCAGCGGGATGAGGCCCATCACACCGCCCGCGACGACGAAGACCTGGATGGCGAAGGCCGCGGACAGGCCGATGGCCAGCAGCTTGCCGAACGGGTCGCGGGCCGCGAGGGCGGTGCGCACACCGCGCTCCACGATCAGGCCGTACAGCAGCAGGATCCCCATGGTGCCCGCGAGCCCGAGCTCCTCGCCGACCGTGGCCAGGATGAAGTCGGAGTTGGCGGCGAAACCGATGAGGTCGGAGTTGCCCTGGCCGAGTCCGGTGCCGAAGACACCGCCGGAGCCGAAGGCCATCAGCGCCTGGGCGATCTGGTCACTGCCGCCGGTCTTGAAGGCCGCGAACGGGTCGAGCCAGGCGTCCACACGCTGCTGGACGTGCGGTTCGAAGGTCGCGACGCCGACCGCGCCGACCGCGGACATCAGCAGACCGAAGACGATCCAGCTGGTGCGCTCGGTGGCGACGTACAGCATCACGACGAAGAGGCCGAAGAACAGCAGTGAGGTGCCCAGGTCGGTCTCGAAGACCAGGATGAGGATGCTCATCCCCCAGACCACCAGGATCGGGCCGAGGTCGCGGCCGCGCGGCAGGTACAGCCCCATGAAGCGGCGGCTGGCCAGCGCGAGCGCGTCCCGCTTGACCATCAGGTAGCCGGAGAAGAAGACCGCGATGATGATCTTGGCGAATTCGCCGGGCTGGATGGAGAAGCTGCCGATGCTGATCCAGATGCGCGCGCCGAAGCGGGGCGGGAAGAACACCGGAAGGATCAGCAGGATCAGCGCCACCGCCATGGAGATGTAGGTGTAGCGCTGGAGGAGGCGGTGATCCTTGAGCAGGATCAGGACGCCGACGAAGAGGGCGACGCCCAGCGCCGAGTAGATCAGCTGGTTGGGGGCCGAGGGCGAGAAGACCTGGCCGATGTTCTCCGCCCGCTGGGCCAGCCGCTTGGACTGGTCCAGCCGCCAGATGAGCACCAGCCCCAGTCCGTTGAGGAGCGTGGCGATCGGCAGCAGCAGCGGATCGGCGTAGGGCGCGAACTTCCGGACCACCAGATGGCCGACGGCGGCCAGCAGGCCGAGCCCGAGGCCGTAGCTGAGCATGCCGGACGGCATCTCGTCGCTGAGCGCCAGGCCCGCGTTGGCGTAGGCGAAGACCGGAATGATCACCGCGAAGACCAGCATGGCCAGCTCGGTGTTCCGCCTGCTCGGCGGCCCGGCCGTACTGATCGTCGTCGTATTGGTCGTACTACTGCTCATGGGTGGACGGCCCCTTACGGCTTCACTGCTGGGTGCTGCTGCACTGCGGGGCCAACTTCTTCTCCTCCTCCGAGAGGGTGGGGCCGGGCTTCGGAGTGGGAGACGTCGTCGGCGTGGGCTTGGTGGTGGCCCGGGCGGTGCGCGTTCCGATCTGGTTCTCGTTTTCGGTCCCGGGCCGGCTGCTGCCGCCCTGGGTCGGCGTGGCGCTGCTGGGCGCCTTGTTCCCGGCGCTGTCGCCCTTGCCCTTGTCGCCGGTGAGGTCCTTCTGGCGCTCCTCGGCCTTCTCCTGGGCCTCGGCCTTCTTGCAGGCGCTGGCGAGGGTGGCGAGGTCCTTGGTCTTGTCCTGCGCCTGGCCGAGGCCGCTGACCGCGATGGTGTCCTCCACACGGCCGCGCTGGTCGGCCGGGAGGTACTTGAGTTCGATCTCGCGGTGGTCCTCGTGGACCTTGTTGAGCTTGATCCAGGCGAGGTCCTGGCTGATGCCCTGGTAGATCGCGACATGGTCGCCGTTGGAGCCCACGTAGTACTGCGTCTGGGTCCAGCGGTAGCCGCCGTAGAGCCCGCCGCCGATCACGGCGAGGCCCAGCACGATGAAGAGCGACCGCTTGGCCCATGTCTTGCGGCCGCTCTTCTTGCTGAAGTCGTCGTCGGCGTACGCTCCGAAGCTGCCCTGCGGTGGACCGCCGATGGCCGGGTCGCCGCTGCCGGGCGGTCCGAAGCCGCCTTGCGCGTCCCCCTGCTGCGGTACGGACCGGCCGAGCTCGGCGGCGCGCCCCGCGGGGGTGTGCGCGGCCCCGCCGTCCCCGAGGGGGACCTGGTTCTCGGCGACCGCGCCCACGATCACGGGGGTGTCGTTGAGCTGGGCGGCGAGGGTGTCACCGCCGTCGACGTCGAGGACGTCGGCGACGATGCAGGTGATGTTGTCGGGGCCGCCGCCGCGCAGGGCGAGCTGGATCAGCTCCTGCACGGTCTCATGGGGGCCCTGGTAGCTGGCGAGGGTCTCCTCGAGGGTCTGGTGGCTCACGACGCCGGACAGGCCGTCGGAGCAGATCAGATAGCGGTCGCCGGCCCGGACCTCGCGGATGGACAGATCGGGCTCGACGTGGTCGCCGCTGCCCAGCGCCCGCATCAGCAGGGAGCGCTGCGGGTGGGTGCCCGCCTCCTCCTCGGTGATCCGGCCCTCGTCGACCAGGCGCTGCACCCAGGTGTGGTCCTGGGTGATCTGGGTGAGCACCCCGTCACGCAGCAGATAGGCGCGCGAGTCGCCGACGTGCACCAGACCGAGCCGCTGGCCGGTCCACAGCAGGGCGGTGAGCGTGGTGCCCATGCCCTCCAGCTGGGGGTCCTCCTCGACCATGACCCGCAGCTGCTCATTGGCCCGCTGCACGGCACTGCCCAGGGAGGTCAGGATGTCCGAGCCCGGGACGTCGTCATCGAGCTGGACGAGGGTGGAGATCACCTCGGAACTGGCAACTTCGCCGGCGGCCTGGCCGCCCATGCCGTCGGCGATGGCGAGCAGCCGGGGACCGGCGTAGCCGGAGTCCTCGTTGCCCTCCCGGATCATGCCTTTGTGCGATCCGGCCGCGAAACGCAGTGACAGACTCATGCGCACCTCGCCCGTCGGCTCCGGGTACAGCCCCTTGCCCACCACGCTGCCCACCCTCCGGTCGTCATGGTCCTACTACTTCCGCAGCTCGATGACGGTCTTGCCGATGCGGATCGGCGCACCCAGCGGAATCGGTGTCGGCGTGGTGAGTCGGGTCCGGTCGAGATAGGTGCCGTTGGTGGACCCGAGGTCCTCGACGATCCACTGGCCGTCACGGTCCGGGTAGATCCTGGCATGCCGGCTGGAGGCGTAGTCGTCGTCCAGCACGATTGTTGAATCGTGCGCACGGCCGAGGGTGATGGTCTGCCCCTGCAGGGCGACCGTGGTGCCGGTCAGCGTGCCCTCGGAGACCACCAGCTTGGTGGGGGCGCCACGGCGGCCGCGGCCACCGGACTGCTGACGCTGCTGCGGTGGCGCGCTCTGCCGCTGTTGCTGCTGCGGCCGGTCGGGGGCGCCGCGCCGCGCCGTCCCGCGCTGGGTCACGCGGGTCCCGAACAGATCACTGCGGATGACCTGTACGGCCACGATGACGAACAGCCACAGTACGGCGAGGAAACCCAACCGCATGACCGTGAGGGTCAGCTCTGACATTGCCCCCGCTTCACCCTTCGGCTTGCCGGTAAACGATGGTGGTGCTGCCCACGACGATCCGCGAGCCGTCGCGGAGCGTAGCGCGCGTGGTGTGCTGTCCGTCCACCACGATGCCGTTGGTCGACCCGAGATCCTGGATGGTCGGTGGGGTTCCGACCCGGATCTCGCAGTGCCTGCGGGAGACACCGGGGTCGTCGATCCGCACGTCGGCGTCGGTGGAGCGGCCCAGGACGAGCGTGGGCCGGGAGATCTGATGGCGGGTGCCGTTGATCTCGATCCAGCGGCGGGTCTGGCCCTGCGGCTGGGGACCGGCGCCGCCGGTGCGGGACACCGGACGGGCGCCGGGGGGCGCGGACGGCATCGGCGGGGCACCGGCGGGCTGGGCGGGGTAGCCGTAACCACCGGGGCGCTGCTGTGGGGCGCCGGGCGCGCGGCCCGGCGCCTGCTGCTGGTCCTGCGACTCGCTGGAGGCCAGCGTCCGGCTGCGCACCCGGTAGAGGCCGGTGTCGAGGTCGTCGGCCTTCTGCAGATGCACCTTGATGGCGCCCATGAAGGTGTAACGCTGCTGCTTGGCGTAGTCGCGGACCATACCGGCCAGCTCGTCGCCGAGCTGGCCCGAGTAGGGGCTGAGCCGCTCGTAGTCGGGCGTGCTCAGCTCGACGATGAAGTCGTTGGGGACGACCGTCCGGTCACGGTTCCAGATCGTGGCGTTGTTGTCGCACTCACGCTGGAGGGCGCCGGCGATCTCGACCGGCTGGACCTCGGACTTGAACACCTTGGCGAAGGTGCCGTTCACGAGGCCCTCGAGACGCTGCTCGAAGCGTTTCAGTACTCCCACGGGGCACCTCCTTCCTCAGTCGTGCTCTATGCCGTCCTGGTACTGCTTACTGATCGTATCCACGCGTCGGGAAATCGGGTGGTTCCCCTTCCTGGCCCTGTGGAGCAGTGTCACCTCTCACAGGGATCGTAGAGGTGCCCTGACGACAGTGTCCCGCAACCGTGGCGCTCCGAGGACGGGTGGGGGCGGGGGCATCGAGAACGGGTGTGATGGCACCCCGCGGGGCGTGCTAGTGTTCTGGATGTCGGAAGGCGCTCCACACGAGCCGGGCGGATCGAGAAGATCAACCCGGGGAGCGGTACGAGCGGCCGGATGACAACACCCATGCGCGGGTGGCGGAATAGGCAGACGCGCTGGATTCAGGTTCCAGTGCCCGAAAGGGCGTGGGGGTTCAACTCCCCCCTCGCGCACCAACCGGAGCGGGTCTCTCCGGAGTGACGAAAGTCGCTCGGAGGGGCCCGCTTCGCGTTGTTCCTCTGCTCTTCTGTCCCCTGATCGTCTGGTCTTCCGTGCCTTGTCGGGTCATCGCCCGCGCCTGGTCAGGATCTTCCATGGCCCGGGCAGGCGCGCTTCTGTTTTCTGATGATCTTCGGCCATGTTGTGGCGCGATGACAGGGGCCTCCCCGGGAGCGGGGAGACCCCTGGGACCTGATACCGGGGAAGTCCGGATCAGGCGGCGAAGCGGGCGGCGAGCGCCTTGGCCTTGGCCGCGGCCTCCTCGTGGGCCTTCGCCTTGGAGGCGTCCGCGGCCTCGACGAGGTCGGCCATGGCCGGATTGCTGCGGGCCAGCGTGAGCTCGGGCACAACGAACTCGACATCGAGGCCGAGCGCCTCGCCCAGCGCCTTCTGCAGGAAGTTCGTGACGAACTCGAAGCTCTCCCGCGGGGTGCCGGGGCCGTAGCCACCGCCGCGGCTGGCGACGACGACGGTGGGGGTGCCGGAGACGGTGGTCTGCTCGCCGCCCGCGGTGCGGCCCATGATGATCACGTGGTCCAGCCACGCCTTGAGGGTCGAGGGGATCGTGAAGTTGTACATCGGGGCGGAGATCAGGACCACGTCGGCCTGCTCGAGCTCGCTGGTCAGGGTCTCCCGCAGGGCGAAGGCGGCCTGCAGCTCGGGGGTGCGCTCATCCGGGGCAGTGAAACCGGCGGTGACCGCGAGGCCGTCCAGGTGCGGAACCGGCTCGGCGGCCAGGTCGCGGTAGATCACCGTGCCATGGGGGTGCTGGGCCTCCCATTCCTTGCGGAAGGTGGCCGTGACCGAGCGGGAAGCGGAGGACTCACCGGGGAAGACGGACGTGTCCAGGTGCAGAAGAGTTGGCATGAATGCCTCCGGTAACAGGGCCCCGAGGAGAGGGGCCGGTAATACCTACGTACCTACGGATGTCACAGTAGCTTACTTTTTCGCAGCTTCGAACGGGAACGCAGTAGTCTGTATCGCATGGCGAAGGGTCGTGGGGAGCGCAACGAGGAGCCCTGCAAGCAGGTCGACAGCGAGATGACGCGGTTCTTCGAGCTGTTCGGCAAGCGCTGGACGGGGCTGATCGTGGCCGTGCTGACGGAACAGGGTGCGTACTTCGCCGAACTGCGGCGGGCGATCCCGGGGATCAGCGAGCGGATGCTGTCCGACCGGCTCACCGAGCTCACGACGGCGGGTCTGGTGGTGCGGGAGGTCGACGCCGGGCCGCCGCTGAGGGTGGCCTACCGGCTGACGGACGCGGGGAGGGCGCTGGAGCCCGCGCTGAAGGAGCTGTCGCGGTGGGCGGAGAACCATCTGCCCTCGGGCGGCGCATGCCCGGAGCAGTTCCGGGACTGAGGCGGGCCGGGCCGGGACGGGCCTGGGCTGGGGACGTGCCTGTGGTTGGCCCGGAAGCGGGCTGGGTCTGGGCTGGTTGGGCCTGGGCTGGTTGGGTTGGGGACGGGCCGGGTCAAGGACGGGTCGAGACGGGCCTGGGCTGGAAACGGGTCGGGTCGGGACGGGCCTGGCTGGGTTGGTGGGGCTGGAGGGGCTGGAGGTGGGCCGGGCCTGGGCCGGTGCGGGCGAATCGCTTCTGAGCTGGGGTTTCGGCATGCGCGCCGGGGTTTTCCACAGGCTCTGACGGGGTGGGGCGACAGGGGGTACGGTCTGCTCAGTCGATGTCGTGTGCGAAGAGGGCGGGGGCGCGATGACGGACGGCCGGAGCGGTCAGGGTGACGGAAGCGGCGAGGGCGGCCGAAGCGGCGGCGGGGCCTTGAGCGGTACGGGCGACGCGAGAGGGGCGAGCGGGGCGAGCGGCCCGAGTGGGGTCAGCGGCCCGAGTGGGGTCAGCGGCCCGAGTGGGGCGAGCGGGGCGAGCGGCGGGGGCGCCGTGGGCGGGGCGGCCCGCCGGCTGCCTCCGGTTCCGGGCTTCGCCGTATGGCGCGGTGACGGGCCGTCCCCACGGCAGCGGGGCAAGGCGCTGCGCAAGCGGGTGCCGCGCTCGGCGCACGCCGAGCCGCCGACGGACGCCGGGCGGCCGGATCCGGTGGCGGCGGTCGAGCGGTCGAACGCCGGGCGGCTGCCGGAGCTCACCCCGATCCGGGTGGGGCGGATGGCCGCGACTCCCTTCTCCTTTCTGCGCGGGGCCGCCGGGCTGATGGCGCACGATCTCGCGACCACACCGGTGACCGGCATCGGGGCACAGCTGTGCGGCGATGCCCACGCCGCCAACTTCGGGATCTACGGAGATGCGCGCGGTGGCCTGATCATCGATCTCAACGACTTCGACGAGACCGTCCACGGGCCGTGGGAGTGGGATGTGAAGCGGCTCGCGGTCTCGCTGGTGCTGGCCGGACGGGAGGCGGGCGCCGACGAGGACACCTGCCGGGCGGCGGCCCAGGACGCCGTGGGCGCCTATCGGCGCACGGTGCGGCTGCTGGCCAAGCTCCCGGCGGCGGACGCGTGGAACGCGATCGCGGACGAGGAGCTGGTCTCTCACACGGACGCCAAGGACCTGGCCGGGACGCTGGAGCGGGTCTCCGAGAAGGCCCGGCGGAACACCAGCGCGCGGTACGCCGCCCGGTCCACCGAGCCCGTTCCGGGCGAGGAGGGCTCCTCCGGGCGGCCGGGCGCCCGGCGCTTCGTGGACGCGCCGCCGGTTCTGCGGAGGGTGCCGGACGAGGAGGCGGCGGCGGTGGCCTCTTCGCTCGCCGCGTACCTGGGCACGCTGCCCGAGGACCGGCTGCCGCTGCTCTCGCGCTACGAGGTGCACGACGTGGCGTTCCGGGTGGTCGGCACGGGCAGCGTGGGCACCCGCTCCTATGTGGTGCTCCTTCTCGACCACCGGGGCGAGCCGCTGGTGCTCCAGGTGAAGGAGGCGCGCCCCTCCGCGCTGCTGCCGCATGTGGTGAAGGCCGGTTTCAAGGTGCCGGACGTCACACACGAGGGGCGGCGGGTGGTGCTCGGCCAGAAGCGGATGCAGGTGGTCAGCGACATCCTGCTGGGGTGGACGACGGTCCGGGGGCGGCATTACCAGGTGCGGCAGTTCCGCAACCGCAAGGGAAGCGTGGACCCGGCGGCGCTGGCCGCGGACCAGATGGACGACTACGGGCGGATGACCGGGGCGCTGCTGGCGCGGGCGCACAGCCACAGCGCCGACCCTCGGCTGCTGACCGGCTACTGCGGTAAGGGGGAGGAGCTGGACGAGGCGGTGGCCGCCTTCGCGGTGGCGTACGCGGATCGTACGGAAGCGGATCACTCCGCCCTGGTCACGGCGGTGCGCACGGGGCGGATAGCGGCCGAGATGGGGGTGTGAGACGTGGGCGGGGGTGAGCTCCATCGCCTATGACCGCCGGACGCAGCCGGACGTAGTCTGAGCGGGTGACGAATCCGGAAGCGCAGCAGCAGGCACGGCAATCGGTGTCGGACGCGGAGCCCCAGGCGGAATCGCACGAGTGGTCCGGGGAGGCACGGTCCGGGGAGCCTCGTCCCCAAGGGCCCGGTGCCGCGGAGTCCTGGTCCGGGGCTGCCGGGGCCGCGACATCCGGGGCCGGGGCTGCCGGGGCCGCGGCATCCGGGGCCGGGGATGCCGGGGCTCGGGCGGCGGCGGAGGCACAGGCCGCCGAGCGTCTGGAGCGGGCGGTGCGCGCGGCCGAGCAGGCGCTGATCGAGTTCGAGATAGCGGTGGAGACCTTCCGGGTGGAGGTGGAGAACTTCTCCCGGCTGCACCACCAGCGGCTCGGGCCGATGTACTCGCGCCTCGACGAGTTGGACGCGCTGATCGCCGAGGCGGTCGCGGCGCGCACCGGCGACCCGGAGGACATGCGCAGGGCCCGGGAGGCGCGGGGGCTGGTGCAGCCGATGCCGGGTGTGGAGGAGCTGTTCCACGGCTGGATCGATTCGGAGGGGCTCTCACCGGAGGCGGCCGCGATGCTCACCGAGCAGCCCGTGCAGCCGCCGCCACGGGTGCGGCCGAGTGAGGAGGCCCGCCGGATCTACCGGGAGCTGGCCCGTAAGGCCCATCCGGATCTGGCCGAGGAGGAGGCCGAGCGGGAGCGGCGCGGCGCCTTCATCGTGCGGGTCAACGCGGCGTATGCGGCGGGGGACGAGGAGACGCTGCGGGCGCTGGCCGAGGAGTGGGAGGCCGGTCCGCCGCCGCCGGAGCGGCGGGCGAGCCGCAGCGAGGAGCTGTACGCCCGGCTCGAGTGGCTGGCCGAGCGCAAGGAGATGCTGGCCGCGGTCGCCGCGGAGCTGGAGTCGAGCGCGATCGGTGCGATGATCAAGATGGCGCCGGAGGATCCCGACGGGCTGCTGGACGAGATCGCCGAGCAGCTGCTCGCCCAGGCCGCGGAGAAGGAGGCCCGGCTCGCGGAGCTGGTGCGGTAGTAGGTTTATCGCAGCTGCCGACGTCATATGAGAGGTGTGTCTGATGCATTTTGCCCAGCTTCCCCAGGTGGAGGCGACGGCGGTACCGGCCGATGGCTTCCTGCTGGATGTCCGGGAGGACGACGAGTGGGCGGCCGGGCATGTCGAGGGCGCGCTGCACATCCCGATGGGCCAGGTCGTCGCGCGGTTCGACGAGCTGACCTCGGCGGTCGGCGAGGGGCGCCGGGTGCATGTGATGTGCCGGGTCGGCGGCCGCTCCGCGCAGGTGACGCAGTATCTGATCGCGCAGGGGCTGGACGCGGTGAATGTGGACGGCGGGATGCTCGCCTGGGACGCGGCGGGCCGGCCGATGGTGAGCGGCCCCGACGGCACGGCCGAAGGGGCCTTTGTGCTCTAGAGGTTTCCCTACTGATCCACCCCGCTGGTCGGCCCGCTGATCGGCCCGCTGATCCACCCCGCTTGTCAGCCCGCTGGTCGGTCCCGCTGAGCGGCCCTGTTTCGCGTTGCTCGGCCGTGTTCCGTCCGGCTCGGGACGGTTCCGTACCGTTCCATACGGTTCGGTGCCGTGGGCGCTGAGCCACGCCGTGGGCGCTGATCGGCGGGGCTCGCGGTCAGCCGAGGGGGTGCGCGGCGAGGAGTTCGCCCAGCGCCTCCTCATGGGCCGCGGCGGACCCCAGGGAGAGCTCCAGCTGCTTGCCCCAGGCGTGGTAGCGGTGCAGGGGGTAGTCGGTGACCGCGCCGAAGCCGCCGTGCAGATGCTGTGCGGTCTGCACGACGCGGCGCACACCCTCGGCGGCCCAGATCTTGGCCACGGCGACATCCCCCGCGATGGGCAGCGCTCCGCCCGCCGTCGGCCGCTCCTCCTCCAGGGACAGCCGCCAGGCCGCCTGCCACAGGGTGGCCTCCATGGCCCGCAGATCGATATAGCGGTCGGCGGTCTGCACCGCGACCGCCTGGAAGGTGGCGAGCGGGAAGCCGAACTGCTCACGCTTGCTCACATAGCCGCTGGTGAGATCCAGCACCGCCGAGCCCAGGCCCAGCGCGAGCGCACAGGTGCCGGTGGTGAGGAGGTCGCGCAGCCAGTCCCAGGCGCCGTCCGTGGCCAGCACCTCGCGGTCGGCGAGCCGCACCGCGTCCAGCCGGATCTGGGCCTGCCGCTCACCGCTGGTGGAGATCTGCTCATCGAGTGCGACGCCGTCATGGCCGCGCGGGACCAGCGCGAGGACCGTATCGCCCCCGCCCGTGTGGGCCGGGATCAGCACCTGATCGGCGGCGTGGGCCCAGGGGACCGCGGTCTGGAGGCCGTCCAGCACCCAGCCGTCGCCGTTCCGCCGGGCCTGGACGGCGAGTTCGGCCGGGCCGTGGCCGGTGCGCCCACTGGCGGCCACGGTGAGGACCAGCTCACCGCGGGCGGCCCTGGGCAGCACGGCGGCGCGCAGTTCGGGCCCGCCGTACCGCTGTACGGCCAGCGCGGCGGCGCTGGACTCCAGCAGGGGCACCCGGGCCAGCACCCGGCCGGCTTCCCGCAGCACCAGGCACAGGGTGAGCGGGTCGAGGCCCGAACCGCCGTACCGGGGGTCGAGGGTCAGGCCGAGCAGATCGCCCTCGGCGAGTTTCCGCCACAGCCCGCGGTCGATGTCCTCGGCGACGGCACCGGCGGTCAGCGCGGGGCTGGGCACGCTGTCCGGGGCGACGGAGGAGAAGACGGCCTTCGCCGCCTCGACGGCCGCCTGCTGCTCCTCGGTGAAGGTGAAGTCCACTGTCCGTACCTCCCGCGCCGCGGCTTCATCTGACGGCCCGTCAAGATAGAACAGGTTCTACAAGAAGGGAACGCTGTCGGTGCGCTCGGCGCCGTCGGCGGCCGGAGTCCGGATCCCCTCCGCTCGCCCCGAGCCCGGCGGTCGGCCGGTGGCGGACCGGCCTTCGGCCCGGTGGTGTGCCGGGGGAACGTAGGGGTCAACCGTGCGGATAACGCCGCGGGCGCTGTGCCGGGCGGTTCCGCATGGGTACGGTGCCGGGGGCGCGGGGGCCACGGGGGCGCGCGGTCGACCGACGCGTGTGAAGACCTGGACCATGGGGAGCGGGGCGGGTATGGCGGAGACGGATCCGGAGCCGGGGCCGGACGGCGACGCGGGCGGAACGCGCGCCCCGCTCTCGGTGCCCGCACAGCTGGTCGTCGCGGTGGGTGTCGCGGTCGCCGTGGTCGCCGCCACCCTCCACCTCGCGGCGGCCTTCCTGAGCGTCTCACCGCCCAACACCCTCACCAAGCGGCACGGCGCGGCGATAGACGACTACGTCTATCCGGAGTTCGAACGGGTCTGGAAGCTGTTCGCCCCCAACCCGCTCCAGCAGAACATCGCCGTCCAGGCCCGTGCCGAGATCCGCACCCCCGACGGCGGTACCGCGACCACCGGCTGGCGTGACCTCTCGGCCCAGGACGGGGCGGCCATCCGCCACAATCCGCTGCCCAGCCACACCCAGCAGAACGAGCTGCGCCGCGCCTGGGAGTTCTACGTCGGCTCGCATGACGCGCAGGAGCGGCCGCAGGGGGCGCGCGGGGACCTCTCCGGGCAGTACATCCGCCGGATCGTGATGCTCCGCTTCGGCCGTGAGGAGGACGGCGGCACCGTACGCCGGGTACAGGTGCGCTCCGCGACCACTCCGGTGGCGCCGCCGCCCTGGAGCGACGAGAAGATCGACACCAAGACGGTGTACCGGGTGCTGCCGTGGTGGACGGTGACCGCCGAGGACCTCCCGGGGGCGATGAGCCGGTGAACCTCCCCGCCCGCCTCCGGACCGCCGCGGCACGCGGCCACGCCCGCGTCACCGCATCGGCGCTCGGCCCCTGGCAGAGCGCCGTCGTGCGCATCGGTTTCTCCTTCACCTGGCTGCTCTTCCTGGTGCGCGAATGGCCCCACCGCCGGGAGCTTTACGGGCCGGACGGTCCGTGGAACTGGGACATGGCCGCGCGGCTGATTGACGGCAACCGCGCCTTCACCGCGCTCATGTGGTCCGACAGCGTGGTGTGGTTCGAGATCGTCTACACCCTCGCCATCGTCTCCAGCGCCCTGCTGCTGCTGGGCTGGCGCACCCGCACCATGTCCGTGCTGTTCATGATCGGAGTGCTGTCGCTGCAGAACCGCAGCATCTTCGTGGGGGACGGGGGCGACAATCTCGTCCATCTGATGGCGATGTACCTGGTGCTCACCCGGTGCGGCCGGGTGTGGTCCCTGGACGCGCGCCGGGCGGCCCGGGAGGCGGAACGCGAGCGTCCGCCCCGCGAGACCACCGGGGTCGTGCTGTGGGCCGTCACCGGGTCCGCCCTGCTCTGGGCGCAGCTGTTCACCGACGCCCGGCTCTTCCTGACCGCCGACGGCCCGCTGCCCGGACTGGGCTGGGCCACCGTCCTGTGGGGGCTGTGGATCGTCCAGGCCGGCTGGTGGTTCGTGCGGCGTCATGCGCCGGGGGAGCCGCGCGCCGTCCTGGACGCGCTCGCCAACGTGGCGCACAACGGCGCGCTGCTGGTGATCATGGCCGAGGTGTGTCTGCTGTACGCGTCGGCCGGCTGGTACAAGATCCAGGGCTCGCGCTGGCAGGACGGCACCGCCCTCTACTACCCGCTGCATCTGGACTACTTCTCGCCCTGGCCGGCGCTGGCCGATGTGCTCGCCGGCAGCGGCACCCTGGTGATGGTGCTGACCTACGGCACGGTCGTCGCGCAGGTGGCCTTCCCCTTCACCCTGCTCAACCGGCGGGTCAAGAACGCGATGCTGGTCCTGCTGATGCTGGAGCACCTCGGCATCGCCGTGCTGCTGGGGCTGCCCTTCTTCTCGCTCGCCGCGATCGCGGCGGACGCGGTCTTCCTGCCGACGAACTTCCTGCGCTGGGCCGGGGCGCGGCTGGGCCGGGCCCGGGACCGGGTGACGGCGCGGGCGGTGAGGCTGCCGGGTCAGCGGGCGCGGGAGAGCGACGCGGAATCCCCGGCCGGCACCCTCGTACGCCCTCGTACGCTGAGGGAATGATCGATGACGAGGCCGCGCAGGCGGTACGGCACTGGCGCGCGACGGCCCCCGGGGCCGTGCTGCTCGACGGCTTCCACGCGCTGAAGCACGCGCTGCGGTTCGGCGCGGAGGTGCGCGCCGCGGTCACCAGCGACAAAGCGGCGGCCGTGGAACTCGCCGCGGGCCTGGCCGACGACCTCACCGAGGTGATCGCGGATCTCCTGGTGGAGGTGGCGGCCGGGACCCTGCGCGATCTGGTGCCCAGGGTGCACCCCACCCGGGTCGCCGCTCTGGCGGTCCGGCGCGACCGCCAGCGGAATCTGGACGAGCTGTGCATGCGGCCCCGGCCGGCCCCGGTGGTCGTCCTGGACAACCCCCGCAACCTCGGGAACGTGGGGGCCGTGGTCCGGCTGGCCGCCGGGTTCGGGGCCACCGGCGTGGTCACCACCGGCGACCTCGACCCCTGGCATCCGAACGCCGTGCGAGCGGGCGCGGGGCTCCACTACGCCACCGCGGTGGAGCGGCTGCCGGTGGACGCCCTTCCGGAGGGGCCGCTGTACGCGCTGGACCCGGAGGGGGCGGACATCCGGGCCCTGACCATCCCCGACGACGCGCTGCTCGCGTTCGGCTCCGAGCGGCACGGGATCTCCCCGGAGCTGCGGAAACAGGCCACCAGGCTGGTGGCCCTGCCCATGCGGCCGCAGGTGTCCAGCTACAACCTGGCCACCAGCGTGGCCATGGCCCTCTTCCACTGGGGCGGCCCGCCCCACCCTTCCTGAGACCCGTTGGCACATTGCCACAGGGGCTGGCTGGGCACGGCCGGGGGCGGCCGGAGGTCGCGGCGGCCGGGGCGGAGGGACGGGCCGGGAAGGGCCGGGGCATGCGCGGTGCCACACGCCCCGGCGGCCGGGCCCCGCTACTCCGCCGGGCGGCGGACCTCGACCATGCGGAAGCGGCCGGCCACGAACGCTGCGTCGCAGAGCGTGGCGTTGGCCGACGGATTGCCGCCGCTGCCGTGGAAGTCGGAGAAGGCCGCGGTCTGGTTCACATACACCCCGCCGGTCAGATTGAGCGACAGCTGGGCGCACTCCTCCAGACACGCCTCCTCGATCAGCCGCTCCGCCTCCGGTGAGGTGGTGTACGCGCCGACCGTCATCGCACCCTTGTCCCGGGTGGTCCGGCGCAGCAGCGCGACCGCGTCCTCCGTGGAGTCGACGGCGACGGCGAAGGAGACCGGGCCGAAGCACTCGGACAGATAGGGCGCGTCCGCGTCCGCCCCCTCCCAGAACTTCCGCGCGCCGTCGGCCTTGACCATCAGCGGCGTGCGGACCGTGGCCTCGGGGAAGTCGGGGTGGGTCACCGGGCGGGAGGCCAGAGCGACGCCGCCCAGGCCGGGCGCGGCCTCCAGCCGCTCCTGGACCCGCGGGCCCACGATCGCGCCCAGCAGGGCGCTCGCCCGTGCGTCGTCGGCCAGCAGCCCGTCCACCGCCGCCGCCAGGTCGGCCACCACCTCGTCGTACGTCTTGGGGCCGGCGTCGGTGGTGATGCCGCCGCGGGGGATCAGCAGGTTCTGCGGGGTGGTGCACATCTGGCCGCTGTAGAGGGACAGCGAGAACGCCAGATTGGCCAGCATGCCCCGGTAGTCGTCGGTGGAGTCGATGACGACCGTATTGACCCCCGCCTTCTCCGTGAAGACCAGGGCCTGGCGGGCGTGGGTCTCCAGCCAGTCGCCGAACGCGGTCGAGCCCGTGTAGTCGATGATGCGGATCTCGGGGCGGACGGCGAGGACCTTGGCGATCCCCTCGTCCGGCCGCTCGGCGGCCAGCGCCACCAGATCGGGGCTGAACCCGGCCTCCTTCAGCACCTCGCGCGCCACCTGGACGGTCAGCGCCAGCGGCAGCACGGCCTGGGGATGCGGCTTGACCAGCACCGGATTGCCGGTGGCGAGGGAGGCGAAGAGCCCGGGATAGCCGTTCCACGTCGGGAAGGTGTTGCAGCCGATCAGCAGCGCGATACCGCGCGGGACGGCCGTGAACGTCTTGCGCAGGCGCAGCGGGTCGCGCTTGCCCTGGGGCTTGGACCAGTCCGCGGCGGCCGGCGTGCGGGTCTGCTCGGCGAAGGCGTACGCCACCGCCTCCAGGCCGCGGTCCTGGGCGTGCGGGCCGCCGGCCTGGAAGGCCATCATGTACGCCTGTCCGCTGGTGTGCATGACCGCCTGGGCGAACTCGTGCGACCGGGCGCCGATGCGGGCCAGGATCTCCAGGCACACCACGGCCCGCGTCTCGGGGCCGGCCTCCCGCCAGGCGGGCATCCCCTTGCGCATCGCGGGGAGGAGCACCTCGATGTCCGGATGCGGATACTCCATGCCCATCTCCGCCCCGAACGGCGAGACCTCCGAGCCCGTCCAGCCGTCGGTGCCCGGCTGGTCCAGCTCCAGGCGCTTGCCGCGCAGCGCCTCGAACGCCGCCTGGCCCTCGGCGACGCTCAGGCTCGGGCGCCCGCCCCGGGCCTCGCCGCCGTAAGCCTTCGGGTGCTCGGGGTGCGGGGACCAGTAAGCGCGGGTACGGATCGCCTCCAGGGCCTGGTCGAGGGTGGGGCGGTGCTCTTGCGTCAACTGCGCGGTGGTGAGTGCGGCGGTCACGACTGACCAACTCCTCGTCGAGCTGGGGCTGGGCTGGGAAGGGCGACAGAGCTAGAGTAACCGAACGATCGGTCGGGACAAGAGGGCCTGACGAACCTGTGGACAACTTCGTCGAAAAGGATCTCCGGTATGACTGGCATCGACCGTGGGACCGGCCGCGCCGGCCTCGTCGCCGTCATCGGCACCGGCACGATGGGCCAGGGAATCGCCCAGGTGGCGCTGGCCGCGGGGCACCCCGTGCGGCTCTACGACGCGGCGCCCGGCCGTGCCGCCCAGGCCGCCGGCGCCATCGCGGCCCGGCTCGGCAGGCTGGTCGCCAAGGGGGCGCTGCCGGCCGCCGACCGCGACACGGCCCTCGGCCGGCTCGCGCCCGTGGCCGACCTCGCGGACCTGGCCGACGCGGAGCTGGCCGTCGAGGCGATCCTGGAAGAGCTGGGCGCCAAGCAGCAGCTGTTCACCGCCCTGGAGTCGGTGGTCTCCGACGGCTGTCTGCTCGCCACCAACACCTCCTCCCTCTCCGTCACGGCCGTCGCGGGCGTGCTGCGCCGCCCCGGCCGCCTGATCGGCCTGCACTTCTTCAACCCGGCCCCACTGATGCCGCTGGTGGAGGTGGTGCGCGGCGCCGCCACGGACCAGGCCGCCGCCGACCGCGCGTACGCCACCGTCGCGGCCTGGGGGAAGACCCCGGTGCGCTGTGCCGACACCCCCGGGTTCATCGTCAACCGGATCGCCCGCCCCTTCTACGCCGAGGCGTTCCGGGCGTACGAGGAGCACGGCGCCGACCCCGCCACGCTCGACGCCGTGCTGCGCGAGTCCGGCGGCTTCCGGATGGGCCCCTTCGAGCTCACCGACCTGATCGGCCAGGACGTGAACGAGTCCGTCACCCGATCCGTGTGGGAAGCGCTGTTCCACGATCCGAAATTCACCCCGTCGCTCGCTCAGCGCCGGCTCGTCGCCTCCGGGCGGCTCGGGCGCAAGACCGGCCACGGCTGGTTCGACCACACCGAGGGCGCCGGCCGGCCCGGTCCGCACACCGCCGGACCGTGCGAGCCGCCGGGCAAGGTCACCCTCCACGGCGACCTGGGACCCGCCGCGGAACTCGTCGGGCTCATGGCGGAGGCGGGCATCCCGGTGACCCGCGAGCCCGCCGGGAGCCATCTGTCCCTCCCGGACGGCACCCGCCTGTCCCTGACGGACGGCACGACGGCCACCTGCGACCCCTTCGCCGCCTCGGTCCGCTTCGATCTGGCGCTGGACTACCGCACCGCGGGCCGCGTCGCCCTCGCGCCGTCCCCGGCCGTCCCCGAGGCGTCCCTGCGCTCCGCGATCGGCCTGTTCCAGGCGCTCGGCAAGCGGGTCAGCGTGGTCCAGGACATCCCCGGCATGATCGTGGCCCGCACGGTCGCGATGCTGGTGGACTTCGCCGAGGACGCCGCCGCCCGCGGTGTGGCGGACCCCGAGGACATCGACACCGCCATGCTCACCGGCGTCAACTACCCGCGCGGACCGCTGGCATGGGGGCGTGCGCTCGGCGCCCGCTGGGTGCGCGACACCCTGCGCAATCTCCACGAAGCCTGCCCCACCGGCCGCTACGCCCCCTCGCAGGCGCTGATCCGGCGTGCGGCCGCCGAAGAGAAACTGCTCTAATCATGACCATGGCCAAGCGCGACACCTACACGCCCGAATCGCTGCTCGCGGTTGCCGTGGAGGTGTTCAACGAGCGCGGCTACGACGGCACCTCCATGGAACACCTCTCCCGGGCCGCGGGCATCTCCAAGTCCTCCATCTACCACCATGTGAAGGGCAAGGAGGAGCTGCTCAGGCTCGCCATAAGCCGTGCCCTGGACGGACTGTTCGGCATCCTCCGGGAGCCCGCCGCACGCGAGGGACGGGCGGTCGAGCGGCTGGAGCACGTGGCCCGGCGGACCGCCGAGGTGCTGATGGAGGAGCTGCCCTACGTCACCCTGCTGCTGCGCGTCCGGGGCAACACGGACACCGAGCGGTGGGCCATGGAGCGGCGCCGGGAGTTCGACCACCAGGTCGCCGAGCTGCTCAAGCAGGCAGCGGCCGATGGCGATCTGCGGTCCGACGTGGACGCCCGGCTGGCGACCCGGCTGCTCTTCGGCATGATCAACTCCATTGTGGAGTGGTACCGGCCGGGCCGCGGCGGGGCCGCGACCTCCCACGAGGTGGCCGAGGCCGTGGTCCGTACGGCCTTCGCGGGCCTGCGCACCCAGGGATAGCCGGGGCCCGGGGCCGGGCGGTGACGGGGGCCGGGGCGGAGACCGGGGCCGGACGGGTGCAGGGGCGAACGGACCCGGGGCCGGGACGGGGGTTCCGGGGTCGGCCGGGGGCCGGACGCGGTCCGGCGCCGGACGGGGGTCGGACGCGGCGCGGAGCCGGACGGGGCCGGTCGCTAGGGCTCCGAGTCCAGATCCGTCTCCTCGAACACCAGGAGCGTCCGGGTGCTCAGCACCTCCGGTATGGCCTGGATGCGGGTGAGGACCAGCTCGCGCAGCGAGCGGTTGTCCTCGGTGTGCACCAGCAGCAGGACGTCGAAGTCCCCGCTGACCAGGGCGATGTGGGCGGCCCCGGGGAGCTGCCGGAGCTGTTCGCGCACGGTGCGCCAGGAGTTCTGGACGATCTTCAGCGTGATGTACGCGGAGGCGCCCTGCCCGGCCCGCTCCTGGTCCACCCGGGCGCTGAAGCCGCGGATCACCCCGTCGTCGATCAGTCGGTTGATCCGGGCGTAGGCGTTGGCGCGCGAGACGTGAACCTGTTCGGCCACGGAGCGTATCGAGGCGCGGCCGTCCGTCCTGAGCAGCCGCAGGATGTCGTGGTCGATGGAGTCCAGGGGGCGCGCCGGGGGTTTGCCGTCCGGATTGGCCATCTGTTCGCCCCGCATGTCGCCCCGCCTCCCCTTCATGGACGTCCTGTCTTCATCACAGGCCCTGCAGAACCGTTTGTCCACAGGCCCGGGTCGCCTGTAGCCAAAATGCGTCAACGACCGAACAATCGGTAGGGGAGGGCGATGCCGCACGGCACGCCCCGCCCTCCCGCCGTACGCCACGCCCAGGAGGTCGCGTCATGACGGTCCTTGAGCAGCCCGGTGCCTACCGGCCCACTCCCCCGCCCGGCTGGCAGCCCCGCGTCGACGCCGCGCCGCTGCTGCCCGACACCGAGCCGTACCGTGTGCTGGGCACCGCCGCTGCCGCCGACGTCTCCCCCGATCTGCTGACCCGGCTCCACCGCGAGCTGGTGCGTGGCCGCCGTTACAACGCGCAGGCCACCGCCCTCACCCGGCAGGGCCGGCTGGCCGTCTATCCCTCCTCCACCGGCCAGGAAGCCTGTCAGGTGGCGGCCGGGCTGGTGCTGGAGGAGCGCGACTGGCTCTTCCCCAGCTACCGCGACACCCTGGCCGCCGTCGTCCGCGGGCTCGACCCCGTCGAGGCCCTGACCCTGCTGCGCGGCGACTGGCACTCCGGCTACGACCCCCACGCACACCGCGTCGCCCCGCTGTGCACCCCGCTGGCCACCCAGCTGCCGCACGCCGTGGGCCTGGCCCACGCCGCCCGCCTCAAGGGCGACGACGTCGTGGCCCTCGCCCTGGTCGGCGACGGCGGCACCAGCGAGGGCGACTTCCACGAGGCCCTCAACTTCGCGGCCGTCTGGCACGCCCCGGTCGTCTTCCTGGTCCAGAACAACGGCTTCGCCATCTCCGTCCCGCTCGCCAAGCAGACCGCCGCGCCCTCCCTCGCCCACAAGGCGGTCGGATACGGGATGCCCGGCCGCCTGGTGGACGGGAATGACGCGGCCGCCGTCCACCAGGTCCTGGCGGATGCGGTGCGCCGGGCCCGCGCCGGAGGCGGCCCCACCCTCGTCGAGGCGGTCACCTACCGCATCGACGCCCACACCAACGCCGACGACGCCACCCGCTACCGCGCCGACTCCGAGGTCGATGCCTGGCGGGCCCACGACCCGATAGCGCTGCTGGAGGACGCCTTGCGGGGGCGCGGGCTGCTGGACGAGGAGGGCGTCCGGGCCGTGCGGGAGTCCGCGGAGCGGCTCGCCGCCGATCTGCGGACGCGCATGCACCAGGACCCGGTCCTGGATCCCGCGGAGCTCTTCGACCACGTCTACGCCGACCGGACCAGCCAGCTGCGCGAGCAGGCGGCCCAGCTGCGCGCGGAGCTCGACGCCGAGGCCGGGGAGGGGCAGCGATGACCACCGCCGTCGGGGCCGACACCGCCCGTAAGCCCGCCACCATGGCGCAGGCCCTCGGCCGCGCGCTGCGCGACGCCATGGCCGCCGATCCGTCCGTCCATGTCCTCGGGGAGGACGTCGGCACCCTCGGCGGCGTCTTCCGGATCACCGACGGGCTCGCCGAGGAGTTCGGCGAGGACCGCTGTACGGACACGCCGCTCGCCGAGGCGGGCATCCTCGGCACCGCGGTCGGCATGGCCATGTACGGGCTGCGGCCGGTGGTCGAAATGCAGTTCGACGCCTTCGCGTACCCGTCCTTCGAGCAGCTCATCAGCCATGTCTCGCGGATGCGCAACCGCACCCGGGGCGCGATGCCGATGCCGATCACCGTGCGGGTGCCCTACGGGGGCGGCATCGGCGGGGTCGAGCACCACAGCGACTCGTCCGAGATCTACTACATGGCCACCCCCGGACTCCACGTCGTCGCCCCCGCGACCGTCGCCGACGCCTACGGGCTGCTGCGCGCCGCCATCGCCTCCGACGACCCCGTGATCTTCCTCGAGCCCAAGCGGCTGTACTGGGCCAAGGCCGACTGGTCGGCCGACGCGCCCGAGCAGGTGCCGCCGATCGGGCGCGCGGTGGTGCGCAGGCCCGGCAGCGGCGGCCGGCGGGCCGCGACCTTGATCTCCTACGGCCCCTCCGTGCCGGTGTGCCTCGAAGCCGCCGAGGCGGCCCGGTCCGAGGGCTGGGACCTCGAAGTCGTCGATCTGCGCTCGCTCGTCCCCTTCGACGACGAGACGGTCTGCGCCTCGGTACGGCGGACCGGACGCGCGGTGGTGGTCCATGAGGCGGCCGGTTTCGGCGGGCCCGGCGGGGAGATCGCCGCCCGGGTCACCGAGCGCTGCTTCCACCACCTGGAGGCGCCCGTGCTGCGCGTCGCCGGATTCGACATCCCCTACCCGCCGCCCATGCTGGAGCGGCACCATCTGCCCGGTGTGGACCGGGTGCTGGACGCCGTCGCCCGCCTGCAGTGGGAGGCGGAGTGGACCGAGGGGAGTGCGGTCCGATGACGGTCGTACGGGAGTTCACACTGCCCGATCTGGGCGAGGGGCTGACCGGCGCCGAGATTGTGCGCTGGCTGGTCCAGGTCGGTGAGGTGGTCGCGGTCGACCAGCCGGTGGTGGAGGTCGAGACGGCCAAGGCGATGGTGGATGTGCCGTGTCCCTACGGCGGTGTGGTGACCGCCCGTTACGGCGAGGAGGGCGCGGAGGTGCCGGTGGGGGCGCCGCTGATCACGGTCGCCGTGCCGGAGGGCTCGGACGACGGTGCCGGTCCGCCCGACCGGCCGGCCACCGCGGGCGAGGAATCCGGCAATGTGCTGGTCGGCTACGGCACGGCCGCGCCCGCCGCGCGGCGCCGTCGCGTCCAGCCCTCCCCCCGGCCGCCGCACGGGACGACGGCGGTGCGGAACGGCGCGGAGCCCATCCCGGTGATCTCCCCCCTGGTGCGGCGGCTGGCCCGGGAGCACGGCGTCGATCTGCGGCAGCTCAGGGGCTCCGGGCCCGAGGGTCTGATTCCCCGGGCCGATGTCGAGCGAGCGGTCGGGGCGACGGCCCCCGCCCCCGCGACGGCGGCTCCCCC
>NZ_BBOX01000368.1 GCF_001553455.1 Streptomyces hygroscopicus subsp. hygroscopicus
CCGCCGCGACGCGGGCGGCGGCCGAGGCGGCCACCCGTGCGCTGCGCGAGGTCTCCGCCGCCGACGCCGCGGCCCGCACCCGCTGCGAGGAACTCGACGCGCTCTCCGCACAGGCGGTCGCCGACGCCCGGCGGCTCGCCCCGCTGCGCGCGGAGTACGACCGGATCGCCCGCCTGGCCTCGCTCGCGGCGGGCACCTCCGCCGACAACGAGCGCAGGATGCGGCTGGAGGCGTATGTGCTCGCGGCCCGGCTGGAACAGGTCGCCGCGGCGGCGAGCGCGCGGCTGCGCCAGATGTCCTCCGGGCGCTACACCCTGGTGCACTCCGACGCCCGGTCCGGCGGACGCGGCCGTTCCGGTCTCGGTCTGCACGTCATCGACGCCTGGACCGGCCGCGAACGCGACACCGCCACCCTCTCCGGCGGAGAGACCTTCTTCGCCTCGCTCGCCCTCGCGCTGGGCCTCGCCGACGTGGTCACCGACGAGGCGGGCGGGGTCCGCCTGGACACCCTCTTCATCGACGAGGGGTTCGGCAGCCTGGACGAGCAGACCCTGGACGAGGTCATGGACGTGCTGGACTCGCTGCGCGAGCGGGACCGCACGGTCGGCATCGTCAGCCACGTCGCCGACCTGCGCCGACGGATCCCGGCCCAGCTGGAGGTCGTGAAGGGCCGCGAGGGATCGGCCGTACGCCACCGCACGGCCGCGGCGCCCTGACGGCATGCCGCCCTGCGGCCGCCGCGCCCTGACGGCACGCATCTCTCGGCTGCCGCGTTCTGACGGTATGCGCGCGTGCGGCTGTCGTGCCCTTGACGGTTCGCCCCACGGCCGCCGCGCACAGTCGGTACGTCACCGCAGGCTGACCGTACGCCGCCCCCCCCACGATCGCCGTGTACGGACCGTAGCCCCCCAACGCTCGCCGCGTACGGACCGTAGGCCGCCCGATGGCCCGTCGTGAGCTGACCGTGCGTCGCTACCTTGCCACCGCCGCCCCCCCCTGGCGGCCTGCCACCCCACGGCCGCCGAAGGGTGACCGTACGCCGTCCCCACCACCGCGCACGGGCTGTACGCCATGCCACGACTGCCGCGCAGGGACCGTACGCCACTGCACGACCGCCGCAGGCTGGCCGTACGCCGCCCCACGGCCGCCGCACACCGCCGCCGCCCGCGCCCGCTTCCGGGACGCGGGCGGCGGCGGTGTGGAGGCAGGGCGCGGGGCGGCGCGTCGGCCGCGTGGGCTCGTTGCGG
>NZ_BBOX01000369.1 GCF_001553455.1 Streptomyces hygroscopicus subsp. hygroscopicus
CCCAACGGATGCGGCCCGCCCGCGCCCGCACCGGCCGGTCAGAGCGCCGACAACTCCTCCACCAGGTCGTCCAGCCCCAGCGACCCCTGGGACAGCGCCGCCATGTGCCACTTCTTGGCGTCGAAGGCGTCGCCGTGCGCCTTACGGGCCGCCTCACGCCCCGTCAGCCAGGCCCGCTCGCCGAGCTTGTAGCCGATGGCCTGGCCCGGCATGCCCAGATAGCGCACCAGCTCGCTGTCGAGGAAGTCCGCCGGACGTCCGCAGTGCAGTCCGAAGAACTCGCGCGCCAGCTCCGGGGTCCACCGCTCACCGGGGTGGAAGGGCGAATCGGCGGGGATCTCCAGCTCCAGGTGCATCCCGATGTCGACGATGACCCGCAGCGCCCGCATCATCTGCGCGTCCAGGTAGCCCAGCCGCCGCTCCGGGTCCGACAGGAAGCCCAGCTCGTCCATGAGCCGCTCCGCGTACAGCGCCCAGCCCTCGGCGTTGGCGCTGACCATGCCGACCGTGGCCTGGTAGCGGGAGAGCTGGTCGGCGACGTGCGCCCACTGGGCGAGTTGCAGATGGTGGCCGGGCACGCCCTCGTGGTACCAGGTGGAGACCAGGTCGTAGACGGGGAAACGGGTCTCGCCCATCGTGGGCAGCCAGGTCCGGCCGGGGCGGGAGAAGTCCACCGACGGCTGGGTGTAGTACGGGGCCGCCGCACTGCCCGGCGGGGCGATCATCGACTCGACCCGCTTGACCCGCTCGGCCAGGTCGAAGTGGGTGCCGTTCAGCTTCTCGATGGCCTCGTCCATCAGCTCCTGCAGCCACACCCGCGTCTCCTCGACGCCCTCGATGTGCGCGCCGTGGGTGTCCAGGTGGCGCAGCGCCTCCCAGGGGGTGGCGCCGGGGAGGATCTTCTCGGCCTCGGTGCGCATCTCGGCGTGGATACGGTGGAACTCCGACCAGCCGTACGCGTACGCCTCGTCCAGGTCGAGATCGGTGCCGTTCCACATCCGGGCCCAGCGGCGGTAGCGCTCGCGCCCGACCACGTCGGGGGCGCCCTCGACGGCCGGGGCGTACACGTCACGCAGCCAGTCGCGGAGCGCGACCAGCGCGCCCGTCGCGCCGACGGCCGCCTCGTCCAGTTCACCGCGGAGCGCGTCGGGGCCCTCGGCGGTGAAGTCGGCGAACCAGCCGCCGTCCGTGCCGATCCACTCCGCCAGCTGTTCGAGGACCGTGGTCACCTGCCGGGGGCCGGCCGGCAGGTTCTGCCGCAGCCCTTCGGCGAGCGAGGCGCGGTACCCCTCCAGCGCGGCCGGTACGGCGCGCAGCCGGGCCGCGATCGCCGACCAGTCCTCCTCGGTCTCGGCGGGCATCACGGTGAAGATGCCGCGCACCGAGTGCAGCGGGGAGCTGAGATTGCTCACCGCGCGCAGCCCCTCCTGGGCGTCGTGCACGGCGAGTTCGGCGGTCAGCCGCTCCCGCAGCAGCCGTGCGCAGCGACGTTCGGCGTCGCTGTCCGCGCCGGGGCGCGCCTCGGCCTCGGCCAGCCGGTCCAGGGTGGTGCGGGCGAGGTCGGCGACGGCCTCCGCCCCTTTGGGGGAGAAGTCCGGAAGGCGCCGGGAGCTCTCGGGAACGCCCAGGTAGGTGCCGGTGATCGGGTCGAGTTCGATAAGGGCGTCGACGTAGTCGTCGGCGACCTGACGGGGCAGCGGAGCGTTCTTCGTGTCGGACATGCGGCCCATCCTCGTATGTTCCCGGGTGCGGCGTCAGCACTATGGGGATGTGACGTCCGGCCGATGAGCCGTCCCGGGCGGGCGGCGGCCGGCGGGCCGCGGCCGGAAAGCCACTGCGCTGCTCGGTCACCATCGGGTTCCCCGGTCACCCTCAGGTTTCCCCGTCACCGAAAAGTGCGTTCTTCCACGTCAGCGGCCACTCTCCTATGGTTCCCGAGTAACCACGAGAGAGCCGGACGCGCCATGGAGGCCATGGCGTCGAGTCCACCGGCTCTCCTGACAAGGAGGCGGACGAGCATGGCCATCACCCTGGTGAACCCCCGCGGATTGCCGGAGATCGACGCGTACCGGCAGGTGTCGATAGCGACCGGCTCCAAGATGGTCCACATCGCCGGGCAGGTCGCCTGGGACGCCGATGGGGTCACGGTCGGCGAAGGCGATCTGGCCGCTCAGGTCGAGCGGTGCTACCTCAACATCGCCACCGCCTTGGCCGAGGTCGGCGGCTCCTTCGACGACGTGGCGAAGGTGACCGTCTACGTCGTCGACTGGACCCCCGACAAGCTGCCGCTGGTCATGGACGGGATGGCGCGGGCGGGCGCGAAGCTGGGGGCCACTCCGGTCCCGCCGGGCACCCTGCTGGGGGTCGCCGCACTGGACGTCCCGGAGCATCTGGTCGAGGTCGAGGCCACCGCCGTCCTCGACTGAACTACTCGTCCGCGAGGCCCGGAACTCGTCCGCGAGGCCCGGAACTCGTCCGCGAGGCCCGGAACTCGTCCGCGAGGCCCGGAACTCGTTCGTCAGGCGTCTGAACCCCTCGGTCAGGCGTCTGAACCCGTCCGTCAGGCGTCGAAGCGGCGGCGGGACGCCTCGATCTGATCGAGGTACCGGCTGGTCCAGCCGCACATTCCGTCGATCGTCGCCCGCAGGGCCCGGCCCGGCTCGGTGAGGCTGTACTCGACCCGTGGCGGCACGGTGGGGTACACCTTCCGCTCGACCAGGCCGTTGCGCTCCAGCATGCGCAGGTTCTGGGTGAGCATCTTGTGGCTGATGCCCTCGACCTGGTTCCGCAGCTCGCTGAAGCGCAGGGTGCGCTCGCCGAGGAACTCGATGATCAGGAACGCCCACTTGTTGGCGACGTCCGAAAAGATCTCGCGCGCCAGGGAGTCCGCGCGCATCAGGTCCGCGTCCTCGGGCGACCCCGTGAACTGCCTGCTCCCCATCACGTTCCCCTGTCACCGAGGCGTACGTCCGGCCATGTCGGTGGCCACTCTCCTATGGTTCCCGAGTAACCGCAAGAGAGCCAGGACACGGTGACCTGGTGCTCGCTGTGATCGCGGTGATCAAACGGTGCCCGCGGTACTCGCGGTACTCGTGGTGATGGCGATCACGGGAGTGGCCGGCCGGTCGGGGCGCGGCTCCCCGCGCGGGCCCTCAGTGCCCGTGCGGCGGAGCCGGTAGCGGCAGCCGCGTGGCCGGGGCGGACGCCGGTGCCGGGGCGGACGCCGGTGCCTGGTCGAGCCGGGCGCTGATCACCAGCGTGCCCTGCTCGATCTGGTAGTCCAGCGGCAGTTCCAGGGAGCGCATCGCGGCGACCATGCCGGTGTTGGCCGACTGGGTGACGGCGTAGACGCTTTCGCAGCCGGTCTCGGCGGCCATCGCCACCAGCCGCCGCAGCAGCTCCCGGCCGACGCCGCGCCGCTGCCACTCGTCCTCGACGATCAGCGCGACCTCGGTCTCGTCCCCGTCCCAGAGCAGATGGCCGAGGGCGACCAGCCGCCCGGAGGCCGTGTACGCGGCCAGGGTCCGGCCGAAGCGCGGGCTCAGCAGATGGGCGAGGTAGCGGTCGGCGTCACCGACCGGGCCGTGGTAGCGCAGCCCCAGCGTCGCGGGGGAGCAGCGGGCGTGCATCTCGCGGGCCGCGGCCAGGTCGCCGGTGTCGGCCCGGCGCACGGTGACGGCGTTGCCCTCGGGCAGCGTCAGCACATCGCCGCCGTGCGGTATCCGGGGGCCGAGCCGGGCGTCCAGCTCGACCAGGGCGCGGGCCCGCGCGAACTCGGTCGGGGTGAACGGCAGATACGGCCGCTCGATGATGATCGCCCCGCCGGACGGGTCACGCAGCCGCATCACGGTCTCCTCCAGAACGCCTTCGGCGGGCGGGGCGCTGTCCAGGGAACGGCCGGTGAGGGACGTGGCGGGAACGGAGTGGATGGTGCAGCGGCCGAACAACTGGCGCAGCGCGAGCGGGAGTTCGGCGGCGTCCAGGGCGGTGCGGGTGGCCAGCGTCAGCGCCCGGGTCGGCGCGTCCACCAGGTCGTGGGCATCGGCCCGCTCGACCCAGGTGTCACTGCCGCCCCCGGCCGTGACGGCGTCGGTCAGCTCCGCGGAGGGCAGGTCCTCGGGCGCGCGCAGCAGGAACTCGTCCACCGTGCCGTCCGCCAGCGGATGGGTCTGCAGAGCCAGGATGTCGACCCGGTACCCGGCCAGTGCGGCGCACAGCGAGGCCAGGGCACCCGGCTCGTCCCGTACGGTCGTCCGCATCCGCCACAGCGTGGTGGCGCCCGGCGTCGTGGTCTCCGGGGCGCCCGCGGGGTCGGCGGTGTGCGTGTCGGCCGCGGGCGAGGGTGAGGTGCCCGGCGGCGCGTGGCCCTGGCGCCGTGACCACCATGCGAGCAGATCGTGCCGCCGACGGGGGCGGGGACGGGAAGAGGGTTCGGGGGCCGATCGAAATGTCATGCAAACACCCTTGCGCATGGGTGTTGCGTGATCACAAACGGACTGTGACCGATGGGTTAAGGGCGCATCTGATAACAGAAGCTTATTTTGTCCGAAATTAAATGGTTCACATTCGGAGTTTCCCTCACCCTACGCCCACCGGCGCAGTACCCTGCCGCACCGTCGTGCGTACGCCCGCTGGAAGCGCGGCACCAGCGGTCCTCCGGCCCGGCTGAACCAGGAATCCGGGCGGCTGAACGCCGTGACCGTCAGCACCACCGAGCCGTCCGGTTCCAGGCTCACCACGAACGACTCCTCACCCCGCTCCGGATGACCGGGCAGGGTGCCGTACGCGAAACCGGTCCGGGTGTCCTCCGCGACCGTCCACACCACCTCGCACGGCGCCCGCAGCCGCAGCGGCCCGGCCCCCAGGCCCACCACGACCGGCCGCCCCGGGGTGGCGACCGGATCCGCCGCGCGGATCGCCACCCCCACCGCACGGTGCATCCGCCAGTCCATGACCGCCCGCCCGACCGCCTCGAACGCGGCCCGGCCGTAACCGACGTGGGTGCGCACCCGCAGATGGCGATAGCCGGCCGGAAGCGGCCACCGCCGGGTGGCGCCCACCTCCGGATAGGTGAGGCGGGAGGCCGGGCCGGAAGCGTCGGGGGATCCCATACCCGTACGGTACGCGGCGGCCTCGCGCGGTGCCCGGCCACGGAGCCCGGCGGCCTTACGGTGCGCGGGAACCGTACGCGGCGGCCTTACGGTGCACGGGGAATGCGGCGGTCTTACGGTGCGCACCGGACGCGGCGCCCTTACGGTGCGCGGCGGCCTCACGGTACGCGGCGCCGGTCCACGGTGCCCTTACGGTGCCCGGCCACGGGGCGCGGGCCCGTGGCGGCACGTGGCCGCGGCGGCGTACCGCCACGGGGCCGCGTACCGCGTTCACGGCTGCGCGTACGGCGGCGCGTACGGCCACCGCTACTGGCCGACCAGCCCCGGCCGCAGCACCTTGGTGAACAGCACCTTGCCCCCGTCCTCGCGCAGCCGGACCGTCATCTCGGCGCTGTCGCCGTCGATGTCCACCTCGCCGTAGAACTGGAAGCCCTCGGCGGGCGAGACGTTCGACCGGGTGGGCGCCTTCACGAAGGGCTGCTCGGGGCCGAACGTGCCGTCCAGCTTCACCGAGGGGAAGGCGCCCGCGTTCAGCGGACCGGTGACGAACTCCCAGAACGGCGCGAAGTCCTTGAACGCCGCCCGCGAGGGGTCGTAGTGCTGCGCCGAGGTGTAGTGGACGTCCGCCGTCAGCCACACCGTGCCGGTGATCTTCCGGTGCTTGATGTGCCGGAGCAGCTCGGCCATCTGGAGCTCACGGCCGAGCGGGGCGCCCGGGTCGCCCTGCGCGACGGCCTCGAAGTCGGTGCTCCCGTCCGGGACCACCAGGCCCAGCGGCATGTCGCAGGCGATCACCTTCCACACCGCCCGCGACCGCGTCAGCTCGCGCTTGAGCCACGCCAGCTGCTCGGCGCCCAGGATGCCCTGGGCGTCCTCCGGCGTGCGGTTCGGCGAGTTGGCGTCCCGGTAGGTGCGGCAGTCCAGGACGAAGACGTCCAGCAGCGGGCCGTGGTGCTGGACCCGGTAGACCCGGCCGCTCGCGTCCGGCCGCAGGGTGCTGATCGGGAAGTACTCGGCGAACGCCTGGCGTGCGCGGGCCGCCAGCACGTTCACGTTCTTCTCGGTGTAGCGGTCGTCGGCCAGGATCTCGCCCGGATACCAGTTGTTGAGTACCTCGTGGTCGTCCCACTGGGTGATGGTCGGCACCTCGGCGTGGAAGCGGCGCAGATTGGCGTCCAGCAGGTTGTACCGGAAGTTGCCGCGGTACTCGTCGAGCGTCTCGGCGACCTTGGTCTTCTCCGGGGTGACGAGGTTGCGCCAGGTGGAGCCGTCGGGCAGCTTGACGGTCTCGGTCAGCGGGCCGTCGGCGTAGATGTTGTCACCGCTGCACAGGAAGAAGTCCGGCTCGCGGCGGCGCATCTCCTCGAAGATGCGGTAGCCGCCGTGGTCCGGGTTGATGCCCCAGCCCTGGCCCGCCAGATCGCCCGACCAGACGAAACGCACGCCCTTACGGCGCTCGGGAACCGTGCGGAACGTGCCCCGCACCGGCTCACCGGTACGCCGCGGATCATCCGGATCGGTCAGCAGCACCCGGTAGTACACCTGGCTCCCGGCGGGCAGCCCGTGCAGCGCGGTGCGCCCGGTGAAGTCGGTGCCGGGGCCGATCAGCGGGCCCCGCCACCGCTTGGCCCGCGCGAAGGACTCGGTCGCCGACGTCTCCACGATCATCCGCGCCGGACGGTCCGAGCGGACCCACACCAGCCCCGACGACGTCGTCACATCGCCCACCTGAACGCCCCACTGGGCGCTCGGCCGCCCTGACAGCGCCTGCGCGGGCGCGCCGGACGCGGCCGATGCCACGGTGGGCACCGCGAGCGCCGCGGACGCGGCCGCCGATCCCTGCAGCACCCTGCGCCGCCCGATCCCTCTGCCCGACTCCCGCGTCATGGATCCTCCCACTGCTTGCTCGTAGAACTGCCGTGCTGCCCTGTTTGTTATCGGGGCAAGGTGCCGCTCTTCCGAACGCCCAGTGAACAGCTGGGCCTCGCCGCCGGGGAAGGACCCGTACCAGGTCGGCGGCGAGCTCCGCGGTGTGCGCCATCGGGGCGGGCGGCGGACGGCGTACCCCGACACCAGCCGTGCACGGCCGTATCGCCCGCCGGAACGTCCCCGTAGTCGGCGGGCGGACGGAGCGCGACCACGGCCCGGTCGGCCCGGTCGGCCCGGTCGGCCCGGTCGGCCCGGTCGGCCTGGTACCGCCCGAAGCTCAGCTGCTGCCGTCCAGGATGACGCGGGCGACCAGCGCGGGATCGTCGTTCATGGGGACGTGGCCACAGCCCGGGAGGCGCACCAGCCGGGCGCCGGGGATCACCCGCTTGGCGCGGACGCCCTGGCGGCGAGGCAGCACCCGGTCGCGCGTGCCCCAGGCGATGGTGACCGGGATGTCGGGGATGTCGTGCGTGAACACCCCGGTGCTCCCGGCCGCCAGCGTGGCCCGGAAGCCGGGCGCCTCGCGCAGCGCCCGCGTCTCGGCGACGACCGCGGCCGGTGAGCGCCGCCCGGGGCGGGCGTAGATGGTGCCGGTCAGCGCGGCCCGCCCGGCCGCGCCACGGGCCAGCCACGCCACCACCGGCGGCGGCAGCGCCCGCGCACCGGCTCGCATCGCGGAGAGCACACCGAAGGCGTAGCGGCGTTCGGCCTCGGTCCAGAACCGGGCCGGGGCCAGCGCGGTGACGGACCGTACGAGCCCGGCCCGGCCCAGCTCCAGGGCGAGCAACCCGCCGAGCGAGTTCCCGGCCACGTCGGGGCGTGCGACGCCGAGTGCCTCGAAGAGCGCGCCGAGGACGGGTATGACGCCGTCGATGTCGTAGGGGATGCCGTCCGGCAGCGTCTCCGAGGCCCCGAAGCCGGGCAGGTCCACGGCGATCACATCGCGGTCGACCGCCAGGATGTCCAGCACCGGCTGCCACGCCTGCCAGTGGTGGCCGATGCCGTGCAGCAGCACCAACGGCCGCCCCGCGCCGCGCCGTTCGTGGACGACCCGGGCGGTGCGGGGGCCGCCGGGGGTGTCGACGGGGAAGGAGATGGTCGCGGGCATGGAGTGGCTCCTTGCGATCGGCGTTCCGGCAAGCGCACGCGGCGTATGAGACAGCATGTCAGCAAGAGTTACCGAAGGGTAGGCCCCGGCGACCGGGCAACGGTCACCGTCTCGGCCGGATGCCGCCGTGGTGGCCGGTGATGCCACCGTCTCAGGCCGGATGCCACCGTCCCGGCCGGTGATGCCACCGTCTCGGCCGGACGTCGCACGTCGCCGCTGAACGCGCGGCGTTCGTGCCGTGCGGGGCGTTCGGCCACCCGGACGAGCCCAGGGCCGCCGTGCGCCGGGGCCCGGGACCTCACGCGCGGAACTGGCCCCGGGTCCTCGTGCGCGGAAGGGGCCCCGGGTCCTCACGCGCGGAAGGGGCCCCAGACAGGGCGCGGTTACAGCCCGCCCGCCACCCGCAGCACCGCGCCCGTCGTGTACGACGCCTCCGGTGACAGCAGCCACGCCACCGCGCCCGCGATCTCCTCCGGCTCGCCCGGACGCCCCATCGGCACCCGGCCCGGGTCGCGCCACGGCCGCTCGGGGTCGCCCATCCGCGCGTGGATGTCGGTCAGCGTCATGCCCGGCTGGACCGAGTTGACCCGGATCCCCTCCGCCGCCAGCTCCTTCGACAGGCCCACCGTCATCGCGTCGACCGCCGCCTTGCTGGCCGCGTAGTGCACATACTCCCCGGGGCTGCCGGTCGTCGCCGCGCCCGAGGAGATGTTGACGATCGCGCCGCCCTGACCGCCGTGGCGCGTGGACATCTCGCGGGCCGCGCGCCGGGCGCACAGCAGGGCGCCGGTGACATTGACGTCCACGACGCGGCGCATGACCTCCGGAGGGGTCTCGGTGAAGCGGCCCAACGGCCCCGTGATCCCGGCGTTGTTGACCAGGCCGGTGATCGGTCCCAGCTCCTCCCGCACCCGGTCGAACATCGCCTCCACCTGCTCCGCGTCGCTGGTGTCGGCCTGGACCACCATCGACCGGACGCCCTCGGTGCGCACCGCCGCCGCCCACCGCTCGGCCGCGTCCCGGGCGCGCTCGTAACCGATGGCCACGCTGTGTCCGGCGCGGGCGAGCCGCACCGCCACCGCCGCGCCGATGCCGCGACTGCCCCCGGTGACCACCGTGACCTGGCTCGTGTCCATCGGCGTTCTCAGCTCCCGCCCCGTGACGCGTCTCGCTCCGATGGTTACCGACGATAACCGATCAAGGATTGGTCTTGACCAAGTCCGCCCTCAGCCTTATGGTCGCATTGATACTGCAACAACCTTTAATAAAGAAGTGCGGGTAAATGTGGGCGCGCACCACCGTTGGCCGCAGGACACGCCGCAGGACACTCCGTAGGAACAAGGGGGACAGGGTGGGGACCACGCAGCTGGAATCGGTGCCTGAGCCCAAGTACTGGCACCTGAAGACCGTGCTCAGCGACGCACTCGACTCGGAGTTCGCGGTCGGGGAGATCCTGCCCAACGAGCGCGAGCTGGCGGCCCGCTTCGGCGTCGCCCGCGCCACCCTCCGGCAGGCCCTCGAGCAGCTCGAGCTGGAGGGCAGGCTGCAGCGCCGCCGCGGCGTCGGCACCACCGTCGCCCCGCCCCGGGTCGGCGTGGCCGTCGGGGACTACGCCCACGGCTGGACCGACACCTCCGGCGAGGACACCTGGCAGACCGTCGACAGCGTCGAGGTCGTGCCGCCGGCCGCCGTCGCCCGACTGCTGGAGATCGCCCCGGACACCCCGGTCCACCGCGTGCGCCGCACCCGGATGGCGCAGGGCCAGCCGCTCGCCGCCGAGTTGCTGTACGTACCGGCCGAGTCCGTTCCCGGTCTCGCCGCCATCGACACCCCCAGCGGGCTGGCCCGCGCCCGCGCCGTGCTGCGCGAGCTGCGGAGGCTGGAACTGGAGGGCCGTGAGCAGTCCGTGGAGCTCGGCTCGGCCCGTGCGGACGACGCCAAGGAGCTCGACCGGCTGCCCGGCGCCCCGGTGCTCGTCGTGACCACCCGCTATCTGGCCGAGGGCCGCACCGCGGCCGTCGCCGTCGCCACCTACCGGGCCGACACCTGCCGGCTCACCTTCGGCGACGGGGCGGGCGAGGAACTGCTGGCCGGCTGACCCGGGCCCCGGCCTGCCCGCGCCCCCGGCGGGCCGTGCATGCCCCGCGCACCGTACACGCCCCGCGCGCCGTGCGCGTGCTGCGTGCGGTACGCGCCCCGCGCCGCGTCGGGGCCTGCTGCTGTGCGCGTTCTGCGTGTCGTACGTGTTCTGCGTGCTGTGCGCGTCGTGGCGTGGTACGCGCCCTATGGGCGGTGCTGCGGTGTGCGGTCCTGTGTGCCCTGCGTGTCGTGCGCACCCCTCGCGCCGTGCGCGGCCTGCGTGCCGTGCGCGTTTCGCCCACCGTAAGACGTGCCGTTATGCGCCGCACGCGTCCCCCGCGTGCCGTATGCGCCGCACGCGTCCTGACGAATGGACGACGGCTCCGGGAACGCCCCCCGTACCGCACCCGCACCCGCACTCGCACCCGCACTCGCACCCGCACTCGCATCCGCCGTACGGCCCGCGTCAGCGGCTCGCGCGGCGGGTCGTCACCGTACTGTCGACCGCGAACAGCTCCTGCTCCACATGGTCCAGGGCCAGCCGCAGCGCCCCCGTGGTCACCGCCGCCTCGCCGAGCAGGGACAGCGCGACCTGCGGGGGCCGCAGACAGTAGCGGGACAGCTCATCGCGGAGCGGGCCCAGCACACCGTCCAGCCCGGCCGCCCAGCCGCCGACCACGACGACCTCGGGGTCCATCGCCAGCACCAGGGCCGCCGTGTCGTGCACCAGCCTGCGGACGAAGCGGTCCACGGCCGCGCGGGCCCGCGCGTCGCCCTCGCGGGCCAGCGCGAAGACATGCGCGACCTGCGCCTCGTCCAGCGGGTTCAGCGGCTCTCCGGTCGTGGAGAGCACCTCCTCGGGGGCGGCCTCGCGGCCCAGCAGATGCAGCGCCCCGATCTCCCCGGCGGCGCCGCCGAAGCCGCGGTGCAGCCGGCCGCCGATCAGCGACCCGGCACCCGGACTCAACCCGGCCAGCACGAAGACCACGTCGTCCGAACCGGCGGCCGCGCCCTTCCAGTGCTCGGCCACCGCCGCGGTGTTCGCGTCGTTCTCGACCAGCACCGGACAGCGGAAGGACCGCCGCAGCCGATCGCCCAGGGGCAGCCCGGTCCAGCCGGGGAGCGCGGTGCACAGATGGACGGTGCCATCGGCCTCCACGATGCCGGGGCTGCCCACCCCGACCGCGCGCAGCGAGAACCGGGCCACCCCCGCGCGCCGCAGCAGATCCGCGACCGCGGTGCGCACCCGCTCCAGCCGCTCGTCCGCGGACGCCTTCTCCGAAACCTCGCGCACGATCGAGCCGAGCGCGTTTCCGTCGAGGTCCGACAGGAGTGCGGCGACCCGGTGCGCCCCTATCTCTATGCCCAGCAGATGCCCGGCCTCGGCCCGGAAGCGGAAGCGGCGCGCGGGGCGTCCCTGGCGGCGGACCCCGCCCTCCTCGGCGGGCACCTCGACCACCAGACCGCTGCCGGCCAGCCCGTCGATCACTCCCTCGACGGTGGGCCGGGACAGCCCGGTCACCCGGGTCAGATCGGTGAGGCTCGCGCTCCCGGCGCAGCCGCCCGCCTCGTCCTCGCCGCCCCCGGCGGCGGTGCCGGACGCGGTCGCCGCGCGCAACGCGTGCAGGACCACCGCGGAGTTGATGCGTCGCAGCAGAGACGGATCCCCGCCGGTGAGCCGCCCCAACGTCGGCCTCCCTCCAGTGCTTCTGCCGGATCGTATCCGCTGGGCGCGGACGCGGCGAGTGCCCCCCTCCCGCCCCGGGGCCGCCCGGCCGCGCGCAGCCCATCTGACGGCCGACCAGATGTCCGACCCACGCTGTTTACTGACACCATGACCAGTACGGCGGACCATGTGACCGCGATCGACCGGCTGCGCGCCCGGGACTTCCCCCGGCAGCGGGCCGTGGACGGGCGGGTGGCGAGCGGCCCCGGCTTCCACGTCGCCGACCTCCGCGTCAGCGAGGACTTCTGGGACGCGGATCCGGCACGGGTCGAGGAAGTGCTGGAGGAGTTCGAGGCCGAGCTGGGCGCGCTGGTCCAGGCGCTGACGTTACGGTGGGGCGCCCCCGCCGTCCTCGACCTCACGGACTCCCTGGAGCGCTCGGCGATGGGCGAGCCGGTCCCGCCGCCGCTGGACACCCTGTGTGGTTACGTGCCCGAACTGCACATCTGGCACGTCGACGGCCGCTGGGTCGGGCTCGGGGTGGGGCAGGGCGACCGCGAGCTGCCGTTCCAGCTGCTGGTGGCGATAGGGGAGGAGGGCACGATATGACGCCCCCTCCGGCGCGGGGCCGCACGCCGGGTCTCCTCCGGGGCGCGCCTCGTCGTCCGGGCTGTCTCTCGCCCGTACGCCGTGGGCCGCGTCGGTCGACGAGGCGCCCCGGAGGAGATGCCCGGGAGGAGGTGCCCCGGAGGAGATGCCACCTGACCGGCCCGGGTGGCGGCCACACGCGTCCTGACCGGCCCGGGGGCCGACAACGTGAAGCCTCACCGTCCCGAGCGGCGAGGTGAGCCGAACCTGCCCGGGATGTGCGGGGACCGGGCCGTTGGCCTCGGCCACCCCGCCCGGCTGTCCGCCTGGCCGTCGGCCTCGTCCGTCCCGCCCAGCCTCCGCCTAGCCCAGCGTCTGCCTAGCCTTCCGCGTCCGCTCAGCCTCCGCCTAGCCCAGCGTCTGCCCAGCCCTCCGCGTCCGCTCAGCCCTCCGCCTCCGCCGCGGCGCGCAGCCGGGCGAACTCCTCCGCCATGGCCGGAAGCGTCCAGTGCGCGTTGAGTCCGCTGGGGTTGGGCAGGGCCCAGATCCGGGTCTCGCCTATGGTCCGCGTCTGCGGCCCGATCATCGCCTTCTTGTCGCCGAACGCGACCCGGTAGGCGGTGACCCCCGCCACCGCCAGCCAGCGCGGCCGCAGCCGGAGCACCTTCTCCTCCAGGATCCGGCCGCCCTCCCGGTACTCCTCGTCGCTCAGCTCATCGGCCCGCGCGCTGGCGCGGGCCACCACATTGGTGATGCCCAGCCCATAGGTCACCAGCTCCGCCTGCTCGGACGGCCGGAGCCGGCGGGGGGTGAAGCCCGAGGCGTGGAGGGCGGGCCAGAAGCGGTTGCCGGGGCGGGCGAAGTGGTGGCCGGTGGCGGCCGTCATCAGCCCGGGGTTGATACCGCAGAAGAGGACCCGCAGGCCCTCCGCGACCACGTCGGGGACGACGCGGTCGCGGGCGGCCTCCAGTTCGGCGGGGGTCATCACGGGCGTCAGAGGATCGAGGCGGGGGCGTAGGCCGCGGCCTCCGGACGCTCCTTGACGATCTCCTCGATCCGGGCGACCACCGCGCCCACCTGGTCCGCGGCCGCGCCCGTGAAGGAGAGCTTGTCGTCCATCAGCGCGTCCAGCGCGGCCCGGTCCAGCGGGATCCGCTCATCGGAGGCCAGGGAGTCGAGCAGCTCATTGCGCTCGGCGCCCTGCTCGCGCATCGCCAGCGCCGCGGCCACCGCGTTCTCCTTGATCGCCTCATGGGCGACCTCGCGGCCCACCCCGGCCCGTACGGCGCCCATGAGCACCTTGGTCGTGGCGAGGAAGGGAAGGTAGCGGTCCAGCTCACGGGCGACGACGGCGGGGAAGGCGCCGAACTCGTCGAGCACGGTCAGGAAGGTCTCCAGCAGCCCGTCGAAGGCGAAGAACGCGTCCGGTAGCGCGACCCGGCGCACCACCGAGCAGGAGACATCGCCCTCGTTCCACTGGTCGCCCGCCAGCTCACCGGTCATCGAGGCGTAGCCGCGCAGGATCACCGCGAGGCCGTTGACGCGCTCGCAGGAGCGGGTGTTCATCTTGTGCGGCATCGCGGACGAACCGACCTGGCCGGGCTTGAAGCCCTCGGTCACCAGCTCGTGCCCGGCCATCAGCCGGATGGTCTTGGCCAGCGAGGACGGGGCCGCGGCCAGCTGCACCAGCGTGGTGACGACGTCGTAGTCCAGCGAGCGCGGATAGACCTGGCCGACGGAGGTGAACGCCTGCGCGAAGCCGAGGTGGGCGGCGATCCGCCGCTCCAGCTCGGCCAGCTTGTGCGCGTCGCCGCCGAGGAGGTCCAGCATGTCCTGCGCGGTGCCGACCGGTCCCTTGATGCCCCGCAGCGGATAGCGGCCCAGCAGGTCCGCCAGCCGCCCGTAGGCCACCAGGAGTTCGTCCGCGGCGGTGGCGAACCGCTTGCCGAGCGTGGTGGCCTGCGCCGCGACATTGTGCGACCGGCCGGCCATCACCAGCTCGGCGTGCTCGGCGGCCAGCTTCCCGAGCCGGGCCAGCACCGCGACCGTGCGGTCCCGCACCAGCTCCAGGGAGAGCCGGATCTGGAGCTGCTCCACGTTCTCGGTGAGGTCGCGGGAGGTCATCCCCTTGTGGACGTGCTCATGACCGGCGAGGGCGTTGAACTCCTCGATCCGGGCCTTCACATCGTGGCGGGTGACCTTCTCGCGCTCGGCGATCGAGGCCAGGTCGACGGTCTCCAGGACCCGCTCGTAGTCGGCGAGGGCGGCGTCCGGCACCTCGATTCCGAGGTCCTTCTGGGCGCGGAGCACGGCGAGCCACAGCCGCCGCTCCAGCGTCACCTTGTACTCGGGGGACCACAGGACGGCCAGCTCCGCGGAGGCGTAGCGATTGGCCAGGACGTTCGGAATGCGCGGCTTACCAGTCACGGGCACAGAGTCTACTGGCCGTCCTAGCAGGCCAGACGGGCGGTCGAAGGCCGCTGTGGCGCGGGCGCCGGGATCAGCCCTCGTACGGCAGCAGCTCGGCGCGCTTGGGGGCGCGTCCGTCGCCCGAGGAGCGGCCGGTCAGCCGCCTGCCGATCCACGGACCGAGGTGCTGGCGGGCGAACCGTATGTCCGAGGTGCGGCGGGCCAGCCATCCGACGGGCACCGCAGGCGGCAGGGGCGCGTTCCAGTCGGCCTCCGGCTCATGGCCCAGCGCCTGCCATACGGCCTCGGCGACCCGCCGGTGCCCCTCGGCGTTCAGGTGCAGCCGGTCCTCGGCCCACATCCGGGGGTCCCCGACGGCCTCGGAGGCGAACAGGTCCACGACGGTCGCGTCATGCCGTGCGCCCAGCTCGTCGATGAAGGAGAACAGCTGCTCTATCCGTGGCAGGAATCGCTCGAAGACCGGTCCGCGCCGCCCCGGGCTGCGCATCAGCACCAGCCGCTTGCAGGTGGGTGCCAGCCGCTCGGCGGCTTCCCCCAGCAGTTCGCACACCCGGCCCACATCGCACTTCGGCCGCAGTACATCGTTCAGCCCGCCGACCAGGGTCACCAGATCGGCGCCCATGGCCGCCGCCGGGCCCGTCTGCTCCTCGACGATCTGTCCGATGAGCTTGCCGCGGACCGCGAGGTTGGCGTAGCGGAAGCCGGGGTCGCGGGCCGCGAGCCGCCCGGCGAGCAGATCCGCCCAGCCCCGGTAGGTGCCGTCGGGAAGCTCGTCCGACATGCCCTCGGTGAAGGAGTCGCCGACCGCGACAAAGCTGCTGTAGGTGATGTTCGTCTGCATGGCTCGGGCGATCTTATCCGGTATGTGGGCTGCGTGGACCGCCGAGCGCGAGCATGATGAGCGGCATGGCGATGACCCACATCTACTTCGAGGGCGGAGCGCGGAACGGGACGACCGCCAATTGGAATGTGGAGCCCGGCGCGGACATCTACGACGACAACATCTTCCGGCCACCCGAGCTGTACCGGAGGACGAACCGCACCAAGGTCATCGGACGGGTCGAATACGTGATCTTCCGCTACGACCCGTCCGGAACCCGGCCCCGCCCCGGTCCCGGCCTCCGCCGCTGAGCCCTCGCGCGAGCCGCCGGCCGGTGCCCCGGTTGGACCGCGCGGGGTTCCGCGTGCCGCGCGGCGGGGCAGTCTGGTCGGCGTGGATGCCTTCGAATGCGACCGTACGACCATGGCCATCGTCGCCGCCGCGCTCGCCGACGACGGGGAGGGCGCGGCGGCCCTCCTGGAGCCGCTCGAGACGCGCGATGTGTGCCGGGTCGCCGTGCGACTCGCCGCGATGGCCGCCCATGCGCTGGTGGCGGTGGCCGAGGAGGGCGGCGGCGGACGGGAGGAGGCACTGGCGCACTGGCAGGCGTGCATCATCGCCCATGAGTCCAGACGCGACGAGGAGTGACCGGAGACGGTCAGGTGTACCGGAGACGGTCAGGTGTACCGGAGACGGTCAGGTGTACCGGAGACGGTCAGATGTGACCGGGGGCGGTCAGATGTGACCGGAGAGGGTCAGGTCTGACCGGACGCGAAGGTGCGTGACCGGTCCCGAAGGTGCGTGATCGGTCCCGAAGGTGCGTGATCGGACGCGCCGAACAGGGTCAGGTGACCAGCTCGCGCAGCACGTCCTCCATGGTGACCAGCCCCTCCAGCCGGCCGTCCGCGGCGATGACCGCCGCGAGGTGGGTGCGGCTGTCGCGCATCGCGGTGAGCACGTCGTCCAGCGGTGTCAGGGACCGCACCCGGGGGATCGGGCGCAGCTGATCGGGGTGGAACGGCACGTCCCGCGGCCGTGCGTCCAGCGCGTCCTTCACATGCAGATAGCCCACGATCCGCCCGGAGCCGTCGACCACCGGGAACCGTGAGAAGCCCGTCCTCGCCGCCAGCCGCTCCAGTTCCTCGGGGGTCACCCCCAGCCGCGCCGTGACCACCCGATCCATGGGCAGCACCACGTCCCGCACCCGCCGCCGCCCCAGCTCCAGCGCGTCCCGCAGCCGCTCGGTGGCGCGGTCGTCCAGCAGTCCGGCCTCGCTGGAATCCGCGACGATCCGGGCCAGCTCGTCATCCGAGAAGGTCGCCGCGACCTCGCCCCGGGGCTCCACGCGCAACAGCTTCAGCAGCCCGTTCGCGAAGGCGTTCACCGCGAAGATAACCGGGCGCAGGGCGCGGGCGAGGGCGACCAGGGGCGGACCGAGCAGCAGCGCGGTGCGCACCGGCTCGGCCAGTGCCACGTTCTTCGGCACCATCTCGCCGAACAGCATGTGCAGATATGTCGCCAGGGACAGCGCGATCACGAACGAGACCGGGGGCACCAGCCCCAGTGGCAGACCCACCAGGTGGAAGACGGGCTCCAGCAGATGCGCGATGGCCGGTTCCGCGACGGCGCCCAGCACCAGCGTGCACAGCGTGATGCCCAGTTGGGCCGCGGCCAGCAGCGCGGACACGTGCTCCAGGCCCCACAGCACGGCTCGCGCCCGCCGGTCGCCCTGCTGGGCCGGTGGCTCGATCTGGCTGCGGCGCACCGAGATCAGGGCGAACTCGGCACCCACGAAGAAGGCGTTGACCACCAGCGTCAGCAGGGCGATCAGCAGTTGCAGCGCGGTCATCGGCCCGTCGCCCCCTCGCCCCCGCGGCCGCCTCCGGCACGGCCCCTGCCTCTGGCACTGCCCCTGCCTCTGGCACTGCCCCTGCCTCCGGCACCGTCCCCGTCCGCGTCGCCCGCGCCGTCTGCGTCACCGCCGCCCGCCGCATCGCGCAGCGGCGCCCGCAGCCGCACCCGGGCGGCCCGGTGGCTGGACACCTTCCGCACCTCGAGACGCCAGCCCGTCAACTCGACGGTGTCGCCGACCGCCGGGATCCGGCCCAGTTCCGTCGCGATCAGCCCGGCCAGGGTCTCGTACGGGCCCGGGGGCACCCCCAGCCCGATGTCCGCGAGCTGGTCGACGCGGACCGCGCCGTCCGTGTCGTACACCGCGTGGCCGTCCGCGTCCCGGCCCATCGGGACCAGATGCGGGATCTCCTGCGGATCGTGCTCGTCGCGGACCTCGCCGACCACCTCCTCGACGATGTCCTCCAGCGTGACGACCCCGGCCGTACCGCCGTACTCGTCGATGACCACGGCCATGCTGCGCTGGGCCGAGAGCCGGTCCAGCAGCCGGTCCACGGTGAGCGTCTCCGGGACGGACAGCGGTTCGCGCACCAGCTCGGACACCGGGTGGCGGTGCCGCTCCTCGGCGGGGATCGCCAGGACGTCCTTGATGTGGACAAGGCCGACGACGGTGTCCAGGCTGCCCTGGTAGACGGGGAAGCGGGACAGCCCGGTGGCGCGGGTCGCGTTGGCCACGTCCTCGGCGGTGGCCCGTACGTCCAGCGCCATCACCCGCACCCGGGGGGTCATCACGTTCTGCGCGGTGAGCCCGGAGAGGTTGAGGGTGCGCACGAACAGCTCGGCGGTGTCCTTCTCCAGCGCGCCCTCCTTGGCGGAGTGGCGGGCGAGGGCGATCAGCTCCTGCGGACCGCGCGCCGAGGCCAGCTCCTCGGCGGGCTCCAGGCCCATCCGGCGCACGGTGCGGTTGGCGGTGTTGTTGAGGTGGCTGATCAGCGGACGGAAGACGGCGCTGAAGGCGCGCTGCGGGGTGGCGACGGCCTTCGCGACCGGCAGCGGCCGGGAGATCGCCCAGTTCTTGGGCACCAGCTCGCCGACGACCATCAGCACGATGGTCGACAGCGCGGTGCCCAGCACCAGCGCGACCGAGGGGACGGCCGACTCGGGTACGCCGAGCGCGGTGAGCGGCCCGGCCAACAGGGCCGCGACGGACGGCTCGGCCAGCATGCCGACAACCAGATTGGTCACGGTGATGCCGAGCTGGGCGCCGGACAGCTGGTAGGTGAGGCTCCGCACGGCCTTCAGCGCCCCGGCCGCGCCGCGCTCCCCGTCCCTCGCCGCCCGTTCCAGCTCGCCGCGCTCGACCGTGGTCAGCGAGAACTCCGCCGCGACGAACGCGCCACAGATGACCGCCAGGAGGAGCGCCACGGCCAGGAGGAGGACTTCGGTCATCGGTTCACCTCCGTCCCATGATCCGGCAGGGACCGGAGGAATGCGCAATGTCGACCACGGGGAGGCTCGCCCATCGGCGGACGCTCACACCTTTCGCGGAGGCTCGGGAGATCGGGGCTCGGGCTCAGGGCAGGCATGGATACGTCCATGTTAAGTGGATACGTTCGCACGGAAAGAGCCCGTGTGCCGCGCCGGGCCTGGGCGCTGCGCCCGGGAGGGGGCCGTGCGCCGCGCCGCGGGAGGGGTTCGTGCGCCGTGCCGGGGCCGTGTGCCGCGCTGAGCCCGTGCGCCGCGCCGAGCCCGTGCACCGCGACGTGCCGGGCTCGTGTGCCGCGCCGGGTTCGTGCGTCGGACGTCCGTGTGCCGCGCCGGGCCCGCGCGTCGCCTTCGGGAAAGACCTTGTGCGCCGCAGCCGGGCTTGTGTGTCGCGCCGGGTCTGGGCGCTGCGCCCGGGAGGGGTTCGTGCGCCGTGCCGGGGCCGTGTGCCGCGCTGAGCCCGCGCGCCGCGCCGCGCCGGGCCCCGTGCGCTGCCTCCAGGAAAGACTCCGTGCGCCGTGCCGGGCTCGTGTGCCGCGCCGGGTCCGGGCGTCGGGCGTCCGTGTGCCGTGCCGAGTCCGCGTGTCGCCTCCGGGGAAGACCCTGTGTGTCGTGCCGGGCTTGTGTGTCGCGCCGGGTCTGTGCGCTGCGCCCGGGAGGATTCCGTGCGCGGTGTCCCAGAAGGGTCCGTGTGCCGTGCCGAGCCCCTGCGCCGCCTCCGGGAAAGACCCCGTGCGTCGCGCCGGGTACGTGCGCCGAGCCCGGACCCGGCGCGGGCGCCAAGGAAACACCCCGTGCGCCGCGCCGGGGTGGCCTCGGCGGCGTCAGGGGTGCAGTGGCTTCACCCAGCGGCTCCACTGTGGCTGGCGCTCGTAGCCCGCCGCGCTCCACGCGTGGTGGGCGAGCCCGTTCTCGTCGAGCACCATCGCGTCCCCGCGCCGCCCTCCCAGAGCGGTGAACCGCTCCTCGGCCGCCGTGAGGAGGGCCGTCGCCACGCCCCGGCGGCGGTGCCCGGGGTGGACGGCCAGCCGGTACAGATGGCAGCGCCAGCCGTCGAAGCCCGCGATCACGGTCCCGGCGAGTTCACCACGCCGCTCGGCCAGCAGCAGCGACTCCGGGTCGCGGTCGAGCAGCCGGGCCACCCCGTCCCGGTCGTCGCTGATGCTGGTGCCCTCCGCCGCCTCCTTCCAGAAGGCGAGCACGGTGTCGAGGTCGGCGGGGGCCGCGGTCCGTATCCGAACGTCGTTCATGGCCCCATCCCATCATCGGGCGGACCGCGGCGTCGAGGGGATTCCGCCCTGGTCAGCTGCCGTGCAGCTGCTCGATCACCGGGGCGAACGCGTCCATGTTGTGTTCCAGCACGGTGAAGTACGAGAAGCCGTACCGCTCCCGGTGCGCCCGCAGCTGGGCCGCCATCTCCTTGGCGTCCCCCAGCAGCAGCGCGGGGTGCTCCAGCAGCTGGTCCTCGGTGAGGTCGGGCGCGTACGCGGCCAGCTCCCGCACCTTGGCCCGCCGGTCGCCGGTGGGTCCGACCATCTGGATGAGGTAGTTGAGTTCGGCGGTGTCCGCGCCCGCAGCCCCCGCACTCCCGGCGGCCCCGGGCTCCGCCGCTTCGGCGGCGAAGCGGCGGAAGGCGCGCACCCGTTCCTCCAGCGCCTCGGGGCTGATCAGCTGCAGGGTGCCCTCGGGTTTGCCGGGGGCCTGCACCGCCCCGGTGAACGCCGCGATCTCCGCATGGCGCGCGGCCAGCCGCAGCAGCCGGTCACCGTTGCCGCCGAGCAGCAGCGGCGGGCGCGGGGCCTGGACGGGCCGCGGCCGGTGCTCGGTATCGGCCAGCAGGCGCTCCAACTCGGCCACGGTGTGGACCAGATGGTCCACCCGCTCCCGGGGGGAACCGAAGGGCAGCCCGGCGCTGTCGTGTTCGGCCTTGACGTAGCCGGCGCCCAGGCCCAGCTCCAGCCGACCGCCGGTGAGCGCGTCGCAGGTGGCCACCTCCCGGGCGAGCAGCGCGGGGTTCCACAGACCTGCGTTGAGGACGAAGGTGCCCAGCCGTGGACGCTCGGTCACCTCGGCGGCGGTGGCCAGGGCCGGGAACGGGGCGGGGTTGCCGAGGTGGTCGGGGACCAGTAGCACGTCATAGCCGAGCTGCTCGGCGCGGCGGCACTTCTCCCGCCATGCCTCGGCTGATTCAAGGGTGAGCAGATTGACTCCGAAGCGGAACGGCCTTGCCATGAGCCCTCCTTGATCGCGGATACCGCGAACGTATCCGAGATCGGCTCGGTTCGGGGCCCAACGTCCGCATTCCGGCCGCTCGATTCGGGGCCCTGGTGGGAGCGGGGCCGGGCCCCGGCGGGCACCGGCGCCATCCGGAACGCACCCGTCCGCCGTGGGCGGGGTGCCGCGCCGTCAACGGGGTGCCCCGCTGTGGTGGACGGGGAGCCGCGAGGCGTGGCCCGCGGCTCCCGGGCTCAGCCCAGCGGGTCACGCGGCTCTCGGGGCTCAGCCCAGCGGGTCAGGGCCGGTGCCGGACGGCGCGGTGCCGGTGCCGGACGGTGTGGCGCCGGTCCTGGTGAAGAGGCGCATCCGCTCCAGCACCGCCTCGGCCGTGGGCGCCTCCATCCGGTCCACGATCCGGCCGTCGGCGAGGAAGAGCACCAGATCGGAGTGGGCGGCGGCGCTCGGGTCGTGGGTGACCATGACGACCGTCTGGCCCAGTTCGTCGACGGCCTCCCGCAGGAAGCGCAGCACCTCCAGGCCCGCCCGGGAGTCCAGGTTGCCGGTCGGCTCGTCCGCGAAGATCAATTCGGGTCGGGAGACGAGCGCCCGAGCGCACGCCACCCGCTGCTGCTGCCCGCCGGACAGCTGGGCGGGACGGTGCCGCAGCCGGTCCCGCAGCCCCAGGGCGTCGATGACCCGGTCCAGCCACTCCGGGTCGGGTTTGCGGCCCGCGATGTCCATCGGCAGGGTGATGTTCTCGGCCGCGTTGAGCGTGGGCAGCAGATTGAACGACTGGAACATGAACCCGATCCGGTCGCGGCGCAACCGGGTCAGCTCCTTGTCGTCCAGGCCGGTGATCTCGGTGTCGCCCAGCCAGGCCCGGCCCGACGAGACCGTGTCGAGACCCGCCAGACAATGCATCAGGGTGGACTTGCCGGATCCGGACGGGCCCATCACGGAGGTGAACCTGCCCCGTTCGATGTCCACGTCCACCGCGTCCAGCGCCAGTACGGCCGTCTCGCCGCTGCCGTACGCCTTGGTCAGGGACCGGGCGCGGGCCGCCGCCTGGGCGCCGCCGTCCGCGGACCCGTCCGTCTTCGTCGCCGCCGGTGTGGACACGATGCCTCCCCGTATCGGAACGTCGTGCCCTCGATGGTAGGGATCCGGCCGCCGGTCCGCGCGTTCGTGGACGATAGGGAGGATGATCCGGCCGTCGGCCCGCGCGCCCCGCGGACGCGGGCCCACCAAGCCCGAGTACGCGGACGCCGACGCGCGCCCCCGCGCCCCCGCGCCCTCGGGCGCGGGCGGACGCGGTTGGACGGCGATGCGCTCACGGGCGCCGCGCGGCGCCCAGCACACAGGGGGACGTCGGCAGCGTCGGGCCCCGGTCGGGAACGCGCAGCCGGCGGTGGCCGATCGGCTCGAAGCCCGCGGCCACGATTTCCGACCGCACCTCGCGCCCCGTGTGGCAGCCACCGAACACCAGCGGCCACACCGTGCGGTCCAGCACCCGCTGGGTCGTCGCCAGGACCCGCCCCTCGGCCCGGCCGTGCTCCAGGAAGCGCAGCTCACCGCCCGGCCGCAGCACCCGCAGCAGCTCGGCGAGCGCGCGCCGCACATCGCGTACCGAGCACAGCACCAGACACGCCACCGCCGCGTCGAACGCCTCGCTCTTGACCGGCAGCGCCTCGGCCACGCCCGGCACCACGTCCACCGGCACCCCGGCCCGCAGCCCCGCCTGGGCGGCCAGTCGCCGCAGATGCCACTCCGGCTCGATGGCGACCACCTCGGAGACGGTGTCGGGGTAGTGGGGGAAGTTCAGCCCGCTGCCCGCGCCGATCTCGACAACCCGGCCGGACAGCCCGGCCAGCAGCTCGCCGCGCAGCTCACCCAGCCCGGCCCGCTCATCGGCCAGCGGGCCGAGCCTGGCGTAACAGCGGGCGAAGAGCGGGTGATGGACGGTGGTACGGGGCGGTGTGCGGCGGGGTGCGGGCATGGCGGATCCCCCTTGTCCCAGGTATGTGTCCACGATACGGACGATGGACCGGTACCGGGATTCTGCCCAGGCTGGGGGTGTCGCTACGCCGCGTATCAGGCCGGGGGTGTCGCTACGCCGCGTATCGGGCCGGATGTGTCGCTAGGCCGCGAACCACGGCGGGGGTGTTGCTACGCCGCGTATCAGGCCGGGGGTGTTGCTGCGCCGCGAACCGGGCCGGAGGTGTTGCTGCGCCGCGAACCGCGCCGGATGTGTCGCTGCGCCGCGACCTGGGCCGGGGGTGTCGCTGCGCCGCGAACCACGCCGGGGTGTCGTTACACCGCCAACCACGCCGGGCGTGTCGCTACGCCGCCAACCGCGCCGGCTGCCAGGTCCCGTCCAGCCGGGGCGCCAGCCATCCGGGCGCGCCGGCGCGGAAGTCGGCGGGCGGCAGGGCGGCGGCGCCCGCGGGGACGGCGCCCAGCAGCGGGACGCCGGAGGACTCCGGCAGATCGGCCACATTGCAGCGGGAGGCGAGATCCGGGGCGGCGGGCCAGCTGCCGATGACCACACCGGGGCACTCCAGCCCGCGGGCGCGCAGTGCCTCGGTGGTGAGGGCGGTCGCGTTGAGCGTGCCCAGGCCCGCGGGGGCGACGACGAGGACGGGGGCGCCGAGCAGCCGGGCGGCGTCGGCGAGCGTCGCCCCGGCCTCGTCGAACCGTACGAGCAGCCCGCCCGCGCCCTCGACCAGCACCAGATCGTGCTCGGTGGCCAGCTTCTCGGCCGCCTCCGCCACCTCGTGCGGCCGTACCGGCGGCCGTCCGGCGCGGCGGGCGGCCGTGGCGGGGGCCAGCGGCTCGGGGTAGCGGGCGAGTTCGAGCAGGGTCACCGCGCCGGCGAGCCGGGCCACCTCTGCGGTGTCGCCCGGTTCGCCCTCCGCGACACCGGTCTGGGCGGGTTTGAGCATCGCCACCGAACGGCCGCGGGCGAGCGCCGCCGCGGCGACGGCCGCGGTGCTGACGGTCTTTCCGATCTCGGTGCCCGTGCCGGTGACGACCAGTACTGACATCTTCGCTTCCGTTGCCTTTCGCTTGCGTGGGGCCCGCCGCTGCCTTTTGCATGGAGGCCCGCCGGACCCCGCTCGCGGCCGGTCCACGCGGGGCCGACCGCGGGCGGGGGCGCGGTCAGACGGCCGCCGCCGCGGCGGCGGCCCGTACCGCCGCGCAGATCCGGGCCAGATCGTGATCGCCGGTGATGTACGGCGGCATGGTGTACAGCAGGTCGCGGAACGGGCGCAGCCATACGCCCGCGCGCACCGCGGCCCGGGTCGCCGCCGCCATCCGCGCGTCGTCCAGCGGGCGGTCCAGCTGGACGACGCCGATGGCACCGAGCACCCGTACGTCCCGGACGCCCGGTATGCCGGCCGCCTCCGCGAGACCGTCCCGCAGCCCGGTCTCGATCCGCTTGACCTCCTGCCGCCAGTCGTAGGAGAGCAGCAGGTCGATCGAGGCGTGGGCGACGGCCGCGGCCAGCGGATTGCCCATGAAGGTCGGGCCGTGGGCGAGCACCGGCACCTCGCCGCGCGAGATGCCCTCCGCCACCCGAGGGGTGCACAGCGTGGCGGCGAGGGTCAGATAACCCCCGGTCAGCGCCTTGCCCAGACACATCACATCCGGGCACACCGCCGCGTGCCCGGCCGCGAACAACGCGCCCGAGCGGCCGAAGCCGGTGGCGATCTCGTCGAACACCAGCAGCACGTCGTGTTCGTCGCACACCTCGCGCAGCGTCCGCAGCAGCGCGGGGGAGTGGAACCGCATCCCGCCCGCGCCCTGTACCACCGGCTCCACGATCACCGCGGCCAGCTCATGGGCGTGCCGGGCCACCAGCTCCCGCACATGCGCCTGGTAGGCGGGGTCGGGGGCCGCGTCGAAACCGGGCGGCGGCGCGTCCGCGAAGATCTGCTCGGGCAGCACACCGGACCACAGCCGGTGCATCCCGCCGTCCGGGTCGCACACCGCCATCGGCTGCCAGGTGTCGCCGTGGTAGCCGCCGCGCCAGGTCAGCAGGCGCCGCTTGGCCGGCCGGCCGAGGGAACGCCAGTACTGCAGGCACATCTTCACCGCGACCTCGACCGACACCGAACCGGAGTCGGCCAGGAACACATGGCGCAGCGGCTCCGGCGTGATCTCCACCAGACGGGTGGCCAGCCGGACGGCGGGCTCGTGGGTGAGCCCGCCGAACATCACATGGCTCATCCGGTCCAGTTGGGCGTGCGCCGCGTCGTTGAGCGCCGGGTGGTTGTAGCCGTGGATGGCGGACCACCACGACGACATCCCGTCCACCAGCTCGTGGACGCCCTCCACCGGTTCGGCCAGCCGCAGCCGGACCCCGGCCGCGGACTCCACGACCAGCGGGTCCTGACGGCCGGGCATCGGGCCGTACGGATGCCAGACGTGCTGCCGGTCCAGCGCCCGCAGCTCGGCCGGGGTCAGCGGCTCAGGCATTGGGCGGCAGGTCCGTGCCCGCCCCGCGGCGGCGCACCGCCACCAGATCGGCGCGGGACGCCTCCGCGGCGGCCGGGGCCCGCCCCGGCGTGCTGACCTCCGCCGGGGTGGGCCTCGGTGCGCCGC
>NZ_BBOX01000370.1 GCF_001553455.1 Streptomyces hygroscopicus subsp. hygroscopicus
AGCGCGCCGCGCCTGCTCGGGCGTGGCGCCCCGCGCAGCCGCCGCCAAGGTGGCCTCCACGCGCCGCTGCTCGATCTGCTCGGTCCGCATGCGCCGCAGTTCGATCTGCTTGCGCTTCAGTTCGCTGAAGAACGACATGGTGATCAGCTGCCCGGACGGCTCCACGGCAAACGGCCGAGATCACGGTGGGACACGTTCGCGTGGGCCCGTGGAGCCGACGGATCAGTGTCACCGGGAAACCCGGGCGCGGTGGCGACGGCGCCGCGGAGGCCCTGCGCGTGCATGGCCGGGGACGACCGCGCGGAGCCACGTCGGTTTCCGCCACGAGGGCCCAGACCGATGTCGAGAACCCTCACATGTCCGCCGCTGCGTAGGTGACGGCGTTCTGGCCCCGTCTCATGGCGTGGAAACCCAGCGGTCCGCCGCGGCCGGGTCCCCCGAGAGGGGCACGACGAAGGGAAGCACGGAATGGGAAACGTGGTGCTGGTCCACGGTGCGTGGAGTGACGGCTCGGTCTGGCAGGAGGTCATCGGCGACCTGCACGAGCGGGGTCATCGGGTGCTGGCCGTCCAGCTGCCGATGACCTCGCTCGCGGACGATGTCGCCTGGACCCGCCGGCACATCGCTGCGCTGACCGGCCCGGTCACCGTGGTGGGCCACTCCTACGGCGGTACCGTGATCTCCGCCGCGGCGCTCGACAACCCCCAGGTCAGCTCGTTGGTCTTCGTCGCCGGTTACGCGCCCGACGAAGGGGAAACCATCCCGATGCTGAGCGACAAGGGCGTCGAGATGCCCGGCCGCGCGGCCATCCGGTTCCATCCGGACGGCTGGTCGACCGTGGACCCGGAGATGTTCGCCGACGCGCTCGCCCATGACCTCCCGCCCCGCCTCGCCCGGATCCTGGCCGCCGTGCAGAAGCCGACCCACGCGGCGTGTCTGACGGCGCCGGCTCCCGCGGGCGCGTGGCATGACCTCCCCTGCGGCTACGTGCTCTCCACCGACGACCGGATTCTCGACCCGGAACTGCAACGGTGGTTCGCCCTGCGCGCCGGCGCGGCCGTCACCGAGCTGCCCAGCAGTCACCTCTCGCCCCTGTCGCACCATGAGGCGGTGGCCACGGCCATCACGACGATGCTGCGCGAGTCGCCGTGAGCCGGCCGCACGAGGACGAGCCCGCACTGCACCGGCGCATGCGGTGTTCCTGGTGCCCGGTGGCACATCCGACTCTCAGCTCGTTCTGCGCATATCGGCTCCGGTGATGACACCGCCGCGCACGGTGTAGGTGCCGGTGAAACCGCGCCGGCTGCCGTCCGTCTGGTAGGAGACCAGGTCCACCGACACGGTGTCGCCCTCGACGGACACGATGGTGACCTCGTCGCGCTCGGTCTCGGAGAAGCCGGAGACGAACGTGGAGTAGCTCTGGTCGAGGTTCTTGCCGCCGAGGTCCCAAGCGGTGCTGAAGTCACCGTTGTTGATCGCGTCGAAGTAACGCGTCACCGTGGCATCCGGACCGTCCTCGGCCGAAGGGCTCTCATCGACGGTGGGCCAGTCGGTCGGGGAGGGCTCGGCCGTGTCCGGAAGCGTGGGGGTCGTCGTCCAGATGTCCGTCTCGATGGCCGACGGCGTCAGCAGCGGTATTCCCTGTCGCGGGCTGCCGTCGCCGTGGTGGCGTGCCAAGGCCCAGATGCCGGTACCCGCCGCCGCGCACAGCAGCAGGGCGACGATCGCCACGATCAGCAGGCGCCGGAGTCCGTCGTCCGGTGGCGGCAGGCCGGGGCCGCCTCCGGACGACGGGCTCTGCACCCAGCGCTGCGCGTCCGCGTCCCAGTTGGTCATGGCGCCCGCGCTCTCTAGCCGACCAGTTGGTCGATGGCCTGGACCACGGTGGCGGCCGAAGCGAGCCCCGCCGCGGCCGTGGCACCGAGTGACAACCGCTCCCGCAGCCATCGCAGCCGGTCACCGCTCACCTGGCGGGTTTCGGAGATCTCCTCCTCGGCCGCGGCCAGTTGGGCATCCACCGTCGCGACCTCGTCCGTGGGCGCGAGCACCGTCAACTGTTCGCGCAACGCACTGATCGTGGCGTGCAGGTCGGGCGACGCGTCGATCATCCGGGTGGAAGCGGACACGGCCTTCGCGCCCTTGCCCGAGGCCACCACGCCCCCTGTCATCGCGCCGATACCGATTCCGCCGGGGACGGGTGCGGGCGCGGCCAGGCCCTCCACCGAGGCCGGGAGGGGCGCCGGCGTCCCGATCCGCAGCGAACGGTCCTCCGCGGACGCTCCTTCCCCGCTCGCCACCACGCCACCGGTCAGCAGGCCGATCGAGATCCCTCCCGAGGCGCTTCCCGAGCTCCCCGTGTTTCCTGACCTTCCCGGGTTTCCTGCGGTTCCTGGGTTTCCTGCGTTTCCTGGGCTTTCCGACGAGGGGCGGGCATCGGTGCGGTCGGCGCCCGCCCTCTCCTCCTCGTCCGGCGTTTCCCGGTGTGCTGCCATCACTTACCGCCTTCCGTGTGCGCCGCCGAGGCGCCTTCCCCCGTCGCGACCGCACCCCCGCTCATCGCGCCGATGAAGATCCCACCGCCGCTCACATTCACGACCTGCTGTTCGAAGTCACCGGTCTCGTAGCCGTTCACCCGCAGCGCCTCCCGGACCCCGCTGGCGATCCGGTCCTGCACCGTCCGCACGTACCGCCTGACGTCCATCTCCTGGAACACCGACAGGTCGGTGGTGCTCCCCAATTCCCGTACGGACGTGGCCGGGGCGTCCGGCAGCGCGCGCCGGGGGTTCGCCAGCCAGGTGCGGAAGACGGCAACGGCCGTACGGACCAGGGACGTTCCGGCGGCGAAGTTCGCGGTCGGGGTGGCGAGCAGGCCGCGCACGGCCTCACGCAGGAGGTCGTCCTCGCCCCGCGCCTCGATCACGTCGACGGCCCTGAACTCCGGCCGCACCGGGGACAGTACGTGCGGTACGACCTCCAGGACGAGCATGCCGCCCTGGGTGTGGACGCGGACCAGGACCGAGACCACGACCTGTTCGTCCCATGCCCCGACCCTGATGCGGAGGAAGTGGCGGCGCGCCTCCCCGCCCTCCCCCACGGCCTGCTCGAGGTGTCGCCCGGTGGCCGCCGCATCGTACGCGACCTCCCAGCGGGCCAATCCGGACGGCAGATAGACGAATTCCTCGATCTCCAGGGCACGGAGGCGGTCCCGGCTGGTGGACGCGGCCGCCGTGCGCAGATCCTCCAGCTGCGGTTTGATGAGGTCGATGACCTCTCGGCCGGTGAGGCGCCCGGCACCCGGCCCGGCCGTCGGCTCCGCGCCCGCCCCGTCCTTCGGCGAAGCCGCCCCCTTCTTCTTCAGCTCCATCACCAGCGACCAGGGCTCCTGGTACGGCCGCCCGGCGCCGATGAAGGGCCGGAACGGGTCGTAGATGGTGAGCACCGCGTACTGCTCGCGGTCGATGGCATCGCCGATGCGCCGGTATTGAGGGGTGGGCGGCATCGTCTCGCGAGGCCGGCTGAAGAACGTCTCCGGGCCCAGCTCATCGCGCATGACGGCCGAGACATGGGCGCGATACGCCCACACGGGCAGCACCAGCAGGAACGGGAAGACCACGCTCACCCAGGCGTGGGCACCGCTGAGGAGGGCGAACAGCGCGCTCGCCCAGTAGGCGAGCGCCACCAGCAGGGGCATGAGCGGCAGCAGCATCCGCAACCGCCCTCGTGTGGCCCGTTTGACCATGGTGCGGTCGAGGGTGAAGACCGCGACACCGAGCCCGGTCCCGGCGCGTACGCTCCCCAGGAGGAAACACACCAGCGCGTAGGCCAGCCACCAGGGGACGGGAAGCACCGTCTCCGAGCCGACCCCGGCCAGTCCGAGCCCGATGAACAGCCCCCAGATCGCCAGCAGGACGAGAGCGGTCTCCGCTTCCCTCCGACGGGCGCGCAGCGCGTGCACGAGCACGGGTAACGCGTCGATGCCGAGTGAGGGGGCGATCGGGCGCTCCTCGTGCTGGACCAGTTCCTCGATCACCCGGCGGCGGAAGTCGCTGTCGAAGTAGACGCCCGCGCACAACAGCCGGGTGGCCTCCGTCCGGATACCGCTCCGCGGCACCGAGGCCGGGCCGGGCGGCGCGGCGGGGTCCCCCGGCGGCGTCGTGGGCCCCCGCTCCCAGCGGCCCGCCGCATCTCCTGAACCGTGCTCACGCCTCGTATCCGCCATGAGTCCCCCGCCGACATCAGTGCGTGCCGTCGCTCCGGCCGCTCCGCCGTTCCCCGAAGGAGTTCGGTGAGACCTTCCGCCAGGAACCGGATCAGAGCTGATACGACTCTACGGGCAACGCCACACATATCGCCAGTGTCTTGGGCCCGGTGTGCGCGGCCTGGGCGGAGGTGCTCGTCGTCGGCCGCCTCGTGATCAGCGGGTTCCGGTTCCTCACCGGCCGTGGGAGAGCGACGTCACCGCGTCGGGCCGGGAAGCGGCCCGGGGCTGCCGGGGCCGCTTCCCTTCGAGGGCGCGGTCGGCGGGGGCGGCCGACTGCCTTTCCGGACGGATCCGATGGCATGCCGGACGGATCCGGTGGCGTGCCGAGCGCCGTCCGAGCGGAAGTCTCCTTGGCCCGCGGGGTGCAGCCGTGACGCGGAGCGTCGTTCACCGGGCGGCTGCTTCGAGCTGATCGGCGAGATCGTCCACGGAGACCAGGCGGCGGCCGGCCGCGGCGTTCGCGCGGCTGGTCCCGGCGCCGGGGGCGCGGTCGAGCATCGCCGTCTTCCACCAGCGGCGCATGACCCCGGGCACATCGTCCCCCTCGGCGGCCAGGACCTCGCTGTAGAAGAGGCCGCGCTGGGTACCGCTCAGCGCGTCACCGATGGCGTTGATGGTGTGCGGGATCGCCTCGGTCCTTCGTTCGGTCGAGTGCTCCGGCTGTGTGCCCATCCTCGTTCCCTTCGTCCCGTCGAGCCCGGCAGCCCGCTGCCTCGGATACCACGGCCACTCGATTGTCCCAGGGGCGCCGGGCGGCGCGGTGGCGGGCAGGGGCTCAGTGCTCGCACCGGTGACTCCGGGCGCCCCGCGCCCCGGGCGCCGGCGCGTATGCCGGACAGGCCAAGGGTAGAGGGCAGGCCAAGACGGGACAGCGCGTGCCGCGCGATGCCCGTGGGACGGATGTGGGGGAAACAGATGAGCGAGCGGACCACCGGTGGCACCGGGGGCGGGGCGGGCGCCGGGGCGAACGGGCCGCGGGAGGGGCTGTCCGCCGAGATCGACCGGGAGATGCGCCGGTGGAGGGTCGCCACGTTCAACTACGGGGTGACCTACTACCTGTCGCGCATTCTGCTCATCGTCGCCAGCGCCGTCGTGGCGGCCGACCAGAATCTCGCCGACGGCAAAGGGGGTTTCCTGGTCGAGTGGGTGCCGGTGCTCGCCCTGGTCGTGGCCGTGCTCACCGCGCTGGACACCTGGCTCAAGCCCCAGCAGAAGTGGCAGGGCTTCATGGAGTCCCGGGACTCCCTGGCCGATCTGATCATCAGGGGCAGGCACGGCCTGACCGCCGAGGAACTCCGGGAGGAGTTCACGGCGCTGCGTCGCCGGCACCGGGAGAAGAACATCTTCTGACCGATGCCGGAGGACCGCCTGCCGGAGGGCCGCCCTCACGCCGCCGGGGCAGTGGCGCGACGGTCAGGGGTTCGGGGCCGGGGCGAGGCGGGCGAGGGCCCGCCGCTCGGCCGCCTCGACATCCAGCCGCCCTGAGGGGTTCCCGCCCCGGGCGATGACGGCGCCACGGACCAGCGCCAGATAGAACAGCGCCGGCGCGCACGGCGTCCACTCCTCCTCCGGCCTGCCGAGGATGAAGTCCAGCACGCTGTCCGGGTCGGCGGGCACGAACGCGTGGCCGGTGTGCTCCCACTTGTCCTCCACCCCGCGGGACCGCCTGGTCAGCAGGTCCTCCGCGGTGAGGTCCCGCAGCACCGCCCGGAAGAACGCCGCCCACTGGTGGTTGCGCAGATCCAGGGCGAAGGCCAGCAGCTCCAGCTCCACCGCGTCGTCCGCCTGGATCGCCAGTTCCTCGCGCAGCGCCCGGCGCGCCACCGCGTGCAGGCTGATACGGGAGCCGTCCCGGGGGGCGTCGTGGATGCTGGCCAGGCCCTCGTTCGCGGAGGAGTTCCAGTGATCGGTGTACCGGCCGGCGACCTGAGCGCTCCGCCGGGAGAACACCATCTTCCGGTCCGGCTCCGTCTCCACGGCGATGTTCACCCCGAAGCTGCACGAGAGGAACGGCTCCACGGTCACCGGGTCGGTGTTCTCCAGGTACTGGGTGCGCAGGGTCTCCGCCGATCCCTCCCGGAGTGGCCGGTCGAGGTTGTGCGAGGTGGCGAGGAAGTCGAAGTAGTCGGCGTCGCACAACTGCATCCGCACCACGGGTTCCTCGCGCTCGTGCGTGCGTGCGACCTCCACGCTCTCCACGGCGAAGCGGGGATTGTTCCAGCGGTGGGGCAGCCCCGCCGCTTCCTTGCGGGCCTCCCGCTCCGCGGTCTCCTCCCGCCAGCGCCGCACCACCGCGGGCAGTTCCACCCGTCGGCGGCCGCGCTCGTACAGGATGTGGACGTTCTCCTCGAGGATGGCACGGGTGCCGTCTCCCTCGAACACGTGGCAGTCGGTGGTCCGGGGCCCCACGACGAACTTGTCCCGCTGCGCCATTCGCTCCCCCTTCGCCCGCCCCGCCGCCGGGTCGAGCCTCGCCTGCCGCCCGCTCTTGTCGCGAATACTCCCCCATCGGGGCTCCGATGGGGAACCATGGTTCCCAACTCATTCCGTACATAGTGCGGTTTGCCGTGATGGAACGGGTCCGAGCGCCGGGGGTCGGGGTGGAGTCGGAAGGCGTGGTCGCCGCCGTTGTGGTGGACCGGTACGCGGGCGGCGGCCAGGGGCGCCGGGACCGGCACCAGCTGCGCGGGACCGCCGGCTCTTTCCTCGAGGTGGCGGCCCGGCTCGGATTCACCGCGGCTCCCCTGCGCAACACCGGCGACGGCGTCGCCGCGGGCGAGCCGGGCGGTCCGGCGGCCGGCACCACGCGTGCCGAGATCGAGGCCACCGTGCGCCGGCTGCGCGCCCACCCCGCCACCCGCAAGATCCTCTACTGGACCGGCCACGGCGAGAAGACCGACGACGGCCGCTATCACCTGGCCTGCCGGGACAGCTATCCGGGCGACGGCGGGTTCGATCCCGCTACCGCGGTCACCGCCGCCGAGCTGATCTCCTGGCTCGCCGACGACCCGGCGGACATCCTGCTGGTCCTGGACGCCTGCTTCGCCGGCGCGGCTCTCGCCCGGACCGTGGGCGAGCTGGACGCGCTGCTCCGCACGCGCGGTGGGGCCGGCGGCTTCGCCGTCGTCGCCACCGCCTCGGCGGACCAGCGGGCCGCCGAGGGGCGGTGGGTGACCGAACTGACCGCCCTCTTCGACGAAGCGGGCCTGGAACTGTACGGCCACCGGCTCTTCGACCGGGAGACGCCGTACCTCTTCTTCGGGCCCTTGATGCGCGCGGTGGACGACCGGGCGCGGTGGGACGCCAGCCAGGAACCGCTGGCCCGGGAGCTCCGGCCGCTGCGCCTGAACTTCTTTCACAATCCCTACCGGTCGGAGACCGCCAGGCCGGCCTCCCGCCCGCCGGACGACGAGACCTGGATCGGCGAAGAGCTGCGGGAGGTGACCCTGCCGGTCTTCGCGGGCGAGGCCGCCGCCTGGGAGCTGCGTGACTTCACCCCGCGGGAGACCGTCCTGGACACCGTGGTCACCTGGCTGGGCACCCGCAGTTCCGGCCTGTTGGCCGTGACCGGCGCCTGGGGGGCGGGCAAGTCGGCGCTGCTGAACTACCTGGCGCATCTGACCACGCCCCGTTTCGCCGCGTCGCTGCCCGCCGACCGGCGGCCGGGGAGCCAGCCCGGGCTCAACTCCATCCACGCCGCGATCCATTGCCGCGGCAAGACGCTCGCGGCCGTCTGCCAGGAGCTGTGCCATCGGCTGCTGCCGCTCGGCCTGGTTCCGACCGGCCCCCTCGGCTCCTCGTCACCGGCCGCCCATGTCGAGGCGGTCGCGCGGGTGGCGAAGCGCAAGGGCAGTCTGACGCTGCTCTTCGACGGCCTGGACGAGGCCGCCGCGGGCCATTCCCTCGGCATCGCCCGCCAGTTGCTGAACCGGCTCGCGGCCGATCCCGCGATCAAGGTGGTGGTGGGTACCCGGGCCGACGCGCGCCGCCACCTGCCGGGCGGTCCGCCCGCGGAATCCCTGCTCGACGCGCTGGACAGCACCCAGTCGCTGGAGCTGGACCGACTGCCGGAGACCCAGGGCGACATCGCGCGCCACGTCGAGCATCTGCTCCGGCGGGCGGGCTTCGGGGCGCGGACCGCGGACGGCGGACGGCGGCTGGCCGCCGTGGCCGGGCATATCGCCCGGGAGAGCAACGGGCTCTTCCTGGTGGCCACGCTGTGGGCCCGCCGGGTCGCCCGCCGCGGCGGCCTGCCGGACGGCCCCGGGGAACTCGACGCCGACCGGGAGATCGGCACCATGGGCCTGGCCCGGCTGTTCGCCGAGGAACTGGAGCTGCTGGACCCGGACGACCCCGACCGTATCCGCGACGTGCTGCGGCCGCTCGCCCTGGCGGAGGGACACGGCCTGCCCCAGCCCGGCGTCTGGCTCGCCATGGCCAACGCGGTGCGGCCCGCCACCCGGCGGGAGTACACCGAGCGGGACCTCACGCGCGTGCTGGACGCCACCCGCGGCGCGCCGGTGGTACGCGGCCGGGAGGCCGGCCGGGACGTCTACCGGCTGGCGCACCCCGGCTTCGGCGGGCAGCTGGTCGGGCGGGAGGCCGATCCGCGCCACCTGCACCACGCCGTGTGCCGGGCACTGCGCCCGGCGACGGACACCGGCTGGGCGCGGGCGGACCCCTATGTCCTGACCCATCTGGCCACGCATGCCGCGCTGGCCGGCGGCGACACGCTCGCCGGTCTCGTCGAGGACGACGCCTTCGTCGTCCACGCCGACCCCGACGTCCTCGAGCCGCTGGTCGCCTCACAGCTGGACGTGACCGACCGCTCGGTGCTCTATCTGCGGGTGGCCGGGCACTTTCGCGCCCACCCCGGCCCCACCGCGCGGTGGGCGATGCTGCGCGCCACCGCGCTGGCCACCGCGGCGCGCGACCTGCTGCCGGTCCTGGCGCATCCGCCCGAGCTGTTCTGGCAGGACCTGTGGACGAGCGCGCGGCCGCTGCCGCTCGGGCGCAGCTGGCCGGCCCCGGAGGGCGGTGCCTTCGCCGTGGCCTGGGAGGACTCCCGGGACGGGCTGGTGCACGCGGCAGGGGTCGGGGAGATCCGGTCCTGGGGGCCGGACGGCCGGGAGTACCGGGGCCGGGCCCTGGCCCGGCCGGCCGGGCGGGCGGCTCCCGGACCGCTGCGCGGGCTGGCGGTGGCACCGGGCGGAGCGGTGCCCGGTGCCGCTCCGGGCACCGTGGCCGGGAAGGTGATCGCGGCGCACGACGGATACGCGGTCCACGTGTGGCAGGGCAGTGCGCGCTGGCCGGTGGAACAGTTCTACTGGGGCGGGGCACCGGAGGCGGTGCGCGCCGTACGGTGTGGGGCCACGGTGTACGTGGGCGCGGTGGACAGCGACGGGCTGTGGCTGTGGCGCTGGCCGGCCGAGGTGCCTCCGGACCACGGCACCATCCGGCACGTCCGGCTGCCCGGGAACATCTACGACGCGGCACTTCTGCCGGTGGGCCACGAGGTCCTGGCCGTGCTCGGTGGCCCTGACGGCGTGACGCTGTGGGACGTCACGGCGCGAGCCTCCCGGCCCGGCAGCGGCGTTCTCCAACTGGCCGCACGCCGGGACGGCCGCCCGGCCCGCGCGGTGGCCGCGCTGGCCGCCGCCGACGGCACCGGGGGCTGGCTCGCCGCCGCGGGCGGTGGCGCACTGCGTGTCTGGCGGCTGCCGGACTTCCTGGACGCGGCCCAGGCCGACGACACCGGACGCGTGCTGACCGTGCCCACCAGCGGACAGCGCGCGGTGGCCCTGGGGCACGGTCCGCACGGGGTACTGGCCGGGGTGCGGGAAGGGCGCGATGTCCGCCTGTGGAGCCTGTCCGGTACCGAGCACACCCCGCTGCCCGGAGACGAACAGCAGCCCTCGCTGGCGTTCGACCCCGCGGGCAGCGGGCGGCTCCTGGTCGCCGACGGGAACCAGGTGCGGCTGTGGGATCCGCCCGCGGCGGACGAGCCCGGGCCGGACGACCCGGACGCCCAGGACCACGGGCCCGAGGGCGGGCGGCCACTCCTGCGGCTGGCGCCCGGTTCCGACTCCGGCGGGCACCTGCTCTGCCGGGCCCGGGGGCGCGCGGTGCTGGTGACCCTGCACGGCCCGGCCGGCCGGCTGCCGGGCCTGGGCACCGTGCGGCTGCGCCTCGGCAGCGGATCCGACGGTCTCGTCGCGCTCGCCGCCGTCCGGGTCGGCGACGGCTGGCTGGTCGCCGGGGTGGTGCGCCGGACGGCTTTTCTGTGGCATCTGCCCCCGCGTCCGCCGGACCGGGTCCCCGCCCGGCCCACGGCCGTACTGGATCTGGGCGGTCAGCACGACGTGCCGGTGCCCTCCGTCGACCTTCAGGTCACGGGGGCGGGCACGGTCCGGTTGTTCGCTTCCGGGACCCAGTGCGTACGGGTCTGGGAATGCCGCGAACGGGTCTGGGAGGACTGGCGGGAGGCTCCAAAGACCTGGCCGTTCACCACGGCCGCGACCGCACAGCAGGTGGCTGTGCGGGCCCTGCCCGGCGGGCCGGCCTGGCTGTACGCGGCCGGCGGCGAGTCCGTCCGGGTCTGGGACCTGCCCGGCCGGGGACCGGCGCCGTACGGCATCGACCCCTCGGGGCGGGCGGCGACCGCTTTCGGCGTGCTGCGCGACTCCGACCAGGCCCATCCGGTGGTGGCCTACACGGCCGGCGGCCAGGTGTGGATCGCGGAGTGCCTCTCCGGCTCGCCGGCGCGCGAGCCCCTCGGCGGACCGCCGGTGGACGCGCGGGGGCTGGCCTTCGCCGGCCCACCCGAGCGGCCGCTGCTGCTGGGCTGGCGGAAGGAATCCGGCCGGATACACCTCTGGGACGTGTGGCACAACAGGCGGCTGCCGGACATCGAGCACCGCGGCTACGAGGTGGAGGACGTCGCCTCCGTCCACGGCCCGGCGGGGGTGACTCTCATGATCCAGGGCGGAGTCCAGGAGCGCGTGCGGTGCGACCAGGTGCTGCTTCCGGCCGACCGGCTCGCCGGCCTGCTCCGCACCCCGCCCGGCCACCTGGTCTGAAGCGACGGCGGGACACGACCGACGAGAGAAGGGGCGGGCTTGCGACACGACTTGGTGGTCATCGTGCCCGGCATCATGGGCACGTCCCTGCTGCACGAGGGCAGGGACGTATGGGACCTCTCACCCGGGGCGCTGGCCGGGCTGCTGCGCCCCGGCAGGCTCCGCGGACGCCTCATGCTGCGGGAGGGCATCGGGGACGACGATCCGGAGGGCGAGTCCGCCCTGACCCCGGGGGCCATGATCGAGGCGCCTCGGGTCCTGCCCGGCATGGTTTCCCATCTGGGGTACCGCGATCTGCTGGCGGGCCTGGACATTCAGCCGCCCGAGCGCCTGGCGGTCTTCCGCTACGACTGGCGGCTGTCCAACCGCAACTCGGCGGCGAAGCTCCGGACCTTCGTGGAGCGGCGCCTGGCGCTGTGGCGGGAGCGGATCGACCGCAGCCGGCATCCGGACGCGGGCGATCCCAAGGTGGTCTTCTTATGCCGCTCCATGGGCGGGCTGGTGGTGAAGTACTACCTCGAGTGCCTGGGCGGCCGGGAGATCACCCGGACGGTCGCCACCCTCGGCACCCCGCACCAGGGCAGTGCCAAGGCGATCCGCTTCCTGACGGGCCGGGTCGTGCCGGGGACACCCCCGTGGATCAGTGAGTGGCTCGCCGAGATCTGCGGGACCTTCCCCTCGCTCGGTCAGCTGCTGCCGAGCTACCGGGCGGTGATGACCGCGAGCCCCAGGCCCCGGCCGCTCAACGCCATCGGTATCGCCGACAGGTTGAGCCTTCCCACGGCCATGGTGGACGACATGTTCCGCTTCCATGAGCAGATCAGGAACGACCGGATCCGCAACGACCAGGCGGGCAGGCCCGGCTACCGTCTGGTCCCGCTGGGCGGGCACGGGCTGCGCACCGTGCACGGGGTGTCCGTGGTGGGCGACCGGATCACCTTCCTCGACTCCTTCGACGAAAGCGGTGACTGGCAGGGCGACTCCACCGTCCCCACGATCTCCGCCACGCCGGCCGAGCTGGAGTCGACCGTGTATACGCACTGGTTTCCCTTCCGCCACGCCACGCTGGCCAACGAGGCTCCGGTCCTGGCCGCCCTGCGGGAGATCTGCCAGAGCGTCGACGTCAGGAGATACCTGGCCTCGGATGCCGAATTCGCCGTCGATCTGCCCGACTTCGCCGTGGCCGGGGAACCGATGGAGATCACCGCCCCGGACGCGGACCCCGCCCTGGAGCTCAGTGCCCGGCTGCTGTCCCAGGACGGCCGCCAGGTGCTCCCCGGCGTACCGCTGCGCCCCGACGGACAGGGCGGTCTCCGGTGTGAGCTGCGGGCACCGGCCGGTCTGTGGACGCTGGAGGTGCGCTCGCGGAAGCGGGGCGTCGGCCACCGGGACGCCGTTCTGGTGACCGGGGCCGATGGGTCGGGCCCGGCCCCGGGGTGAGAGGTGTGCGCGGGGTTCCGGGGCCTCGGGTCACCTGGTCCGCGTCCGGTGCCGCATCGAGGTCCCCGGCCCCGGTGTGCTCATCACACCGGCCGCGGACCGCTTCCCCCGCCGCGCCGCCTTCTCCGCCGCGACGTAACCCTCGTCACTTTTAGATCGATCGATCTAAAAAGCCTTGACCGGCGCTCCGGGCCGGGACAAGAATGGGCCTCGCTGGCCGCCGACCACGAACGCGGTTCGGTCGTGGGCACCGTCATGAGCGGCCTGCTCGTCGGCATCATGCTCGCACGCACCGCCGCCGGCGTACTCGCCCAATTCGGCAACTGGCGGCTGGTCTTCGTCTTCGCGGCCGTCGTCATGGTGGTGCTGGCGGTCACCCCGCGCCTGGTGCTGCGTCCGGTGCGTTCGCCGGCGGCGGCGCCGGCGAACGCTTCGTTGTCCGGGCCCCTCGCCGCGGCGGGCGTCCGCCGGCGCGCGTGTCACACCTTCCGCAGGAGCGCTCGTATCTCCGCCGCCGAGGCCGGGCCCGCTTTCAGGGCGAGGAACCCGGCCGGGGCGGGACCGGCCGCAAGCGAGCCCAGCGACTCGGCGGGCAGCTCGGTGTAGGGGGCGCCGTACGCGGGCGTGCCGGGTGCGAACAGCCTGCTCCGCGCCAGCGGCCCCGTGTCGACGGTGTCGTACCCGAGGATGTCCAGCAGTGCGGTCGCACGCCGCTTCGCCTCGGCGTCGTCGCCGGCGATGGGCAGGGCGGTGCGGTCCTCGGCTCCGGTCGGCCTGGCCAGTACGGCGAGGTGGGTGTGGTGGATGTTGTTGAACGCCTTGACGACGTGTGCCGAGGCGCCGAGATGCCGCTGGAGCAGTTCGCCGCTCGTGGTCGAGTCGTTGTCCAGGGCCGCCACCCTGCCGTCGCACTGCGGAGCGTAGTTGCCGGTGTCGATGACGGTCCTGCCCGCGAGGGGCTCGCGCGGCAGGGAGCGGTACGCCCACAACGGCACGCCGACCACCACCCAGTCGCCCGCCGCCGCGGCCTCTGCCGCGGTCGCCGCCCTGGCCCGGGGGCCGAGTTCCGCGACCAGGTCCGCCAATGCCTCCGGGCCGCGCGAGTTGCTGAGCACGACATCGAGTCCGCCGTTCACGGCCAGTCGCGCCAGAGTGCCGCCGATCAGCCCGCTGCCGATGAGTCCCACAGTAGCCACGCTGGGCCAACCGGCAGCGGGGCGGCACGTATTCCGCCCGCTTCCATCCGCATCCCTCCGCTTCCGACCGCGTTCCGCGTCCGCGCGAGGCGGGACGTCCGCCGGACGCGGCGCCGCGGTTGACCGAGTGCCGCGTCCGCGCGCCGGTCGCCCCGCCACGGCCAGTTCCGTACGTGTACGCGGTTCAGCTCGCCGAACCGGGCTCGGGGGCTGGCCGTAATCGTACGGGAATCCCCAAGGGATGGTTGTGATAAGGCAAAAAACTTTTTACTGTTCCGCCACAGCACCGAACAACACAGGCCGGGCGCCCCGTTGACGAAAGGCGCCCGACCTGCCTGGTGCGGAACACGCCGCGCGGCCACGGCTTTGGCAGGCAGACGGCCGCGACGACGGAAAGCCCACACACCCAGTTCCCCCGGAGGGTACCGTGAGCCATCCCCATCGGCTACGCCAGGCCATCGACGCCGCCGGCACCACGCCCCTGATCGGCGTCTTCGACATGTTCTCCGCATCGGTCGCGGCCCGGCACTACGACGGAATGTTCGTCTCCGGATTCGGCTTCGCCGCGTCCCACTACGGACTGCCCGACATCGGCTTCATCGCCTGGCCGGACATCATCGCCTTCGTCCAGCGCCTGCGGCTGTCCTTCCCGCGACAGCACCTGCTGGTGGACATCGACGACGGCTACGTCGATCCGGAGACCGCGTGTCACGTCGTGCAGAGCCTGGAGGCGATCGGCGCCTCCGGCGTCATCCTGGAGGACCAGAAGCGCCCACGACGCTGTGGACACGTTGACGGCAAACAAGTGCTGCCGCTGGAGGAGTACCTGGAGAAGCTCGACATGGTGCTCGCCGCGCGCCGGGAACTCGTCGTGGTCGCCCGCACCGACGCGACCGAGGAGGACGAGATCCTGCGCCGCGCCAAGGCACTGGCCGCGACCGACGCCGACGTCGTGCTCGTGGACGGGGTGCGCAGCGTCGAGCGGATCCGCACGGTGCGGCGCGTCATCGGCGACAAGCCCCTGCTGTTCAACCAGATCGCCGGCGGTACGTCGCCCCGGCTGTCGCTGAGCGAGTTGTCGGACCTCGGTGTCGATGTCGCCATCTACAGCACCCCCTGCCTGTTCGCGGCGCAGACCGCCATCGACCAGGCACTGTCCAAGCTGAAGGAGGCCGACGGCCGCCTCCCGCGGACCGGTCCGGACACCGTCGGTGTCGCCGAGTGCCTGGCGCTGCTGGAGAAGAACATCAGCCGCCACCACGAGCACGTCCCGGCCTGACCCCGGGGGCCGGCCGGGGACCGCGCCCCGCGGTGTGAGCCGCGCCCGGTCCCCCGGACTTCCCGCGCCCGGCACCGGCCGGGCGCGGGTCCACGCCACCGGACCCAAGGCAGGAGCGCATGTCCCGGACCCCCACTCGCGTCGCGTGCGGCCTGGCGCGCCGCGTCGACTGGTACATCCTCGCGCTGTTCGGCGCCATCGGCGTCGCCACCCTCGCCCCGGCCGAGCGACAGGCGGCGGAGGTCGTCTCCTGGCTGACCCAGGTGGCGATCGGACTGCTGTTCTTCCTCTACGGAGCCAGGCTCTCCCCGTCGGCCGCGCTCGACGGCGTACGGCACTGGCGGTTGCATCTGCCCGTTCTGGCGCTGACGTTCATCGCCTTCCCGCTGGTCGGGCTGGGCACCACGCTGCTGCCGGACCGGATGCTCGGCGCCGAGCTCACCGCCGGGGTGCTCTTCCTCGCCGTGCTGCCGTCCACCGTCCAGTCCTCCGTCGCCTTCACCTCCATGGCACGCGGCAACGTGGCCGCGGCGGTGTGCTCGGCGTCGTTCTCCACGGTGCTGGGCGTTGTTCTCACCCCCGTGCTGGCGGTCCTGCTGATCCGGCGCGCCGAGGGCGGCGGTGTCCCCATCGGCTTCGGCCAACTCGGCGACATCGCACTGCAGTTGCTGGTGCCGTTCGTCGCGGGGCAGGCGGTGCGACGCTGGTTCTCCGACTGGCTCGGCCGGTACCGCGCGGTGATCAGCGTCTGTGACCGCGGTTCGATTCTGCTGGTGGTCTACTCGGCGTTCAGCCGCGGCATGACCACCGGCATCTGGCAGCGCGTGTCGCCGGCGCGACTGGCGCTGCTCGGCGCGCTGTGCGTCCTGCTGCTGTGGATCGCCCTGCTCCTGGCCGACCGCTCGGCGCGGATGCTGCGCCTGTCCCGCGAGGACCGGGTGACCGCGGTCTTCTGCGGCGCCACCAAGAGCCTGGCCAGCGGGCTGCCCATGGCCTCCGTGCTGTTTCCGGCGAGCCGGGTCGCCATGACCGTGCTGCCCTTGATGCTCTACCACACCCTTCAGCTGGTGGTCTGTGCCTGGCTGGCCCGTCGCCGGCCGGCCGGCCCCGGCAGCACGGCGAAGCGCTCGGCCTCCCCCGCCCCGGTCGCCGGCCGCCGCTCCGGCGCTCCTTCCCCGCCCGGCTGACTCCCGGTACCCGGCCGGTCCCCGGATGACCGCCGGGGCACGGTGGTTCCCCTTCCGGGGCGGGTCCGGAGCGCGCCGGTTACACCGAACTGCCCGTGGTGAGCAGTTCCTCCAGCCCGATCCGGCGGAAGAATTCGGCGCGGATGCGGTCGGCGACCACCGAGACGACTTCGCTGCCGTCGCGGCTGGGGTCGATGTGGGTGCGCAACGGCCGGGTGCCGGCGGGCGCGGCCACCAGGCGTACGACGGCGTCGGCGACCTGTGCGGCGTCCGCGTCCGGCGGGACGAGCGCGGCCAGCCGGTTGTCGAGGTCGGCCAGCAGGGCGCCGTAGCGCTCGTCGTAGGCGGCGGCCCGCTCGGTGTCGGCGGGGGCGCCGGCGTTGCTGAAGTGGTTGGTGCCGGAGGTGAAGGCGCCGGGGACGACGATGGCGGTGTCGATGCCGAAGCGCTGGACCTCGGCGGCGTAGGCGACGGCCAGGGCGTCCATGGCGGCCTTCGCGGCGAAGTAGGGTCCGACGAAGGGCGGGCAGCCGCCGCGGGTGCTGGAGCTCCCGATCCACACCAGCAGCCCCTGGCCCCGGCCCCGCAGGTGCGGCAGCGCGGCGCGGTTGACGCGCTGGGCGCCCAGGACGTTGATGTCGTACAGCCGCGCCAGCTGATCGGGGGTGAACGCCTCGGCGGGGCCGGTGGCCATGTGTCCGGCGTTGTGCACGATCACGTCCAGCCGGCCGTGGTCGGCCAGGACGCGGGCGACGGCGGCGTCGGCGGACTCCTGGGAGGTGACGTCGAGTTCCACGTCGTGCAGGTCGATGTCGTGCTCGGCGGCGTAGCGCCTCAGCGCGGCCACCGCCGGCGCGTTGCGGGTGGCCGTCTGCCGGATCCCCGCGTAGACGGTGTGACCGGCACGGGCGAGCGCGCGGACGGTGAGCGCGCCGAAGCCGCTGGAGGCCCCGGTCAGCAGAACGGTCTGGGGCGTGTGGGTGGGCATGAGGTCCTTTTCGCGGAAGGGGCAGAAGGTGGGGCGGGGCGCCGGGGCGGTCAGACGATGCCGCCGTTGGCGCGGATGACCTGGCCGTTGACCCAGTGACCGGCCGGTGAGGCGAGGAAGGCGACCACCCCGGCGATGTCGGTGGGCGTGCCCAGGCGTTCCAGCGGGGGCCGGGCGGCCAGGCGGGCGATGGTCTCCTCGTCCTTGCCGTCAAGGAAGAGGTCGGTGGCGGTGGGGCCGGGGGCGACGGCGTTGACGGTGACGTCCCGGCCGCGCAGCTCGCGGGCGAGGATCATGGTGAGTGCCTCGACCGCGCCCTTGCTCGCGCTGTAGGCACCGTAGCCGGGGAAGGCCAGCCCCACCACGGACGTGGAGAAGGTGATGACGGCGCCACCGCCGCGGACCCTCCGGGCGGCCTGCTGGGCGACCACGAACGTGCCACGGACGTTGGTGCGGTGGACCGCGTCCAGCTCCGCCAGGTCCAGTTCGGCGACCGGGACCGAGGACGCGCCGCGCCCGGCCGCGTGCACGACGACGTCGACGCCGCCGAACTCGGACTCCGCGGTGTCGAACAGGGCGGCCACCCGCCGCTCGTCCGCGACGTCCGCCGGTACGGCGACCGCGCGGCCACCGGCGGCGGTGACCTGCCGCACGGCGGCCTCGGCCCGATCACGGTGGGCCGCGTAGCCGACGACGACGGCGAATCCGTCGGCGGCCAGTCGGCTCACCGTCGCACGGCCGATGCCGCGCGACCCGCCGGTGACGACGGCGACGCGAGGGGCGCCGGTCTCGTGGCCGGCCGTGATCTGAGGGGGCGCGGTGTTCCGGGATGGCATGGTGGCTCCTGAGAAGGCCGGGGCGCCACGGCGGTGGATGGTGGCGCGGAGCGTCGGCGTCGGCTCCGCGGCGCCCTGCTTGCCCCTCCAGCCTGCGCCGTTGTTCCCGCGCCGACCAGGGCTGTGCCCACCCAGGGGTTGCCGTCCCGTGTCTTCCGCACCTGTGCGCCCGCCGCCCCGACGCCCCGACGGCCGGCGGGCTCTCTGGCGCGCCTTTTCCCCGTCGCGGTCAGCTCACCGATGGCGTCTCCCGCCTCACCCGTGCGACGCACCGCGCATGACCGCACCCTCCGGCGGGGCGGGCTCGTTTCAGGGCCGGGGTCCGGTCTCGCTACCGGCCGCCGTCCTGGGCGAGCGCCGCGGTGGGCTGGTGTTCCGCGAAGTAGCGGAGGACCTCGGGGGCGAGTTCGGGCACGCTGACCGGTGTGCCGTTCGAGCGCAGCGAGGTGGTCGCCGCGACCGCGGCGGCGACCGCCTCGCGGGCGGCCACCGGTGAGGTCTCGGTCGGGCCCCCGGCGGCGGCGAAGCGGAGGAACTCCCCGACCAGCGCCTGGTCCGCGCCGCCGTGCAGGCCCTCGCTCGATGCGGCAAGGGGGATGGTGAGGTCGGCGTCGCGCCGGTAGCCGGAGCGGTGCCGGTTCCAGACGTTGATCGACGCGGGGTCGCCCTCGATGCCGTCGCCGAGGTTCTCCAGGCGGCCCTCGTCCCCGATGACGGTGTAGTTGCGCCAGTAGTCGGGGGTGAAGTGGCACTGCTGGTAGCTGGCGAGCACCCCGTTGTCCAGCTGCGCGAGCATCATGCTGATGTCCTCGACGTCGATGACGGGGTTCAGGTCGCGCAGGGCGGACGGCGGCCAGATGCCCGGATCGAACCAGTCGGGCATCCGGCGGCCGTGGGACGCGGCGTCCTGCGTGGTGCGCCGCGGGTTGTCGCCGTAGACCGCGAGGGCGCCGTACGCGACGACGCTGCGGGTGTAGCCTCCGGCGAGCCAGTGGATCACATCGAGGTCGTGGGCGCCCTTCTGCAGGAGCAGCCCGGTGGTGTTGGCCCGCTCCGCGTGCCAGTCCTTGAAGTAGAAGTCCCCGCCGTGGCCGACGAAGTGGCGGCACCACACCGCGCGGACCCGGCCGATCGCACCGTCGTCGATCAGCTCGCGCATCCGCCGCAGCATCGGGAGGTGGCGCAGGTTGTGGCCGACGTAGAGCCGGCCGCGGGAGCGGAAGGCGGCGCCCAGCAGCTCGTCACAGTCGGCGACGGTGATCGCCAGGGGCTTTTCCACGAACACCGCGATCCCGGCGGCGAGGAAGCGCAGCGCGGGCTGGGTGTGCAGGTGGTCGGGGGTGAGGACGAACACGGCGTCCAGGTCGTCGTCGAGCATCCGCTCGTACCGGTCGTGTATCGCCACATCCGCGCCGAACAGGCGTTTCGCGTCCTCCCGGCCCCTCGGGTCCGGATCGGCGCAGGACACGATCCGGGCAGTACCGGGGCGGTTCGCCAGCGCGGCCATCGGCGCGCGCTGCCCCACACCGACCACGCCGACGCGCAGTTCCGCCGCTGGTGCCTGGTCATGTTCGTTCACTCGGCTATCCCTTCGTTTGCGTCAGGCGGTGCTTTTCGGGCGCGCCGGGCGCGGTGTGTCTCGGGACCGCTCGCGCGGTGCCCCGGGTTCCGTGGCGGACCGGCCCCTGCCGCCCCTACCGCCGCGGGGCGGCAGGGGCCGCCAGCCCGTCGCTCAGCAGCCGGCTGTCGACTTCGTCCAGGGCCAGGCGCACCGCCCCCAGGGCCACGCTCTCGTCGCCGAGGGTGGAGGCGCGCAGCTCCGGCAGCCGCAGACAGTGCTTGGCGAGTTCACGGCGCAGCGGGTCGAGGATCACGTCGGCGGACCGGGAGAACCCGCCGCCGTAGACGACGACCTGGGGGTCCAGGGCGAGGACCAGGGCGGCGACGCCCACCGCGAGGTCGCGGGTGTAGCGGCGGATGGCCGCCTTCGCGTCCCGGTCGCCGTCCCGGGCCGCCTGGAACACCCATGCCGCCGCCTCGCCCGGCGCGGCCGTCGCCGGAATGCCGGGGCAGGACTCCAGGTGTCCGGGAGCGGTGAGCCACCGCACGGCCTTGAGGGCGCCGATCTCCCCCGCGGCGCCGCCGTGGCCGCGGCGCAGGGTGCCGTCGAGGATGAGCCCGGCCCCGGTGCGCAGACCGGCGAGGAGGAAGACGATGTCGTCGGCGTCCTGTGCGGCGCCGTTCCAGCGTTCGGCCACGGCGGCGAGCTTGCAGTCGTTCTCGACCTGGATCGGGCAGGAGAAGCGGGCCGCGAGGTGGGCGGCCGGGTCGGCGGCACGCCAGCCGGGCAGCGGTGTGGACAGGGTGGTGCGGCCGGTGGCGTCGACCGGACCGGTCACCCCGACCGTCACGGCCCAGATGTCGCCCGGTGTCATGCCCGCGTCCCGCAGGACCTCGTCGATGACGCCGTCGACCGCCGCGAGCCTGGCCTCGGGCGCCGCCTGGGGGTCGGCCGGGCGGCGCACGGTCCGGACCAGGCTGCCCTCCAGGTCGCTCAGCATGACGAGGATCTTGTGCACGCCGATGTCGATGCCGAGCACATGGCCGGCGGTGGCCCGGAACCGGAAACGGCGGGCCGGGCGCCCCACCACGCTGCTGCCCCCCGGCTCCTCGACCTCGGCCCACCCGTCGACCACCAGGGCCTGCACCAGTACGTCCACGGCGGGGCGGGACAGGCCGGCCCGCCGCGCGAGTTCGGTGACGGTCGAGGGCGGGTGGCCGCGCAGCGCCCACACGATGGACAGCTGGTTCATCTCGCGCATCCGGGACATGTCCGTTCCGGTGGTCGCCATGCTGATGCTCCTCGGAGGGGGTGCGGTGCCCACCGCTGAATAATGCTGAGCAGTTTACTAATCCGCAGCGGTGGCCGCGCCCGAGAAAGAGGTCATGCGATCGGATACCGCTGCTCCGTCCCGGGACTGACCGCCGGCGTGAAGTCGACCTCCCGTCCGTCGAGCGTGAACCGGTAGCGGCCGAGCCTGCGCACCTCGGGGCGGGCGGCCAGGTACCTCGTCATCGCCTGGAGTTCGTCGGGGGACAGCCACCCGGGCGGGTCGGACACCGCCCGGAACCCGCAGATGTCGGCGAGGTCGCGCAGCCAGCTCCGCTGCTGCTCGGTCAGCAGGTTGAGACGGCTGCGGAAGTACACGATGTCCGGATCGACCTCGAGCAGGGGCGACTGCCACAGCCGGTGCAGGGTGTTGACGACGGCATTGCGGGCCAGGGCGTCGGAGGGGTCCTGGGTGGCGTAGTGCTCCCACAGCGGCGCGACGTCGGGGCCGCTGCGCATCCCGTCGGCCAGGCCGAGGGAGGGCAGCAGCGGCGCACCGCTGGCGAGCAGATACGCGTCCGGCCCCGCCGCGTCACGGATGATCCGCAGTCCGGTCCGGTACGCCTCCTCGCGGCCGGCGTCCGCCGACCGTGTGCCGGGCACCGCGGCGCCCTGCAGGAAGTCCAGCTTGAGATAGGTGAACCCCCATTCCCGGCTGACCCGGTGGATCATCTCCCGCAGATGTTCCTGTGCCGCGGGCAGGGTGAGGTCGAGCGCCCAGTACCCGGTGCCCCAGTTGTGGCCGGCCACCACCGGCTCGCCGCGGCCGTCGCGCAGCAGCAGCTCCGGCCGTTCGCGGGCGGTGACGGACCGGGGGTGCAGGATGAACGGGGCGATCCACAGGCCGGGCCGCAGCCCCGCGTCCGTGATCCGGTCGGCCAGCGCCCGCATCCCGGAGGGGAATTTCACGTTGGGCTCCCAGTCGCCCACGGCCCGCTCCCAGCCGTCGTCGACCTGGACGACGTCGAAGGGCAGGCCGCGCAGGGCGGTGATGTCCTTGGTGAGCTGTTCCTCGGTGATGTTCTCGTAGTACGCGTACCAGCTGCACCACACGTTGCCCGCACGCTTGCGGCTGTGCCCCAGGCGCGCGGCCAGGTGCCGGGCGTAGGCGGCGAAGACCTCCTCCTCGTCGCCGTAGGCGAGGAACCACGGCGCTCCGTCGCGCTCGTACCAGCCGGCCAGGGTGTCCTGGTCCGCGGTGAGGCGCGGAACGTCGAGGCCGAGCGCGCCGAGCAGCAGCACCCGTCCGTCGGCCCCTTGCAGGGCGGCGACGGCGGAGGAGTGGTGGCGGACGGGGTCGTCCCACACGGTGTCGTCGGCGGTGAGGCGGCGTTCGGCGCTCTCGATGCGCAACGGGGCGGCGGAGAGCCGGCGCCAGCCGCACGGGCTCCATGAGTTGTGGCCGTGGCGGTAGAAGAGCGCGTCGCCCAGACCGTGCAGCACGGCCGTCCGGCCGGGCGGCAGCAGCAGACCGCCGTCGACGGGCTGTGGCGGGGCATCGCCTTCGAGCTGGACGGCGAAGGTGCGTTCGCCGAGGTCCAGGAGCTGGGCCATGGGTCTCCTTGCGTCTGGGTGGGGGCGAGGACGGTTCCGCGGGTTCCGGTCCTACTTGACGAGGTCGTTCGCCTTGTCGTTGGCCGACTTCAGGGCGGCTTCCGGCGATGCCTCGCCGAGGATCGCCGACTGGATGGCGTCCTGGACGATGGGACTGATCTCGGTGCCGTTCTCGGTGACGGGCAGCAGGAAGGTGCCGTCCTTGGCCGCGGCGGCGTCGGTGAAGACGTGCACGTCCTCACCCCTGGCCCGGTGCACGGCGAGCGCCTTCCGGGTGGCGGTCTTCAGCGCGGGGAAGACGATGCCTCGTTGGGCGACCAGGTTCTGGCACTCGGGCGAGGCGAGGAATTTGACCCACTTCCACGCCTGTTCCTTGTGCTTGGTCCCGGCCCAGATGGCGTCCGACGAGCCGTTGAGGGCGCTCTTGCGGCCGGCCGGGCCGGTGGGCAGCGGCGCGAAGGCGAACTTCTGCTTCACCTTGGGTTTGGTGAAGGTGGAGATGGTCCAGGAGCCCGTGACCATCATGGCGCCCTTGCCGGCCATGAGCAGTTCGGAGTTGGCGAGGGCCGACTTCTTGTCCAAGGGGGGCGCGTAGCCCTTGTCGATGAGGTGCTTGAACCAGGCGATGGTCTCGGCGAGTTTCGGATCGTCGTACTGGTAGTGCGTGCCCCACGGATTCTTGTCGAGGAAGGTGAAGCCGTTCGAGGCGGCGAAGTCGCCCCAGCCGTTCTGGCCCTGCGAGCCGTCGGCCCACTCGGCCAGGAACCCGTAGGTCTTCACATGGTCCTTGTCGAACCCGGGGTCGAGGCCGTTGCGGCCCTTGGTGTCGACGGTGGCCTTGGCGATCACCTTCTCCAGGGTGCCGCCGTCGGAGGGGTTCCAGGTCAGGTCGTTCAGCTGGCCGGCGTCGACTCCCTGCTTCTGGAGCATGGTGGTGTTGTAGACGAGCGCCATGGTGTCCCAGTCCTTCGGCAGGCCGTACCGCTTGCCGTCCTTGACCCATACCCCGGTGAGGCCGGGCTGGTAGGCGGACAGGTCCACCTTGTCCCGGTCCACCAGGGGCTGAAGGTCCAGCAGCTGGCCGCCGGCGGCGTACTGCGGATAGTAGGTGCTCTGGTTGGCCCAGACGTCGGGGGCGTCGCCGGAGACCAGTTCGACGGTGAGGTTCTGCCAGTACTGGCTCCAGGCCGTCTGCGTGATCTTCACGGTGATGTCGGGGTTGGCCCGGTGGAAGGCGGTCGCACAGTCCTGGTAGCCGGGCAGCTGCAGATCGTCCCACAGCCAGTAGTCGATGGTCGTCCTGGATCCGGCCGTGTCGTCGTCGGAGCTGCCGCAGGAGACGAGGGTGGTGGTGGCGGCCAGGCACAGCAGGGCTGCCGCGCCGGTGCGCAGGTGTCGGGGGCTCATCGCGGTGGCCTTTCTGGTTCGTACCGGGGCGGTCACTTCATGCCGGTGAAGTTGAGGGACTCCACCAGCCGGCGGCCCAGCGCGATCAGCAGCACCAGGACGGGCAGGACCGACAGGGCGGATCCGGCCATCAGGCCGGTCCAGTCGGGCTGGGTGTTGGGCGACTGCTGCTGGAAGATGCCGAGCGCGACGGTGAGCACCCGGGTCTGCTCCTCGCGGCCGGTCAGCAGCGGCCACAGGTAGTCCTTCCAGGCCCACACCGTGGTGGTGAGGCCGATGGTGATGAGCGGACCGCGGCTCATGGGCATCACCACCCGCCAGAAGATGCCCCAGGCCCCCACGCCGTCCAGGACGGCCGCCTCCTCCACGTCACGCGGGATCGACAGGAAGAACTGGCGCAGGAAGAAGACCGCGAACGGCGTCATGAGCACGCTCGGCGCGACCATGCCGGTGAAGGTGTTCAGCCAGCCGAGGTCCTTCACCAGGACGAAGTTGGGCAGCACGGTGAAGATCGGCGGCACCATGAGCGCGGCGATCAGTACGCCGAAGACCACGTCCCGGCCGGGGAAGCGCAACCGGGCGAAGGCGTATCCGGCCATCGCGCAGAACAGCGTCTGCAGCGCGGCGATCAGACCGCTGTAGACGACGGAGTTGAGCAGATAGCGCAGGAAGTCCACGTGCGCGCCGGAGCCCCCGGCGGCCTGTGCCTCCTCCTGGCTGGTCAGCCCGAGCACCCGCAGGAAGTTGATCATCGTGGGGTGGTCCGGGACGAGCCCGGTGGAGTCGGTGTAGAGGTCGGCCGCCGGGGTCAGGGCGGTGCGGACCATCCAGTAGAACGGGAAGACGGTCACGACCAGTGCGATGACGAGCACCGTCCAGGCGGCGATCCGGCCGGGCGAGACCTTCGTACGGATGCGGCTCATGGTCTGCTCCTCAGGCCAGGTCCGAGCGGGAAGCACGCAACAGGCGTATCTGCACGGCGGTCAGCACGCCGAGGATCACCGCGAGCACCACGGCCACGGCGGAGGCATAGCCCATGTGGAAGTAGTTGAAGGCCTGTTCGTAGATGTAGAAGTAGATGACCCGGGTGGCACTGACCGGTCCGCCCTTGGTGGTCACCGCGATCGTGTCGAAGATCTGGAACGAGCCGATCAGCGACACCACCAGCACCAGCGCCAGAACCGGCCGCAGCAGCGGCAGCGTGACCCGGGTGAACATCCGCCACTCGCCGGCGCCGTCCAGGGCGGCGCTCTCGTAGAGGTACTGCGGGATCTGCAGCATCCCGGCGTACAGCAGCAGTGCCGTATAGCCGGTGTACGCCCAGGTGTTGACCGCGGCCACGGTCGGCATCGCCCAGTCGGGCGAGGTGAAGAAACCGGTGGTGCCCAGGCCGAGGGCGTCCAGCACATGGTTGACGAAGCCCAGGTTGGCGTCCAGCAGCCACATCCACACCAGGCCGACGGTGACGTTGGGCACCAGCCAGGGCACCAGCAGCATGGCCCGCAGCGCCACCGACCGGGTCAGCCGGTGCATGAGCGCCGCCAGCAGCAGGGCCAGTACGGTCTGCGACCCGATGTTGAGCACCACGTAATAGCCGGTGACCTTCAGCGCGTTCCAGAACTGCTCGTCGCCGATCAGCTGGCGGTAGTTGCCCGCGCCGACGAAGCCGGGCTCGGAGAGCAGGTTGTAGTCGGTGAGCGAGTAGTAGACGCCGCGCACGGTCGGATACGCGTAGAAGAGCGCGAATCCCACCAGCGCGGGGGCCAGGAAGAGCCAGGCCGCCTTCCGGTCATCGCGGCGCCGGCGCGGCCTGGCCGGGGCGGGGGCGTTGCCAGGGGGTGAGCCGGCGCTCTCGTGCGGTGGCGCAACCGCGGTGTTCGCGCCCATGGTTCCCTCCGAAAGGGATTTGCGCCGCACCTCTTGTCAGTGGGGCACCGTGGACACATATTGATGAGCAACAGCGAAACTTTGTCAATGCTGTCGCATAACAAACGGGGGTTTCCTCCCCGCGGCGAGCAGCGGAGACGAGGGGCCGGACGCTCACACGGGCCCGGACTCGGCTGCCGGACCCGGCAGTTGACCGGGCTTCCACGGTGGGCCCCGGCGCTGTTGGACGGCTCCTCCCCCACCCGTTCGGAGGTTGACACCATGCGCACCTTCGCGCAGCGGCGCGGCAGAGAACTGCTGGCCGCGCTCTGTTCCACGGCCATGGCCCTCGCGCTGGCCGCGCTGCCGCTCACCGCCCATGCCGCCCCGGCCGCCGGCACCGCCG
>NZ_BBOX01000371.1 GCF_001553455.1 Streptomyces hygroscopicus subsp. hygroscopicus
CATGGTCCTGGACCAACTCCCCCTGACCGTCAACGGCAAACTCGACCGCCGCGCACTCCCCGCACCCGAGTTCGGTGCGCCCGAGGCCGTGCGGCGGCCACAGAACGCCACCGAGCACACATTGTGCGGTCTGTTCGCCGAGGTACTGGGGCTGCCCGACGTCGGCACGAACCAGAGCTTCTTCGACCTGGGCGGGCACTCCCTGCTGGCGACACGCCTGGTGGCCCGCGTACGAGCCGTCTTCGACGTCGAACTGGGCGTCCGCGCCCTGTTCGAGGCACCGACGGTCAGTGCCCTCGCGCACCGGCTGAACAGCGGGGACACCGGACGCGCGCTCGATGTCCTGCTGCCGCTGCGGTCGACGGGCAGCGCCCGTCCGCTGTTCTGCGTCCATCCCGCGGGAGGGATCAGCTGGCCTTACGCGGGCCTCGTACCGTACGTCGATCCCTCGTGCCCGGTGTACGGGGTGCAGGCTCGGGCGCTCGCCGGGACCGATCGCACTCCCGCGACGGTCCGCGAGATGGCGGCGGACTACGTCGAGCAGATCCGCACCGTACAGCCGGTGGGTCCGTACCGCCTCCTCGGTTGGTCCTTCGGCGGCCTGGTGGCCCATGCCATGGCGACCGAGCTGCAGGAGCAAGGGGAGAGCGTCGACCTTCTGGTCATGCTCGATTCCGCTCCTACGGAGCGACTCACCACCGAGGACATTCCGGAGTTCAGCGAGCAGGACATGCTCGGCTTCCTGCTCGGCGCCGTCGGAGGTGATACGGACGGCATTCCCGAGGGTGAGCTGACCCCAGAGGAAACGGCGGAGCTGCTGCGCGACCGCGGTGCGCCCGTCGATCTCCTGCTCGACGCGGAAACCTTCCGCGGTCTGCGCGCGTGTTTCGAACAGACTCCGCGACTGCAGACCACACACGTTCCCGGTCTTTTCCGTGGGGACGTGGTCTTCTTCGCCGCGACACTCGGGGTGCCGGGCCGGGCGCAAGAGCCCCTGGTGCCCGCCGAAGCGTGGCGGCCTTATGTGTCCGGTGACATCGACGTCCACGATGTGGAGTGCGAACACCACGGCATGATGCAGCCCCAACCGCTGTCCGAGATCGGTCCGGCGCTGTCGGAGATTCTCCGCCGGCTCGGCTAGCCCCCGCCTCTCGGAACCTTCGGAAACCCCCTTCGGAAACCCCCCTTCAGAAACCCGCGGAAGCAACGGAGTGACATGACATGTCGAACCCCTTCGACGACCCCAACGGCACCTTTCTCGTCCTGGTGAACGAAGAGAACCAGCATTCGCTCTGGCCCGAATTTGTTCCGGTGCCGGGTGGGTGGCGGGTGGCCCACCCAGCCGATTCCCGCGACGCCTGCCTCGCCTTCATCGAGGAGAACTGGACGGACATGCGACCGGCGAGCCTGGCCCGCGCGATGGACCAACCGGCCGGTGCCCCGCAGCCGCAGTGAGATGACCCCGGGAGAAGAGCCCGGGAAACCACAGTGAGGTGACCCCGGGCGACCAGCCCGGGAAACGATCCGCTCCGCGCGCCGCCGACCGCGGCGCGCGGCCGCGGTCCGGATCCTGCTGCCGGTTTCCGTACCCTCCTCCGGGGCCGCACCCGTCTCGCGGTCCGGGCCCTGGTGTTGATGCTGGTCAGCGGCGCTCCTCGATAAGGTGACCTGATCTCGGACCGGCACACTCGCGCCGGCGCGAGGCTAGTATGGGTCGATTTGAGCATGCGGAAGGATCCCTTCGCGCTTGGAGTGAAAGACCGCAAAGGACGGCAAGAGATGACGCATCAGTCCGTACCGTTCGACGATCTGGACCGGAAGATCGTTGCGGCGCTGGTCGCCAACGCCAGGACCAGCTTCACGGAGATCGGCGCCGCGATCGGGCTCTCGGCCTCCGCGGTCAAGCGCCGCGTCGACCGGATGCGGGAGACCGATGTGATCACCGGCTTCACCACCACCGTGCGCCCCGCCGCGCTCGGCTGGCGGACCGAGGCGTACGTGGAGGTCTACTGCGACAGCGCCGCACCGCCCCGGCGCCTCGCGGAGGTTGTGCGCGACTATCCGGAGATCATCGCGGCCATGACGGTGACCGGTGGCGCGGACGCCCTGCTGCATGTCATGGCCACCGATGTGGAGCATTTCGAGGAGGTCCTGGAGCGCATCCGGGCCGAACCGTTCATCCGCCAGACGATCAGTTACATGGTGCTGTCGCACCTGCTCACCGGCAGTCCGGAGGCCGGTGCGGCCCCGCCCGCGACCGCGACGCAATGAACCGGCGCGATCGGGGCCCAGCACGCAGCATCGCTGCGCATACACGCAGTTTTCCTTTCTTGTCACCCCTCTCCTCCGCTTTCTACCTTTGATTCATCCCCCGGTCGCCGCGGAAGCGAGAGGAATCCTCCGTGTCCCCAACCCGTGCGCCGCGTCCCAGGCGCTTTTTGACCTGTGCCCCCAGATATTTCGATGTGCGGTATGCGATCAACCCCTGGATGCGCGAGGACACCGAGGTCGACACCGGCCTCGCCCGGGCCCAGTGGGAGACGCTGATCGACGCCTATCGCGACCACGGCCACCGGGTGGAGTTCATCGAACCGGTGGTGGGGCTGCCGGACATGGTGTTCGCCGCGAACTCGGCCCTCGTCCTGGGGGGCCGGGTCTTCGGCTCGCGGTTCCACGCACCGCAGCGCCGACCGGAACAGCTCGCCTACGAACGGTGGTTCAAGGCGGCCGGGTTCGACGTCCACCCGCCGGAGTCGGTGTGCGAGGGCGAGGGCGATCTGGTGCCGGCCGGGCCCTTCGTCCTGGCGGGCACCGGCTTCCGCACCACCCGGGCGGCCCATCAGGAGGTGCAGGAGTTCTTCGGGGTGCCGACCATCAGTCTGCTGCTGGTGGACCCGTACTTCTACCACCTGGACACCGCGCTGTTCGTCCTCGACGACCGGAACATCGCCTACTACCCCGAGGCGTTCTCCCCCGGCAGCCGTGAGGTGCTGAAGCGGCTCTACCCCGACGCGCTGATCGCCACCCGGGACGACGCGATGGCCTTCGGGCTCAACTCCGTCTCCGACGGCCGCCACGTGTTCGTCGCCCCCCGGGCCACCGGCCTCATCGATCAGCTCACCGACCGCGGTTACGTCCCCGTCCCCGTCGACCTGTCGGAACTGCACAAGGCCGGCGGGGGCATCAAGTGCTGCACACAGGAGATCCGCTGATGACCGCCATGACCCCCGGCGCCGCCACCACCACAGCGGCGGACGCCGCCCGTCCCGCCCGTTCGTCACACGAGCTGATCCGCGCCGAGGAATCCTCGCTGGCGCACAACTACCATCCGCTGCCCGTGGTCGTCGCCCGCGCCGAGGGCGTATGGGTGGAGGATGTCGAGGGGCGCCGCTATCTGGACATGCTGGCGGGCTATTCGGCCCTCAACTTCGGCCACCGCCACCCGGCGCTGATCGAGGCCGCCCACCGCCAGCTCGACCAGCTCACGCTGACCTCCCGGGCCTTCCACAACGACCGGCTGGCCGGGTTCGCCGAGGCGGTGGCGGAGCTCACCGGGCTCTCCATGGTGCTGCCGATGAACACCGGCGCGGAGGCGGTGGAGAGCGCCATCAAGGTGGCCCGCAAATGGGCGTACGAGGTGAAGGGCGTCGCTCCGGACCAGGCCACCATCGTGGTGGCGGCGGACAACTTCCACGGCCGTACGACCACGATCGTCGGGTTCTCCAGCGACCCCGTCGCCCGCGACGGCTTCGGCCCGTTCGCCCCGGGCTTCCGTATCGTGCCGTACAACGACCTCGCGGCGCTGGAGGCCGCCGTCGACGGGACCACGGCGGCGGTCCTCATCGAACCCATCCAGGGCGAGGCGGGCGTCGTCATCCCCGATGACGGCTATCTCCGGGGAGTGCGCGAGCTGACCCGGCGCACCGGGACGCTGTTCATCGCCGACGAGATCCAGTCCGGTCTCGGCCGCACCGGCACCACGCTGGCCGTCGAGCACGAGTCGGTGCTGCCGGATGTGCTGCTGCTCGGCAAGGCGCTGGGCGGTGGCATCGTGCCGGTGTCGGCGGTGGTGGCCGACCGTTCGGTGCTCGGGGTGCTGCGCCCCGGCGAGCACGGCTCCACCTTCGGCGGCAATCCGCTGGCCGCGGCGGTCGGCTCGGCCGTGGTCGATCTGCTGCGCACCGGCGAGTTCCAGCGCCGGGCGGCGGAGTTGGGCCAAGTGCTGCGGGACGGGCTGGCCGCGCTGACCGGCAAGGGCGTCGCGGGCTACCGCTGCCGCGGGCTGTGGGCGGGGGTCGATGTGGATCCCGCGCTCGGTACCGGCCGCGAGGTGAGCGAGCGGCTGATGGCCGAGGGGGTCCTGGTGAAGGACACCCATGGTTCGACGATCCGTCTGGCACCGCCGCTGACCATCACCCGGGAGGAGCTGGAGGGCTCGCTGGCGGCGCTGGAGAAGGTGCTCGGCTGAGCGGAATCGACCGGAGCGCCGGGCCGTATGCCACGTGGCATACGGCCCGGCGCTCCGTCATGTTCGGAATTCCGCCGAGATTCTTTTCCAGCGCCCCTTCCGCGTCCCGGTCCGGAACGGCGAACCGTCAGCAACACCCAGGCCACGGCCGCCTTTTTTGGAGGATCCGTTGTGTGCGCGGGCGGCTGCGCCCGGGGACGACCTCGGTCGACTGTGTCCGGGCCTGCTTCCCGGGCGGCTCCGTGACCGGCGCCCCCAAGCCGCGCACGCTGAAGATCATCGACTCGCGGGGCGCTCGCCCGCGTTCAGCAGCCCGCGTCGGGCGGGCACCGTGCGGCTCCGCCCGAAGCACCGGGCTCACCGCCGCCTCCGGGCTGGTACCGGAGGGCACCCCGGCGAACGTCCCGTGGTGGGAGGACGGCGTCCTGTGTCTGCCGTGTCCGGAGCTTCCGGTGCTGACCGGAGTGACCTCGTCACCGGCTGTGTCACCGCCGCGGCGGTGGCCGTGCGTGCGCGGGCGGCTGCGCCCGGGGACGACCGGTCACCGCCGCGCCGGTGGCCGTGGCCGCGTTCGCGGGGCGGGACCGAATCCGGTGGGCCCTGGACCGCAGGCGGTACGCCCGATGGGAGGAGAGTGGAAGGAGGTGGGAGTCGTGGCACCCGCGTGGTCCGGCAGGAACCGCCGCTGAGCGGGCTCCGGCCGCGTCCGCGGGCTCCGGCCGCGTCCGCGGGGTCCGCGGCCACTGAAACGGCCACCGAAACGGCCACCAGAAGGTGAGGAGCAGACCATGTCACACACAGTGGAGTGGACGGTCCACCTCTACCTCTCCGAGGAAGAGGGCAGGACCACGGCGCGCGTGGAGCTGGACACCGGATCCACGGCGCTCACCGGCCGGGGCCTGGCCCGGTGCAACCCCGACGACGAGGACGTGCCCGTGATCGGCGACGAACTCGCAGCCGGGCGGGCGCTCAGTGACCTGGGACAACAGCTGGTACACGCCGCCGAACGGGACCTGGAGAGCGTGGGCGCGCCCCCGGCCTCGCGCAGACCACGGCCCGGTTACGGCTGGATCGCCTGAGAGACCCCCGCCCCGCGCGCCGTCGTCGTACGGCCACGTCCGGCGGGGACCGGCGCCCCTCCCGGGGGCCGGGGGCCGGGGGCCGGGGAAGAACTCTAAGGAGACGTACGAACTCACCGGGCGCCGCTCCCGGGGGCCGGGGGCTCCGGGGTACGGGACCGGTCCAGCGCTCCGGCACGGGGCTGGGCGGCGCTCAGCCGTGGGCCGGGTGGGCCGCTGCCCGGTCCAGGTCCTCGGCCGCCTTGGCGAGCAGATCGAGCATGGCCAGCTCGGCACCGGCCGCGTCCCGGTCCCGGATGGCCGCCAGCACCCGGCGGTGGCTGGGTACGGGATCGTCGGCGTCGCCGTGGGCGTGCACCAGACGGTCGCGCTCACGCAGTCCGGGCTCCAGGATCAGTTCGAGGCGGGCGAGGAGTTCATTGCCGGTGGCGGCGAGCAGCGCGCGGTGGAAGGCGGCGTCCGCCTCCTCCTCGGCCGCCAGGTCGCCCCGGGCGCGCTCCATCGCGGCCAGTGCCGTCTCCAGCGCGGCCAGGTCGGCGCCGGTGCGGCGCAGCGCGGCACGGTGGGCGGCGGCGGGTTCGACGACGGCGCGGATGTCGGCGAGGTCGCGCATCAGCCGTCGGCCGTCCCCGCCGGTCATGCGCCAGCGGATGACGTCGGCGTCGAGGAGGTTCCAGGCGGAGCGGGGGCGGACGAAGGTGCCGCGCTTCTGCCGGGCGTCGATGAGGCCCTTGCCCGCGAGCACCTTGAGGGCTTCGCGCATCACCGTGAGGCTGACGTCCAGCTCCTCGCCCAGCGCGCGGACGTCGAGGATGTCGCCTTCGGCGACGTCTCCCGCGACGATGCGGGCGCCCAGCCGCTGGACCACCTGGCCGTGCACGCCTCGGCCGGCATAGGACGCCATGGGGTGTTCTCCTCGGGTGGTAGGCCGGATGGACCGGAAAGCCGGATGGACGGGGTGGAAAACGGGTGGAAACCCATCCACTTTAGCGTCGGCCATTATTTATGAATACATCTTGACAGCCCGTCGGCACCCTCCGGACGATGGACCGATCTCTCATCGCCGAGCCAACAAGCCAACAAGCCGCCGAGCCGCTGAGTCGCCGACCGCAGGGAGCCCCGTGACGCTGTCGCCGCATCTGCCGGACAAACTGACCATCTCACTGTGGGACTTCAGCTGGTACACCCGTACCGCCCCTGGTGAGCCCTTCGCCGATCTCGACCGGGCCTTCGAGGAGGCCGTGGCGCGCGGTTACAACACGGTACGCGTGTGTGCCATGCCCTTCCTGCTCTTCGGCTCCCGGCTCGATACGGCCAGGCTGCGGCCGTCGGGGCTGGGCGGCGCGTACGGGCAGCGGACGCGCTGGTACGACGTGGGCGGCGGGGGCGAGATCGACGGTCGGGCCTGGCTGCGCAGGCTGTTCGAGGCGGCCCTGCGCCATGACTGCTTCGTCATCCTCTCCAGCTGGGAGTACCAGCAGAGCCCGTCGTTCGGCGCGGACCGCGCCTGGTTCGACGCGCTGATGGCCGTCGATCCCGAGCGGCGCGCCGAGGTGCTCGCGGACGCGCTGGCCGACCTGATCGACTTCCTGGTGATCCACGGTCTGGACGACCGGATCGCCTTCACTGAACTGCACAACGAGGTCCAGGGCAGCCGGCTCACCGACGGGCTGGAGGGCGAGGACAAGGTCGTCGCCCTGCGGCCGCGGCTGGAGCGGGGCCTCGCCCGGTTCAAGGAGCGCCACCCCAACCGGCCGGTCACGGTCAACTACGCCAAGGTGCCGGTCGGTTCGCTGCGCGGGGTCCCGCGCGAGGTGGACGTGGCGGTCTTCCACCCCTATGTGTACGGGGTGCTGGACGAGCTGCTGACCACCTTCGCCATCCGGGACCCGGGCCGCCCGTTCCCCCAGGAGGCGGTCCGCCGGGAGCTGCTGCGCCCCGGCGCTCCCGACCTGGCCGACTGGGCCCCTCCGCCCGGCGACCGCTGGCGGTTGGAGGCCACCACGGTCGGCCCCCGGGAGATCTACGTCCACGACTGGTGCGACCCCGCCCGCTGGGACGCCTGGCTGTACGACCGCTATGCCGTGCACCGTACGGCGATGGACCAGCGGCTGGTCACCTGGATCGAGGCGGCCGCGGACTGGGCGGCCGGAAACGGGGTCCCGCTGGTCTTCGGCGAGGGCTGGATCGGCTACACCCCGCTGCACGGGACCTTCGAGGAGGGCCCGGTGGGGGCCGCGTTCTGCCGCCGCGCCGTCGAGGAGTCGGCGCGGGTGGGCGCGTGGGGCGCGGTGGTGTGCTCCAACGCCGCGCCCCAGCACCCGATGTGGCAGGACATCGCGCTGCAGCGGGAGTGCAACGGGGTGCTGCGCGGCTGAGCCACGGGGCCGTCGGCCCAGCTCGCACCGGTAACCACCTGCCCTTCAGGGGTACGGACACCACATTCCCCTTGGCGGTGACGGCGGAAAGGGCCCGGATTGACGACGTCCTCAGCGGATCCCCTCGAGCGTGCCACCGGACGTGCCCCGCGCCGTGCGCTGGTGGCCGGTTCGGTCGGCAACTTCATCGAGTGGTACGAGTTCGGTGTCTACGGCTTCTTCGCGACGATCATCGCCGCGAACTTCTTCACCCCCGACGGCGGCAGCGAGTTCGAGGGCCTGGTCAAGACGTACGCCTCCTTCGGGATCGCGTTCTTCTTCCGCCCCATCGGCGCCGCCGTCTTCGGCCGGGTCGGCGACCGGATCGGCCGTCGGCCCACGCTGATCCTGGTGCTGTTGCTGATGACCGTCGCCACGACGCTCATCGGCGCGCTGCCCACCTACGACACGCTGGGTGCGGCCGCTCCCTGGCTGCTGACCCTGTTGCGGATCCTCCAGGGGCTGTCCGCGGGCGGGGAGTTCGGCGGTGCGGTGTCGATCATGACGGAGTTCGCTCCGCCGGGGCGCCGCGGGCTGTACGGGGCCTGGCAGTCGTTCACCGTGGCGCTGGGGCTGCTGGCCGGGGCCGGTGCGGCGGCGTTGTTGGCCACCGTGATGAGCGAGGCGTCGCTGGGTGACTGGGGATGGCGGGTGCCGTTCCTGCTCACCCTGCCGATCGGGCTGGTGGCCCTGTGGCTGCGGCTGAGGCTGGAGGAGACCCCGGCCTTCCGCGCGGCGGCGGCCGGGGAAGCCACCACGGCGCCGGACCCGGTGACACCGTCCGGCGGACCGGAGCCGATGACACCCTCCGGCGGACCGGACCCGGAAGCATCCTCCGGCGGACCAGAGCGGGTGACACTCTCCGGCGGACCGGAGCGGGTGGCGGCCCCCCGTGAGGTGGCCGTGGCCATCGTCCTGGGGGCCGCGCGCATCATGGGCTGGTCGGCGGCCGGTTACACCTTCCTGGTCGTCATGCCGTCGTATCTCCAGGCCACCTTGAACGCCACCTTCCAGCAGGCGCTGGTGGCCACCGTGGTGGCCAACGCGGGCTTCGCGCTCACCATCCTCCCGGCGGGCCTGCTCAGCGACCGGATCGGGCGGCGGCCGGTGATGCTGACCGGAGCCGCGCTGGTGGTGGTGCTGGCCTTCCCGCTGCTCAACGTGTTGCAGGAGCCGGGAAGTTCGGCGTTCACGCAGGCGGTGGCGGTCTTCGCCGCGGGTGTGGTGGTGGGCCTGATGGCGGGGCCGGGGCCGGCCATGCTCGCCGAGATGTTCCCGACCCGGGTCCGCTACACGGGGCTGGGGCTGGCGTACGCGCTGTCCAACGCGGTGTTCTCCGGATGCGCGGGGCTCATCATCACCGAGGTCGTCAAGCACACCGGCGAGGCCGACATCCCGGCCTACTACGTGGCGGTGACCTGCACCGTCAGCGTGCTCGCGCTGCTCACCCTCCGCGAGGAGGGCCGCCGCGGCGCACCGCGCGGCCGGGCGCGGACGGACGGGAAGAACGGGGAGAGCAAGGAGAACGGGCAAAACAGGGGGAACGGGGAGAACGGGAAGAACGGCGAAGGCGGGCAGAACGAGCGGCAGGAGGAGACGCCATGCGGGTGATCGGCCTGATGTCGGGCACGTCCCACGACGCGGTCGACGCCGCGGCAGCCGATCTGGTGCTGGACGGCGACACCGTGGTCCTGGCCCCGCTGGGGCTGATCGGCGAGGCGTATCCGGCGGGGTTGCGGTCGGCGCTGAGCGCCGCGCTGCCCCCGGCGGCGACCACGATGAAGGAGGTGTGCGCGCTCGACACCCGTATCGGCCAGGCGTTCGCCTCGCTCGCGGTCCGCGCCGACCGGGAGCTGTGCGCGGGGCGCGCGGACCTCATCGGCTCGCACGGCCAGACGGTGTACCACTGGGCCGAGGACGGGCGGGTGCACGGGACGCTGCAACTCGGCGGGCCCGCCTGGATCGCCGAGGCCACCGGCTGTCCGGTCGTCTCCGATCTGCGCAGCCGTGACGTGGCCGCGGGCGGCCAGGGCGCTCCCCTGGTCAGCCTGGTGGATGTGCTGTGGCTGCGCGGGCGGCCCGGGGTGCGCGCCGCCCTGAACCTCGGTGGAATCGCCAACATCACGGTGGTGTCCGGTGCCGGTGATCCGCTGGCCTTCGACACCGGCCCGGCGAACGCCCTCATCGACGCGGCGGTCCGCGATCTGACGGGCGGCCGACTGGACCATGACGTGGACGGTGTCATGGCGGCGCGCGGCACCGTCCACGCGCCGCTGCTAAAGCGGCTGCTGGCCGAGCCGTACTATGCGCTGCCCGCGCCCAAGACCACCGGCAAGGAGCTGTTCCACGGGTCCTATCTGCGGGCGGCCCTGGCCGCCGTGGGCCCGGTGCCGGACGACGACGTGGTCGCCACCGTCACCGAGCTGACCGCCCGTACCGTCGCCGACGCGGTGCGGTCGGTGCACGTCACGGAGGTGATCGCCTCGGGCGGCGGCACCCGCAACCCCACGCTGATGGGGGCGCTGCGCCGGGCGCTGGGCGGCGTCGCCCTGCGGACCTCCGGCGAACTCGGCCTTCCGGAGGCGGCGAAGGAGGCGTACGCCTTCGCCGTCCTGGCCTTCCTGACCGTCCACGGGCTGGCCGGTACGGCACCGAGCTGCACCGGCGCCCGCCATCCCAGTGTGCTGGGGTCGATCACCCCGGGGCGCCGCGGCCTCGCCCTGCCCGCGCCGGCGCGGGTGGCGCCCACCCGGCTGGAGATCTTCCGCCGCTGAGCCACAGCAACGGCCAGTGCGCCACGGCCGAGCCACGCCAGCGGCCAAGGCACCACCACCGAGCCACGGCAGTGGCCAGGGCACCACCACCGAGCCACGACAGCGGCCAAGGCACCACCACCGAGCCACGACAGCGGCCAAGGCACCGCCGCGGGTCGAGCGGCGCCCGGCCGGAGACCGCCTGGATGCCGGTAAGGGAGGCCCGGCGCGGGCCGCACCCGGGGTACGTTGGAGGGGCATGTCATTTCGAATGGGGTGAACCTGGGTAAGCACCCCTCTAGTTGTCGATGGGGGGCCGACGGGGGGACGGGGGCACGTGACGGAATCCGGAACAGGTGTGGGCTTCAGAGGCCGCAGCGGGATCATCAGTCTGGTCGGTGAGTGTCTCCAGCTGGGGCCCGCCGACGAACGGCCGGTGATCATGCTGCTGGGGCCGCGCGGCAGCGGGGCCAGCGAGGCCCATGGCGCGCTGATGGAGAAGTTCGGCCCCGAGACACCGTTCGCCTATGTCAATCTCGGCGGTGAGCAGTCCCTGCTGCCGCGGTACGCCCTGGCGCTGCTCGCCCGTCAGCTGGAGCGCAAGCTCCCGCGCTATCGCCGCTCCCACTTCCCCCGGCTCACCCTCGGTCTGCTGGCCTCCGACCACCAGCTGCGGATGACCAGCCTCGCGGAGGGGCGGCGCAACATCCGCCGCGAGCTGGACGCCTTCCAGGAGCAGGCGGAGGCGCGCTACGGCGACTATCTCGCCGCCTTCTTCGAGGTGGCCGGGGGCGCCGTGGGCGCCCCCGACGGCGCCTCCACGGCCGCGCTCGCGCTGCTGCGGGACGCGCTGCGGCGCGGCCGGAGGCGGCTGCCGGGCCGCAAGTTCACCAGCAGCGCGGCCTGGTACGGCGGCCACCCGCTGCTGCGCAGCCGGGATCCGTGGGAGGCGCTGGTCGAGCTGAACCTATGGCGCCACGACGGCGACGAGGACGATCAGGAGCGGCTGGACCGGGTGCTGTTCTCCGCCCTGCTGGAGGACATGCGCAGCAATGTGCGGCACTCGTTCATGCCCCGGTCCTATCTGCTGCTGCTCGACAACTCCCACACGGAGTACGGCCGTCGCTTCCTCGACCTGCTGATCCGTGCCCGCCATGACGACGCCGTGGTGGCGGGAGCCGACTGCGATCCGCTCACCGTCGTGGCCAGCTCCAACCGGTGGCTGCCCCGCTGGGGGCCGGCCACCGGCGATCAGTGGCCCTGGCGGCTGCGCGGCCCGGACCGGGCCTCGCTGGAGGACTGGGCGGAGCACCGGCCGGGCCGGGACAGCGATGACACCTGGTGGTATCCGCTGCGGCTGCGCGACCTCAACCTGGACGAGGTGCGCATCCGGATCGAGCTGGAGCTGCGCCAGCACCCCGGCCTCGCGCCGTTCACCCGGCTCGCGCCCTTCATCCACCGGCTGACCGCGGGGCTGCCCCGGGCGGTCAGCCAGGTGCTGGAGCTGCTCCGGCACTCGGCCGTGCCCACCGAGGACGGCGCCGAGCAGGACCGCTGGCTGCGCACCCTGCCGGACCGTACGCCGCGGGAGGGCGAGGACTCCCGGGCGCTGGCGGAAGCCGCTCTGGACCATCTGCTGCACGGTTTCGACCCCGCGCAGCGGACCGCGCTCGAGGAGTGCGCCGCGGCGCGTGACCTGTCCATCGGCACCCGGCTGCTGGGCTCGGGCGACGCGCTGTTCGGCGAGGTCCGCGGCCGCTGGCTGCTGCAGAGCCCGGGGACGGTGACACCGTCGCTCCACCCCTGGCCGCGGCGGCTGTTGCTGTGGCGGCTGGCCGGGCGGCCGGACGACTGGGACGCGGTGCACGAGCTGCTGGCGGAGTACTTCAGGTCCGAGGGCCGGACCGTCCAGGAGATGTACCACCGGCTGGCCTCGGAGCGGATCGACGAGGTGACCGGATATCTGGTGGACCGCTTCCCGGTGGTGCCCGCGGCGCAGTGGATCAGTGAGTTCAACGCCATCACGGCCGCGCCCAACCGGCTGGGCCAAGGCGGCGGACCGCTGGAGCTGCTCGCCGGCCTCGCCCCGGAGGAGCCCCCGGAGGCGGTCACCACCGCCTCGGTGATCCGGGAGCTGATCACGGTGCGCTGGGTGTGGAGCGATCCGCTCGCCGACCCGGGGATGCGGTTGAACGACATGATCGCCGACGGGTTCAACCAGCTCTCACGACTGCGGAGGAACGACATAGTGGCCCTGTTCAACGAGGCGGAACGGTACCGCCACTGGCGCCATCCGCTGACGCTCGCGGGCGAGGGGTGAGACCGGTGCCGAGACTCGAATGGCCGCTGCACATCGTGCGCCGTGTGGTGATCGGCGTGATCGTCCTCGCGGTGCTCGCGGTGGCGGTTCCGCTCACCGTGAACTGGCTCGGCGACCGGCGGGCGCGGTGCGGCGACGGCGTGGTCAAGATGGGCGACGACCGGGAGTGCGTGGGCGTCACCGACGGCTCGTACATTTTCGCCGACCATCTGGGGCCCGTGGAGAAGAAGATCAAGGCGGAGAACGACCAGGTGGAGAAGGACGGCGACAAATACGTCAGCGTCGCCTATATGACCTCCTTCACGCTGACCGAAGACGACAGCAATTCCGAGGAATCGGTCCGGCACGAGCTCGAGGGCGCGTATCTGGCGCAGTACCGGCACAACCGCGGCGATCTCTCCTCCTCTCCCAAGATCAAGCTGTTGATCGCCAATATGGGGAGCCGCGCGGCCCGTTGGGAGCACACCGTCGATGAGCTGATCGACCGGAAGACCTCTGACGACAAGCTGGTCGCGGTCACCGGGCTCGGTCCCAGCGACACCCAGAACATCGACGCGCTGAGGCGGCTGTCGGACAACGGTCTGGCCCTGGTCGCCAGCACCATGACGGCCACCAACATCGAGGGCATCAAGGGGCTCGTCCGGGTCTCCCCGACCAATGTGGACGAGGCGTACGCCGCCTCCGCCTACCTCAAGAAGGAGCAGGTCCGCCGGGCGGTGGTGGTCCAGGACGACGCGCAGGACAACTACTACGCCAAGACGCTGGGGGACGCCTTCACCAAGGTCTTCCAGGACATCAAGGGCCACCAGCTGGTGTCGGACAGGATGAGCTACGACTCCTCGGTGCCCGCCTGGCGGAACGAGCTGCGCTGGATGCCGGGGCAGCTGTGCGACCTGAAGCCGGAGGCGGTCTTCTTCGCGGGCCGCGGCAAGCACCTCACCCGGTTCCTGGACGCGATCGCCAACCGTCCCTGCCAGAACCGGGAGTTCATGGTGATCACCGGCGACGACACCACCAACCTCACCGCCGATGACCTGGCCCACGCCGCCGAGAGCAAGGTGCGGGTGCTCTACACGGGCCTGGCACACCCCGATATGTGGCGGAAGGACCCCGACTCCGTCTCCCCTCCGTCGGCCCGCCCCCCGACGACCAGCACCAGGACGGCCAGGCCATCATGGCGCACGACGCGGTGCTCACCGCCGCCCAAGGCGTCGAGATGGCGGCGCTGGGCGACGTGACCGGGGAATCGGTGGCGCGGATGTTCCACCAGATGAACAGCCGTCAGCAGGTGCCGGGGGCCAGTGGGTTCATTTCGTTCCAGAACAACGGCAATCCGCGCAACAAGGCCATTCCGATCCTGCATCTCAACGCGAAGGGGCGCTCGGAACTCGTGGAGGTGTCCGCACGACGGGGCGAGCCGGCCAGGAAGCAGTGACACCGCCCAGAGGACGGCCGACACCGCCCGGGACGCCGTGACACCTGCCGGGAGGGAAGCGGCGGCGGTTCAGCCCGCGTCCGGCTTGGGCTTCTCGTCGTCGACGATCTCCGCGTCCACGACCTCCTCGTCGGACGGGTGCCCGTGGCCCCCGCCGTCGCCGGAGGAGCCGTCACCGGGCGAGCCCGCTCCGGAGCCGCTGGATCCGCCGCCGGACGAGGAGGACGGCTGGGCCTGGGCGTAGATGGCCGTGCCGATCTTCTGGCCCACGGCGGCGGTCCGCTCGGTGGCCTCGCGGATCGCGTGGGTGTCCTCGCCCTCGAGCGCCCGCTTCAGATCGGCGACCGCCGCCTCGGCCTCCTGCCGAGTGTCCTGGGGCACCTTGTCGGCCTGGTCGCGCAGCAGCCTCTCGGTCTGGTAGACGAGCGCCTCGGCCTGGTTGCGGGTCTCGGCGGCCTCGCGGCGCTTGTGGTCCTCCTCCGCGTACTGCTCGGCCTCGCGCATCATGCGGTCGATGTCGTCCTTCGGCAGCGCGGAGCCGCCGGTGACGGTCATCCGCTGCTCCCGGCCGGTGCCGAGGTCCTTGGCCGAGACGTGCATGATGCCGTTGGCGTCGATGTCGAAGGCGACCTCGATCTGCGGCACCCCGCGCGGGGCCGGGGGCAGACCGGTCAGCTCGAACATGCCGAGCTTCTTGTTGTACGAGGCCATCTCGCGCTCGCCCTGGAAGACCTGGATCTGCACCGACGGCTGGTTGTCCTCGGCCGTGGTGAAGACCTCCGAGCGCTTGGTCGGGATCGTGGTGTTGCGCTCGATCAGCCTGGTCATGATGCCGCCCTTGGTCTCGATGCCGAGGGACAGCGGGGTGACGTCCAGCAGCAGGACGTCCTTGACCTCGCCCTTGAGGACACCGGCCTGCAGGGAGGCGCCGATCGCCACCACCTCGTCGGGGTTGACGCCCTTGTGCGGCTCCTTGCCGGTCAGCTCCTTGACCAGGTCGGTCACGGCCGGCATCCGGGTGGAGCCGCCGACGAGGATCACATGGTCGATGTCGGAGGTCTTGGTCCCGGCGTCCTTGACCGCCTGGTGGAAGGGGGCCTTGCAGCGCTCCAGGAGGTCCTCGGTCAGCTGCTGGAACTGCGAGCGGGTCAGCTTCTCGTCCAGGTGCAGCGGGCCCTCGGCGGACGCGGTGATGTACGGCAGGTTGATCGTGGTCTCGCTCGCCGCGGACAGCTCGATCTTGGCCTTCTCGGACGCCTCGCGCAGCCGCTGGACCGCCATCTTGTCCTTGCCCAGATCGACGCCGTAGCCGTTCTTGAAGCGGGTGACCAGATGGTCCACGATCCGCTGGTCCCAGTCGTCGCCGCCGAGGTGGGTGTCGCCGTTGGTGGCCTTGACCTCCACCACCCCCTCGCCGATCTCCAGCAGCGAGACGTCGAAGGTACCGCCGCCGAGGTCGAAGACCAGGATGGTCTGGTCGTTCTCCTTGTCCAGCCCGTAGGCCAGGGCGGCGGCCGTCGGCTCGTTGATGATCCGCAGCACCTTCAGCCCGGCGATCTCGCCCGCCTCCTTGGTGGCGGTGCGCTGGGAGTCGTTGAAGTACGCGGGGACGGTGATCACGGCGTCCGTGACGTCCTCGCCGAGGTACGCCTCGGCGTCGCGCTTGAGCTTCTGGAGCACCCGCGCGGAGATCTCCTGCGCCGTGTAGCGCTTGCCGTCGATGTCGCCGGTGGCCGGGAACCGCCACCGGTCCTCGCCCATGTGGCGCTTGACCGACCGCGCGGTGCGCTCCACGTTCGTCACCGCCTGGCGCTTGGCGACCTCCCCCACCAGCACCTCGCCGTTCTTGGCGAAGGCCACCACCGAGGGGGTGGTCCGGGTGCCCTCGGTGCTGGTGATGACGGTCGGCTCGCCGCCCTCCAGGACGGATACGACCGAGTTCGTCGTACCCAGGTCAATACCGACTGCGCGCGTCATGTCAGCCCTCCTCCCGCTCTGCCTCCCAGTATCCCAAAAGGTGATATTTGGGATGTACGACGCGAAAGGGGGCCGGGGATCGGTCCCGCAGCCGGTCGGCGCCCCTGGACGTGGCGCCCGTTCTACGAGGGGTGGGGCCACAACCGGCCGCGGGCGTCCCGGGCCAGGGAGGTCAGGGACCCCAGCAGGACGAGGGCGACCAGTCCGGCGGGCAGGGCTGGCGCGGCCCGAGCGGCACGGGCCACCAGAAGCCCGCCGGCCGCGGCGCCCACCACCAGGGACACCACCAGCAGGGCGCTGAGCCGGCGCACGGTTCCACTGCGCGCCACGTCGACCAGCAGTCCGGTCAGGGTGCCGGTGAGATAGGTGGTGGAGAAGCCGGGCGGGCCGACGGCGCGCACCAGGCCGCTCTGCCCGCC
>NZ_BBOX01000372.1 GCF_001553455.1 Streptomyces hygroscopicus subsp. hygroscopicus
GATAGGTGGTGGAGAAGCCGGGCGGGCCGACGGCGCGCACCAGGCCGCTCTGCCCGCCCATGGCGAACGCGGCGACCGCCAGCAGTCCCAGCTGCCGGCCGCCGGCCGGGTGGCCGCCGGCCGCCGCCCACACCGCCCACAGCCCGCCGAGCGCGAGCAGTTCGACCGTGAGCGCGCACCGGGCCCGCCGGGCCGGCCGGGGGCCGCGGACGATCCAGCCGCTCAGCAGCGTGCCCGCCGTGTAACCGGCCATGGCGACCGCGGAGTCCCGGGCCCGCGCCGGGTCGGGCGAGGCGGTCGACATGCCGAGCAGGGAGAGATTGGCGGTCATGACGCTGGTGAACACGCCGCCCAGCGCCAGAAAGCTGATCGCGTCCATGGCCCCGGTCGCCACGGTCAGCGCGACGGCGGCCGCCACTCCCCCGGCATCGCGGGGCCGGCGCGGCCGCTGTCCCCGCGGCGCGGCGCCGGTCTCGGTCTCATCCGCCATCGCATCTCATCCGCCATCGGCAGCCCTCCGGGCCCTCCGGTCGCCCCGGGTGCCCCCGGGGGCGCTCCGGAAACACCGGAAACAGCGGACCGGGACAGGTCAGGAGCCGGCGGGGGGGG
>NZ_BBOX01000373.1 GCF_001553455.1 Streptomyces hygroscopicus subsp. hygroscopicus
CCGCCGTTCGCGGTGTTTCGCGGCCTTGGCGCTGTTGCCGCACAGCCGCATGGAGCACCACCGGCGCCGCCTGCCCGGCGTGTGGTCGAGGTAGAGCATGGTGCACAGCGAGGAGTCGCAGATCCGCAGCGCCCCGCGCCGCTCCGGGTCCCCGATCAGCGCGATGAGGTCGCGGACGACGGCCGACTGCAGCTGCCGCCCGGACAGCGGGCCACCGGCGCCCTCGACCCCGACCCCGGTGTCGGTGACCGCCAGCAGCGGGCGCGGCGGGTCGGGGCGCGCCCGGTCGTTGAGCAGCGCCACGGAGTCGGCGGACGGGGGCCGGGCCAGGACGACCGCCGCGGCCACGTCGTACGCCGCCTCGCGCAGCGTCCGCAGTTCGGTGAGGAACTCGTCGGTGACCGCCCGGTCGTGGAGGCGGAGCCCGACGCCCTCGCACCACTCCCGCAGCCGGTCGAGGGTGCCCAGGCGCTCGATCGGGACGCTGCCGCGCCGCCCGAGGGTGGCGACCAGGTTCAGGGCGAGGCTGCCGGTGTCGAAGCGCAGGGCCCGCAGCTGAGCGGTCACGCGCGGTCGCGGGGTGCGCTCCGTCGAGGAATCCATGCGCTTAAAGTAACCGTCTGAAGGGTTACCAAACGGCTGAGGGTGAGGGGACATCATGCGGATCGCGGTCATCGGCGCGGGCGGCGTCGGCGGGTATTTCGGCGCGCGGCTCGCCGCCGCGGGGGACGACGTCACCTTCGTGGCGCGGGGCCGGCATCTGGCGGCGATCCGGGAGAAGGGGCTCACGGTGCGCAGCCCGCTGGGTGAGCTGCGGGTGCCGTCCGAGGCGGTGGTGCCGGCCGTCTCCGATCTGAAGGACCCGGACCTCGTCGTGGTGGCGGTGAAGCTGTGGGACACCGAGGACGTCGCCCGCCAGGTGGCGCCCCTGGCGGAGGGCGGCGCCGCCGTGGTCTCGTTCCAGAACGGGGTGCAGAAGGACACCGTGCTGCGGCGTCATCTGCCGGCCGGAGCCGTCCTCGGCGGGGTCAGCTACGTCTCGGCGTTCATCGAGGAGCCGGGGGTGGTGGTGCACCACGGAACCATGCAGCGGCTGGTGTTCGGGGAGTACGGGCGCGAGGCGTCCCCGCGTGCCCGCCGTTTCCTCGACAGCTGTCTTGCGGCCGGTATCGACGCCGAGATCAGCGGGGACATCGAGCGGGTCATCTGGGAGAAGTTCGTCTTCCTGGTGGGCCTTTCGGGCACCACCTCGGCGGTGCGGCAGCCGATCGGGGTGGTCCGCGCCGACCCGGGGTCGCGGACCCTGCTGCGTGAGGTGATGCACGAGGCGGTCGCGGTGGGTCGGGCCGCGGGGGTGGCGCTGGACCCCGGTTTCGCCGACGAACGCCTCGCCTTCTGCGACACGCTGCCCGCCACGATGACGTCCTCCATGCACAACGACCTGGTGCACGGCAACCGTCTGGAACTCGGGTGGCTCAGCGGTGCGGTGGCCGAGCTGGGCGCCGGACTGGGCGTCGCCACCCCGCGCAACCGGACCATCGCCGACATCCTCTCCCCCTACGCGCTGGGCGATCCGGCCGCGGCCGGCGGCGCGGGGGTCACCGCAGCAGGGGCAGCTTCCCGATGAGCCTGCTCACCTTGTTCCGCGGGCCGACCAGGCTGACCGCGAGATGCGCCAGGTCCTCGGCCTTGGTGCCGGCCAGGCTGTCGAGGTACTCGTCGTAGACGCGTGAGGTCTGGGCCTGCGCGGGCATGTCGACGACGAACAACTCGTCCTTCTCGACGGCCTTGGCGCGCAGTTCGCGCAGCGTCCCGGCGTCGGCGGCCAGGACCGAGCAGCCGGCCCACGGCAGCCCCGGGTGGGCGGTGCCGGAGCCGTCCGTGCCGTCCGGTCCCAGCAGCTCCGGCATCGCCCGGCCCACGGCGGCGGCCATACAGGCGGCGGCGTTCACCGCCCGGCCGGCCGGCAGCTCCTCGTCCACGACGATCACCCACTTCAGCTTGGCCTGCCGGGTGGACCGGTCGGTGCGCACATCCTCGTCGGAGAGCTGGGGAAGCCGGGGAAGCTGAGGAAGCTGAGGAAGCTGAGGAACGGACACGAGCGGCACTCCTTTGTCGATGGTTAATGTGGGGGACGGTAGCCATCCATCCGCCCTCCGGCATGTCTCGCCGAATTTCCTCAGGCAAAGGAGCGCTTTCGTGGAACTTGACGCACTCGACCGTGCTCTTTTGCGGGAGCTGCAGAACGATGCACGACGGACCAATCGCGAGCTGGCCCTGCGGACGGGGGTCTCGCCGTCGACCTCCCTGGAGCGGGTGCGGGCGCTGCGGGAGCGCGGCGTCATCAGCGGCTATCACGCCGCCGTCGACCTGGAGGCGGTCGGCCGCCCCGTGCAGGCGCTGATCTCGGTGCGGATCCGGCCGCCGTCCCGGCCGGTCATCGAGGGCTTCCGCGAATGGGCCGCCGCGCTGCCGGAGACCATCGGCCTGTTCGTCACCTCCGGCGCCCATGACTTCCTCCTCCACGTGGCGGTGCCGGACACCCATGGGCTGTACGCGTTCGTCATCGACCGCCTCACCGAGCGCCGTGAGGTGGCCGATGTGCAGACCACGATGGTGTACGAACACACGCAGTCGCGCCGTATCGACCCCGCCCCCGCCGAGCGCCCCGTGCCGTCCCGGCGGAGGCGATAGCGCGGCGGCCCGGCGCCGAACGGCCCGCGGGCGGGCGGCACCGCCGTCGCGATGCCGCCCGCCCCGGGCCGTTCCCCGTCGCGGATCAGGAGCCCGCCACCGCCGCCGTCTTCTCCGGCTGTGGCTCGGGCGCGGCCGGCACGTCGCGCACCCACAGCGGACGGAGCCGGTAGGTCAGCAGGTAGAGCACCGCGGCGGCGCCCGCCGCGACGAACATGCTCAGATCGCCCGCGTGCGGGTAGGCCGAGGCGAACGCCCCGGTGTAGAGGTCGGACTTCCAGAACGGCACCGAGGCCGCCACTCCGCCGGCCCAGGCGACGAAGCCCCAGGAGAGCACCCGTCCTCGGTCGTACAGCTCGGCGATCCGGCTGGGGTCGGAGCGGCCGCCCAGGTGGTAGTCGAGCAACAGCACGGTGGCGAACGGCGCGATGAAGTACGCGGTGAGGTTGAGGAACACCGAGAACTTCTGCTCGGTCCCGGAGTGTCCCCACAGGCTGATCCCGTAGGCCAGCGCGCAGATGAGGGTGACGGCCTGGGTGCGGGTGACCGGCACCTTCAGCGTCTGGACGGAGATCGCGCCGCCGTAGACGTTGAGGAAGTTCTGCGCGAGCGCCGAGAGCCCGATGGCGATCAGGGCGGGGACGGCGAACGGCCCGGTCAGCTGGTGCAGGGCGGTGATGGAGTCGGTGCTGGTGGCGTTGGAGCCCAGGAGCACACCGAGGATGCCCAGCCAGCAGATGGTGACGAAGTTGCCCAGCCCGGTGTACCAGGCGGTGCGGCTCACCACGCGTGGCGAGTCGGGCAGGTAGCGCGAGTAGTCCGAGGCGAACGGCGCCCAGGCGACGAGGAAGGAGAGGAACCAGCCGCCGAAGGTGATCCAGCCGCCGGTGGAGCCGATGTAGCCCGCCGCCTTCGGATCGGCGTCGAAGGTGCCCGCGCCCCGCACCAGGGCCACCACCGTGATCATGACGAACAGCGGAGTGAGCACATAGGTCAGCACCCGCTGAAGGAAATTGATCATGTTGTAGCCGTAGATGGACACCACCAGCTCGACCAGGGTGAGCGCCAGTCCGCAGAGCCAGAAGGGCAGATGGGTCAGCTCCGCGATGGCCTTGCCGCCGAGGATCACGGTGACGGCGGCCCAGCCGACCCCGGCGAACACATTGATGTACGCCACCGGCAGGAAGTTGCCGAAGAAGCCGAGCGGGCCGCGCGCCTGGATCTGCTGCGGCACCCCCAGCCGTACCCCCATCCGGGACATCACGGCCATCAGCAGGGAGCCGAGCCCCGCGCCGACGACGATCGCGGCGACCGCGGCGCCGAAGCCGAGACCGAGCCCGACCGCGCTGAACCCGAGCAGGATGACGGGAAAGTTGAGACCTGCGGCGAACCAGACGAAGAACTGCGAACTGGGCTTGCCGTGCCGCTCGGTGTCGGGGATGTGGTCGACCCCGAAGGGTTCCACCTTGGTGACCGCGCTGCCGTACACCGGCGCCGCGTCGTCGTGGGTCATGGGCGTGCTCCTGTGCGGGAGGAGTGGACGTCAGGGGGTGGTGCCGGGCCGGTGGACGTGCGGAACCGGGCGGCGGTCGCTCACCACGGCAGGGGCGCGGTGTGGGAGATGTCGAAGAAACCGCCGCCGCTGTAGACCAGCGGGGCCAGCTCCTCGTGGCGGGCGGAGACCACCCGGCCGGTGAAGACGGTGTGGCTGCCGGCCTCCAGCCGTTCGCCGATCTCCACCTCGAGCTGGGCGCAGGACCCGTCGATCAGCGGGACGCCGAAGCCACCGGGGGTCCAGGACAGCCCGGCGAACTTGTCGTCCGCCTTGGAGGCGAAGGTCTTGGCCACGTCGAGCTGTCCGGCGGCGAGGATGTTGATCCCCAGATGGGTGGCCCGGTGCAGCGCGGGGTGGGTCGTGGAGGTGCGCTGGACGCAGACCAGGACCATCGGCGGGTCCAGGGAGATGCTGGCGAACGCGTTCACCGCGAGCCCCCGTGGCTTGCCGCCGTCGTCGCAGGTCACGACGGTGACACCGGTGATGAACTTACGGTGCACCCCGCGCACCAGATCGGCGTCGACCGCCGCCTGCTGGGTGGTGGTGACGATCCCGAGCGCCTCCAGCAGCTGGCGGGGGTCCCAGGTCACCCACTCCTCGCTGACCACCCCGTGGTCGAAGCGGGTGAAGGTGGCGCCGGAGACCTCCACCGGCCTGCCGGTGGCCGGCACCCCGAGGAAGTCCCCGGTGTGACTGCCGGTGCTGCGCCAGCGGACGGCCAGCGATTCGCCCTCCTCGACGATCTCCTCGATCTCGGTACGGAGATCGGGGAAGGCCCGGCGGATGGCGCGTACCGACTCCTTGAACTGCTCCCGGTCCTGGGGGGCCGCGGCGGGGCCGCGGCGGCGTACGTAGGCGGGGCTGAGCAGCTCGTCGAGCGCGTCGACCTCTCCCCGGTCCCAGACGGCCTGCCAGGTGGAGCGGATGCGGGCGGTGCGGTCAAGAGTGTGCGTCATGACGTGATCCCTCATTCAGCTCTTGTATGGCAGAGGACCGTAGGAAGGCCATCAGCCGCTGTCAACACCCTGGGCCGAATGAACCGGAAATGGGTCCGCACGATGCTGGTTGAACAGCAAAGGCGCAGGTGAACAGTTGTTGCCTCGACTTTGACCCTTGACGGAGCGGGATTTGGACTCCTAGCCTCCCTGCCATGGCACAGCGTGACCCGGAAGAACAGGACGGACGCTGCATGCGCTTCTCGATATTCCACAACCTCGGGGCCCCGGGCCGTCTCGGCGAGTACGCCGACGTCATGGACGAGGCCCGGGAGTTCGCGGTCGCCGCGGACCGGGCGGGCTTCTGGTCCACCTGGTACACCGAGCACCACTTCGGGCACGAGGCGATCGAGATCACCCCGAACCCGGTGCTGATGGGGGCGGACATCGCCGCCCGTACGACACGGATCCGGATCGGCCAGGCGGCCTCCATCGCCACCTTCTGGCATCCGCTGCGGCTCGCCGAGGACATCGCGATGCTCGACCAGCTCTCGGGGGGCCGGGTCGAGGTCGGCCTCGGCCGGGGGCTGTACGGCCGCGAGGCGCTCAACCTCAACGCCCTGGCCGATCCGCGTGACCAGGAGCAGAACCGGGCCCTGTACGAGGAGACCGTCGAGATCCTGCGCAAGGCGTGGAGCGGCGAGTTCTTCTCGCACCGGGGACGGTTCTACGAGTTCCCCGCCCCCGGGGTGAAGTGGAACCACCCTCTCTCCCCCGCCACCCCGGACTACACCGAGGCCGGCGTCATCACCAAGATGCAGGTCACGCCGTTCCCGCTGCAGCGGCCGCACCCTCCGCTGTGGCAGGTCATCGACAGCCCCCGCTCGATCAAGGCCGCCGCGGCGGACGGTGTCCAGGGGATGTTCTGGCTGCCGCCGGTCTCCGCGCTCAAGGAGCGGTTCGAGCTCTACCGCGACACCGCGAGCCAGGCGTCGGGCCGTGAGTACGCGCTGGGCGAGGGCATCGGCCTGGTGCGTGACGTGTACGTCGCCGACACCATGGAGCAGGCGCGCGCCGAATTCGAAGAGGCGCTGATGACCACCTACCGGTGGATCATGCACTGGCGGGGTCTGGGCAACCTCATGGAGGCGGGCGAGGAGCTCACCGACGCCCATGAGCTGTCCTTCGACTTCCTCCAGGGACGTAATCTGCTGGTCGGCACCCCGGAGTACGTCTCGGAGAAGATCGCCGAGCTGCGTGACGAGGTGGGTCTGGAACATCTGCTGCTGTGGACCACCCACCCCGGTCTGCCGCACCGCAACGCGATGCGCAGCCTGGAGCTGTTCGCCGAGAAGGTCATGCCGCAGTTCACCGCCGGCGGCGGTCATGGCTGAGGCACCACGGCTGCGCAAGGTCGTCACCGTCACCGATGAGCTGCTGCTGGAGCTCGGCCGCCCGGTCGCGGTGCCGGTGCGCCGGGCCGCCGCCGCGGCGGTGATCCGCAACCCCTGGGCCGGGGCCGGCTTCGTCGCCGATCTGGGGCCCGAGGTCGAGCGGATCGCACCGGGGCTGGCCCGGCTGCTCACCGACCGGATCAGCGAGGCGCTGGGCGGGGTGGACCGGATCGAGTCCTTCGGCAAGGCAGCGATCGTGGGGCTGGACGGGGAGATCGAGCACGGCGGGGCGCTGATCCACACCCCCTTCTTCGGCAATGTGTTCCGTGAGCTGACCGAGGGCACCTCGATCATCGTCTTCAGCGACGACCGGCTCCCGGCCGGTGAGCCGCTGACCGTGCCGCTGTGGCACAAGACCGCGGCCGCGACCCGCTCGCACTATCTGACCTGCCAGATCCGTATCCCCGACGCGCCCCGCCCGGACGAGATCGTCGTCGTCGCGGCCGGGGCGTCCGGCCCCCGTCCGAACGCCCGGATCGGCGACCGCGCCACCGACCCCCTCATCCGCCTCGCCGACCTGGACGACCTGGACGACCTGGAGACCGTGACATGAACGTCCGCAAGATCATCACCTTCACCGAGGACATCCACAGCGAGGGCGGACGCCCGGTGGACCCGCCGGCCCGTACCGCGGTGGTGCTCGCCGTCATCGAGAACCCCTGGGCCGGACAGGGTTTCGTGGCGGATCTGCTGCCCGGGATCGACGAGGTGGCGCCGAAGCTCGGCGAGCTGCTGGCCCCGCGGGTGGTCGAGGCCCTGGGCGCGCCGGTGGAGGCGTACGGGAAGGCCGCGATCGTGGGGCTGGACGGAGAGATCGAGCACGGCTCCGGGCTGATCCACACCCTCAAGTTCGGCGACCACTTCCGCCGGGCGGCGAACGCGACCACCCTGCTGCCGGCCGTGGAGAAGCGCGCCGCCGCGGGGACGGTGTTCGACATCCCGCTCAAGCACATCACCGACGCCACCATCCGCTCGCACCACCAGAGCATCGAGGTCCGGGTGGCGGACGGGCCGCGCGCCGACGAGATCGTCATCGGGCTCGCGGCGGCCGCCCAGGGCCGCCCCCAGGCCCGGCTGGCGCCGCTGTCGACGGAGCGGTGAGCGAGTGGTGAGTGACATGGGCAGGTCCGACGCGGGCGCGCGGGCGCACGTCCCGGCCTCGCGG
>NZ_BBOX01000374.1 GCF_001553455.1 Streptomyces hygroscopicus subsp. hygroscopicus
GTCCAGCAGCCCGGTGCGCGCCGCCAGGGCCGCCGCCTCCAGCCGTGAGCCCACCCCCAGCTTCATCAGCACCCGCTGCACATGGGTGCGGGCCGTGCTGGGCGCGATCCCCATGCCCGCCGCGATCAGCCGGGTGTCCTCGCCCTCGGCGACCCGCACCAGCACCTCCACCTCGCGCGGGGTCAGCATGCGCAGCAGCCGGGCCCCCTCGTCGTCGGGCTGGGCCGCGGGGTTGAGCAGCTCCGCGAACGCCCCCTGGAGCAGTTGGGGGGCCACGGCCGCCTCGCCGGCCCGCGCCTTCATCATGGCGCGTTCGACACCCTCGATCCGCTCGTCGTGGCGCACGTAGCCGGACGCCCCGGCGGCGAAGGCGGCGGCTATGCCGCGCGGGCTCGGCACCGGGCCGAGCACCACGACCGCGACCTGCGGCCGCTCCTTCTTGATCCGCGCGACCGGGTCGAACACCCCCGGTTCGGCGGGTGACGCCGTTCCCAGCAGGCACACCTCCGGTGCCCGGCTCACCACCAGGTCCGCCGCGCCCGCGCTCGGTGCCGCCGCGGCGAGCACCCGGTGCCCGCGCAGCTTCAGCGCCGAGGCGAGCGCCTCCGCGAGCAGACGGTGATCGTCGACCACCATGAGTCGCACGCCCATGAGCTCCCCCTCATCGCTCAGGGGGGAAAGCTACACGCTTGTTCGACGTTGCGCGCCCCCTACCGGCCAGAAGCCCCTCGGAATGCCGAAATCCCGGCCATTCGTGCCTACTTGACATCCAGTTGGCGTCCGAATCGGATCGATGCGGCCGGGTTCCGTAAGGGCGCGCACCCCGGCGCTCCGCCGGTGCGCAAGCGGCGGCCCCGCCCGTACGGTGGGTACGTGCGGGGCCGCCGTGGGGCCGGGCCGTGGGGCCGGGCACCGGGGTCAGCTCGCGCCGAAGATGATCGCCAGCGGGTCGTCCTTGTCGTAGGCGCCCGAGGGCTTGGTCGCGTAGACGTCCCCCATGAAGAGGTGCTTCCCGGAGTAGATGATCTCCGAGTAGCTGGTGCTGAACTTCGACTCCATCTCGTGGGTGTCGACGGGGTTCTGCAGCAGCTTGGTCTTGGCGTACGACTTGGGGTCGATCCGCCAGACCGCGCCGCCGGCCTCCCAGGTGCTCTCCTGGTAGGCGAGGACGGAACCGTCCTCGTCGAGCCCGAGCGGGGTGAGCGCTGCGCCCTTGACCCCGTCGGTTTTCCCGATCGGCTTGCCGGTCTTCAGGCTGAAGGCCACGACCTCGTTGGCCGTCGCGGCGCTGGAGTCGGTGCGGTCCTCCGAGCCGAGGAAGAGGGCGTCGGCCGACTTGCTGATGGCGACCTTCCGGCAGCCCTCCACGTTGGTCGACTCGCACTTGGCGTCGTACTTGCCGTTCTCGGTGCCGATCTTGCTGATCACCTTGCCGGTCTTGGCGCTGTCGTCGATGGCCAGGAAGTCCGAGACCGCCGAGCCGGTCGAGTCGCCGGCGTCGACGCCGATCACCAGCGGGTCGACCGAGGCGACGTGGACGTAGTCGATGCCCTGCGAGACCTTGTAGGCCGACTTCACCGCGCCGGTCTTCGGGTTCAGCGTCTGGACCTGCATCTGCGGGTTGTCGTACTCGCCGCAGCGGCGCACCGCGACCAGCTTGTCCTCGCCGCCCGCGTAACCGTCGTCCGAGCACTGCTCGCCCGACTTGGGCTTCCACAGCGCCTGGCCCGAGGTGGACCAGGCGGCGCCGCCGCTGGTGCCGCCCGCGGCCACGGTGCCGCCACCGATGGTGACCTCGTCGAAGCGGACCTTCTCGTCACCCTCCTTGACGTTCCGGTGCCAGAGCATCTTGCCGTTCTTGAGGTCGAGCAGCCCGACCTCGGTGCAGCTGGGGTACTTGTCCTTGGCCGACGGCTTGGCCTCCTGGTAGAGGACCGTGGTCAGGCCGTCCTCGGTGAGGTGGTCCGAGGACCAGCAGACCGCACCGTCCAGCGGGATCGTCCACTTGGCGTCGCCGCCGCTCAGCGGATATCCGACGATCTTGTAGACCCCGGCCTTCACGAAGGTGTCGTCGGTGGCCCACATGCCCTCGACGGTGACCTGGTCGGAGACCTTGGGCATCGGGACCTTGTCGAGCAGCTTGGCGTCGATGGCCTCGGCGGGCTTGTCCTTGCCGCCGCTGGAGCCTTTCGAGGTGCCCTGGCTGGACTGCTTGCCCCCGCCCTTGGCCTCGCTGCCGCCGCCGTCGTCCTTGGTGGCGAACCATATGCCGCCGCCGATGACCAGCGCGACGGCGACCACGGCGCTGACGATGACCGCCATGCGCTGCTTGGACCGGCCGGGGCCGCCCGGACCGGGGGCGCCGGGGTACTGGGGCTGCGGCGGCTGGCCGTACTGCTGCTGGCCGTACTGCTGCTGGCCGAACGGCGGCTGCCCGTACGGCTGCTGACCGTACTGCTGCTGGCCGGATGGGTACGGTGCGGGCGCGCCTGTCTGGCCCGGCTGGCCGTACCCCGGCTGCGCCGGGTAGCCGTAGCCGCCGGCGCCCTGCGGGGGCGTCTGCGGCGGGCCCGGCGGTGCCGACGGGGGCGGCGGCGGGGTCTGCGGCGGCTGGCCGGGTGCCTGCGGATAGCCGTAACCCTGCTGGCCCGGAGGCGGACTGGGCGGCTGCTGCGGATAGCCGTAACCGGGTTCCTGCGGCGCACCGAAGCCGCCCTGCGGCGGCTGACTGGGCGGCGGAGGCGGCTGTGACATGCGAAATCCTTCTGATGCGGGACCCATCGCCCGACCGGCCTCCCCCGCGATCCCGGTGGTCAATGCCCTCCGGGAAGGAGCGAATCGGACATGGAACCCCGCCAGTGAGCGGAAGGCAGGCGGGAGTTCTTTGTATCACCCGTAAGGGGTGAATAGGGATCAGTGTCCAGGTCATCGATCAGCTGAGACCGGCCTGTGACGCGACCGTTGCCACGGTGCGCGCCCCATGCCCACAGCCTCTTCACACGATGCTTTCAGGCCACTCATGGATCCCGGCCCGTCCGCTCCTCGGCTCAGCCGCTCATGCGTCGTCGGCCAGCTCCAGCCAGCGGGTCTCCAGCTCCTCCCGCTCCCCCGTCAGCTCGCGCAGCCGGCCGTCGAGCTCGGCGACCTTGGTGAAGTCCGTGGCGTGCTCGGCGATCCGCGCGTGCAGTTCGGACTCCTGCTCGCTGATCCGGTCCAGCCGCCGCTCGATGCGCTGCAGTTCCTTCTTGGCGGCGCGCTGCTCGGCGGCCGACCGCTGCCGGGCGGCCTGTTCGCCGGTCTTCTGCTTGGCGGGCGCGGCGGGGGCCGGGGCGGCCGCGGCCAGGACGCGCTGCCGCCGCTCCAGGTACTCGTCCACACCGCGCGGCAGCATCCGCAAGGTGGCGTCGCCCAGCAGCGCGAGGACCCGGTCGGTGGTGCGCTCGATGAAGTACCGGTCGTGGCTGATGACCACGAGCGAGCCGGGCCAGCCGTCGAGCAGGTCCTCCAGCTGGGTCAGGGTCTCGATGTCGAGGTCGTTGGTGGGCTCGTCCAGGAAGAGCACGTTGGGCTCGTCCATCAGCAGCCGCAGGATCTGCAGCCGACGCCGCTCACCGCCGGAGAGATCGCCGACCGGGGTCCACTGCTTCTCCTTGGTGAAGCCGAACTTCTCGCACAGCTGGGAGGCGGTCATCTCCCGGCCCTTGCCGAGGTCGACGCGCTGCCGCACCTGCTCGACGGCCTCCAGGACGCGCAGGTTCCGGTCGAGTTCGGCGACCTCCTGCGACAGATACCCGAGCCTTACGGTCTTGCCGACCGCGATCCGGCCCCCGGCGGGCTGCTGTTCGCCCTCGCTGCGGGCGGCCTCGGCGAGGGCGCGCAGCAGCGAGGTCTTGCCCGCGCCGTTCACGCCCACCAGGCCGATCCGGTCGCCGGGCCCCAGCTGCCAGGTCAGGTGCTTGAGCAGCACCTTGGGCCCGGCGGTGACCGTCACGTCCTCCAGGTCGAAGACGGTCTTGCCCAGGCGGGAGCCCGCGAACCGCATCAGCTCGGCGCTGTCGCGCGGCGGCGGCACGTCCGCGATCAGCGCGTTGGCCGCCTCGATGCGGAAGCGGGGCTTGCTGGTGCGGGCGGGGGCGCCGCGGCGCAGCCAGGCCAGCTCCTTGCGCATCAGGTTCTGCCGCTTGGCCTCCTCGCTCGCGGCGATGCGCTCGCGCTCGGCGCGGGCGAAGACGTAGTCGCTGTAGCCGCCCTCGTACTCGTGGACGGCGCCGCGCTGGACGTCCCACATCCGGGTGCAGACCTGGTCGAGGAACCAGCGGTCGTGGGTGACGACCACCAGGGCCGAGCGGCGGGCCCGCAGATGCCCGGCCAGCCAGGAGATGCCCTCGACGTCGAGGTGGTTGGTGGGCTCGTCCAGGACGATCAGGTCCTGTTCGGCGATCAGCAGCTTGGCGAGCGCGATACGGCGGCGCTCACCGCCGGACAGCGGGCCGATGACGGTGTCGAGCCCCTGGGGGAAGGCGGGCAGGTCCAGCCCGCCGAACAGCCCGGTGAGCACATCCCGGATCTTGGCGTCACCGGCCCACTCGTGGTCGGCGAGATCGCCGATCACCTCATGGCGGACGGTGGCCTGGGGGTCGAGGGAGTCGTGCTGGGTGAGCACGCCCAGCCGCAGATCACCGGCGTGGGTGACGCGGCCGTCGTCGGCGGGCTCCAGCTTGGCGAGGATCCGGATGAGCGTGGTCTTGCCGTCGCCGTTGCGCCCGACGACGCCGATGCGGTCGCCCTCGTTGACTCCGAGGGAGACGCCGTCCAGCAGCGCACGGGTGCCGTACACCTTGCCGACGGATTCAACGTTGACCAGGTTGGTCGCCATCACACTCCATTACGCGGATCGATCGGCATCCCAGGGTAGTCGCCGCGCGGGGCGGCCTCGCTCAGACGTCCACCAGCCGCGCCCCGGGGACCGGGCCGGAGGTGACCCGGACCGTACGGCAGGTGCCGGAGGCGGCCAGCGCGCCCGCCACCGCCTGCGCGCCCTCGGCGTCCTTGGCCAGGAAGGCGCAGGTCGGGCCGGAACCGGAGACGAGCGAGGCGAGCGCGCCCGCGTCCGCGCCGGCGCGCAGGGTGTCGGCGAGCGCGGGGCGCAGCGAAAGCGCGGCCGGTTGCAGGTCGTTGGCGACGGCGGCGGCCAGCGCGGTGGCGTCGCCGGTGCGCAGGGCGGCCAGCAGCGCCGGGGAGGGTTCGGGGTCGGGGACGTCGGCGGCGCTCGCGCCCGCGCCGGACGCCTCGCGCAGCCGGTCGCATTCGCGGTAGACGGCCGGGGTGGACAGTCCGCCGTCGGCCACGGCGAACACCCAGTGGAAGGTGCCGCCGGTCTCCAGCGGGGTCAGCAGCTCGCCCCGGCCACGGCCGAGGGCCGCGCCGCCGACGAGGCTGAAGGGGACGTCGCTGCCCAGGGCGGCGCAGATCTCCAGCAGTTCGGCGCGGGTCGCCCCGGTGCCCCACAGCGCGTCGCAGGCCAGCAGCGCCCCGGCGGCGTCCGCGCTGCCGCCCGCCATACCGCCCGCGACGGGGATGTCCTTGACGATGTGGAGGTGGACGCCGGGCGCGACGCCGTGCCGCTCGGCGAGGGCGAGGGCGGCGCGGGCGGCCAGGTTGGTGTGGTCCAGCGGCACCTGGCCGGCGTCCGCGCCCTCGACGGTGATGCGGAGGGTGTCGGCGGGGGCGGCGGTGACCTCGTCGTGCAGCCCGACGGCGAGGAAGACGTTGGCCAGGTCGTGGAACCCATCGGGGCGCAGTCCGCCGACCGCGAGCTGAACGTTGACCTTGGCGGGCACACGGGCGGTCACGGGGCGGGTCACGGAAGCGGGCTCCTTCGCGTACGGATCGGGTGTGCGGTCGGGTGCGGATCGACTGTGCGGTCGGCTGCGGTCGGCTGCGGTCGGCTGCGGCCATTGTCGCGCCCGGCGCCCCGGGCTGGGGCGGGGCCTCGGTGCGGGACGGGCTGGGGTGCGGGGCGGGTCTTGGCGCGGGACGGACGTGAGTGGGCGACGGGCTCAGTGCCGGGCGGACTCCGGCGCCGAGCGGGATCTGGGTTGGGCTGAATCTGCGCTGGACGCACTCTGGGCGGGCTTCGGTGCGGGACGGGCCCGGACCCTGCGCGGGCTCGAACCGTGAGCGGGCCCGGACCCTGGACGGGCCCGGACCCGTGATCCGCTGGGGGCCGGGGTGGGCCCGGAACCCGGGGCGGGCCCGGAGCGGCGATCCGCGCGCCCGGGGGCGGGCGCGTGCCCCGGGACAGGACGGGCCCGGACCCGCGATCCGCGGGGGCCCGGGTCCGGGACCGGGTCCGGGTCCGCCCCAGAGCCCGGGGGCGGGCGCGGGCCCTGGACGCGGCTCAGTGCGTCGCGGCCGGCGGGCGGTGCTCGGCGATCGCGGCGAAGTCCTCCACCGTCAGCGACTCGCCGCGCGCCTGCGGGGAGACCCCGGCGGCCTTGAGGGCCTCCTCGGCGCCCCCCGCCGAACCGGCCCAGCCCGCGAGCGCCGCCCGGAGGGTCTTGCGGCGCTGGGCGAACGCCGCGTCGACCACCGCGAAGACCTCGTCCCGGGTGGCGGTGGTGCGCGGCGGCTCGTCCCGGCGTATCAGCGAGACCAGGCCGGAGTCGACGTTGGGGGCGGGCCAGAAGACGGTGCGGCCGATCGCGCCCGCGCGCTTGACGTGGGCGTACCAGGCCGCCTTCACGGAGGGGACGCCGTAGACCTTGGAGCCGGGTGGCGCGGCGAGCCGGTCGGCGACCTCGGACTGGACCATGACCAGGGTCCGCTCGATGGTCGGGAAGCGCCCGAGCATGTGGAGCAGCACGGGCACGGCGACGTTGTACGGCAGGTTGGCGACCAGGGCGGTCGGGGCGGGGCCCGGCAGTTCGGTCACCCGGAGGGCGTCGCTGTGCACCAGCGCGAAGCGGTCGGCGCGGTGCGGCAGCCGGGCCGCGACGGTCGCGGGGAGGGCGGCGGCGAGGACGTCGTCGATCTCCACGGCGGTGACCCGGTCGGCGGCCTCCAGCAGCGCGAGGGTCAGCGAGCCGAGTCCGGGGCCGACCTCGACGACCACGTCCTCGGGGCGCACCTCGGCGGTCCGGACGATCCGGCGGACCGTGTTGGCGTCGATGACGAAGTTCTGGCCGCGCTGTTTGGTGGGGCGTACGCCGAGCCGGGCCGCGAGTTCGCGGATGTCCGCGGGGCCGAGCAGGACGTCGGGGTCGGTGGGGCTCACCGTGGAAGTTTATGGCGCCCCGCCGACGGCCCGGTCCACCGCCCGTTACTGAACGGCCCGGTCCACCGCCCGTTACTGGTGGAGCTTGCGGCCGCAGGTGGGCCAGGGGCTCGTGCCGCGCTGCTGGTAGAGCTTCTTGGCCCGGTAGGTCTGCTCGGCCGGGGGCGCGTCCTGGGGGCGGCCGTGGCCGCCGAGGGCGTGCCAGGTGCCCTGGTCGAGCTGGTAGAGGCCGCCGTAACGGCCGGAACCGTCGACCGCGTCCGGCCGGCCGCCGGATTCGCAGCGCGCCATCGCCCGCCAGTTGAGCCCGTCCGCCGGGCCGCCCGCCGCCGTGGGGGGCGGGGTCATGGTGCCGACCCGGACGATCCGGGGGACGGGCGCCTTGACGATCTCGCTGCGGATCTTCCGCGGGCGCTGCCGTACGCCGTTGACGGCGCGCACCCGGTAGGTGGTGCGCAGGGTGCCCGGTTCGCCGACCCGTGCCACGATCTCGGTGCCCTTGGGGAGGGTGGGGTCGGCGCGGCGGACGGTGGTGAAGGGCACCGGCTCGTCGCGGGCCTCCTCGCCGCCGGTGATCCGCATCACCGTCACCGTCTGGCCGTCGCGCGGGAAGCTGTCCTGGGGGACGGAGGTGGTGTCCTGGCCGCGCAGGGTGAGCCCGGCGGCGGCGAGGGCCTCGCCGACGGTGGCCGCGTTGGTGCGGATGGTGTGCGCGTGCCCGTCGGCGAGGAAGGTGACGGTGCGCTCGGTGCGGACGTGCAGGAGCAGCCCGCGGCGGGTGATGGCGGCGGAGCGGGAGGCGGACAGGTACGCGCCCTCGGCATGTACGCCCAGTTGGCGCAGTGCGCCGTCAACCGTGTGGGCGGTGGTCCACACCCGGCGGCGCTCCCCGTCGAGGGTGAGGGTGACCGGGCGGCCGTAGCGGACGGCGACCTCGGTGCCGCTGGCGAGCCGTTCCCCGGGCGCGGGGGCGACGATGTCGTGGGCGCCGACGGGGACGTTCTCGTCCCGCAGCAGTTCGCCCACGTCGTCGGCGTAGGTGTGCAGGGTGCGCCGGTCGCCGTCGACGCTGAGCCGTACCGCCTTGTCCTGGGCCACGAAGGCGGAGGTGCCGCCGGCCAGGGCGGCGACCACCAGGGCCTGCGGCAGCAGCCGGCGCACCGGGTCGGTCCGGCCGGTGGCGCGTCCGCGCCGGGCGGCTCGGCGGGCGGCGGCACGGCCGCCCGGGACGCGGTGGCTGCCCGCGGGGCTCACGACATCACTCCGGTAACACTCCACAGGTCCACTGGTCAGGGCGTTGGGTTCCGGGACTGTAGCGGAGTGCGGGTGACTCTCCCAAGGAAGATCATCACGCAGTGTGATCACCTTCCCCGGGTGGTCACCGCCCTCAGTAGCCGAAGACGCGCGCCGTATTGGCTGCTACGGCGGTCGCCAGGATGTCCTCGGGGACGCCCTTGACCTCGGCCATGGCCCGCAGGGTGAGCGGAATCAGATAGGGGGCGTTGGGCCGTCCGCGGTACGGGACGGGGGTCAGGAACGGCGCGTCGGTCTCGACGAGGACGAGGTCGAGCGGGGCCACGGCGAGGGCGTCGCGCAGCGGCTGGGCGTTCTTGAAGGTGACGTTGCCGGCGAACGACATGTAGTAGCCGCGCTCGGCGCAGATCTCGGCCATGGCCGCGTCGCCGGAGTAGCAGTGGAAGACGACGGTGTCGGGCGCGCCCTCCTCGGCGAGCACCCGAAGGACGTCGTCGTGGGCCTCGCGGTCGTGGATGACCAGGGCCTTGCCGTGGTCCTTGGCGATGGCGATGTGGCGGCGGAAGGAGCGCTCCTGGGCGGCCATGCCCTCCGGTCCGGTGCGGAAGTGGTCCAGGCCGGTCTCGCCGACGCCCCGCACCTGGGGGAGGGCGGCGAGGGCCGCTATCTCGTCGAGGGCCGCGTCCAGGGCGGTGTCGCCGCCGGGCTCCCGCGCCCCCTGCCGGGACCAGCCGTCGGGGTCGCCCAGGACGATGCGCGGGGCCTCGTTGGGGTGCAGGGCCACGGTGGCCCAGACGCCCGGGTGCGCCGCCGCGGTCTCGGCCGCCCATCGGGACCCGGCCAGATCGCACCCCACCTGGATGACGGTGCGCACGCCGACCGAGGCGGCCTTGGCCAATGCCTCCTCGACGGTGCCCGTCTGCATGTCCAGGTGGGTGTGGGAATCGGCGACCGGGACCCGCAGGGGCTCCGGCAGCGGAGGCGGCACGTCCTTTTCCTTTTGCGTGCCGCTCGCCTTGCCGCTGCCGCCGGGAGTCGATGCTGTTTTCGCCATGGACGCGATTCTATGAATCCCGGTGAATGTGCGGTGAATCACGCCCGGCCGCTCAGTTGACCCGCTTACGGCTCATCTGAACGGGATCGTTCTCAGTGGCGGTGGTGCTGAAAGGGATGCAGCAGATTCGCCAGATGCCAATGGTGCGTACGGCGTCGGGCGGGGTCCTCGTTTTCCGGTGCGCGATCCGCCGCGGCGCCGGGCGCGGATTCCGGCGCGCCGGTGTCCGCCCGCCGGTCCCCGGCGGTGCGCGGCCTCCCGCGCCGCGCACTCTCCAGGGCCGAGGAGACCTGGCCCGCGCGCATGATCCGCACCAGATGCGCACCGCAGTTGACGCAGTCGGGGCTCGTCAGCGGGGAGGGGACGCGCCGGCCGCCGGTGAAGTAGACGACGTAGGCACGGCCCTCGCCGTCCACGTGGTGTTCGATGTCGTAGGACCGCTCCCAGCCGTGTCCGCACTTCATGCAGGCGAAAGCGTAAGCCTCGTGGGCCACCTCGCCGGACGGGCCGGAGGGGGTGTGGGCGGCTATCGGATGGGCACCGCTGGACGTTTCCGCTATATCGCTCATGGCAGCTCCTCTTGTCACCCAGGACAAGTCTTCCGGGGTGGGATCGCCCCGGGTGTTCCCCACCCAGTGGACGCCTTTCCCGGCGCTGCCGCACCGGGCCTTCCCTCCCTTTGAGCGAGATTTGGGAACCGCGTTCCCAAACTGCCCGGAAACGGCCCGGCAAGTAACCTGCGCTTTGCCTTTCTCTACGGTGCTTTACCTTCGTACGGGGCACTTCCGGCCGCGTTCTTCGCCGCCACCACGGCGTCGAACACCTGCCGTTTGGGCACCCCGGCCTCCTGCGCGACCGCCGCGATGGCCTCCTTGCGGCGCTCACCGGCCGCCTCGCGCACCGCGACCCGGCGGGCCAGCTCGGCGGGGTCCGCCTCCTCGGGACCGGGCGCCGCGGCGCCCTCGACCACGATGGTGATCTCGCCGCGCACGCCCTCCCGCGCCCAGGCGGCCAGCTCCGCCAGCGGGCCGCGCCGCACCTCCTCGTACGTCTTGGTCAGCTCCCGGCACACCGCGGCGCGACGGTCCGCGCCGAACACCTCGGCCATGGCCGCCAGGGTGTCGTCCAGCCGGTGCGGGGCCTCGAACCAGACCAGGGTGCGGCGCTCGCCGGCGACCTCGCGCAGCCGTGCCAGCCGCTCCCCCGCCTTGCGCGGCGGGAAGCCCTCGAAGCAGAAGCGGTCCACCGGCAGCCCGGAGACCGCCAGGGCGGTGAGCACCGCGGACGGTCCGGGCACCGCGGTGACGGTGATCCCGCGCTCCACGGCGGCGGCGACCAGGCGGTAGCCGGGGTCGGAGACCGAGGGCATGCCCGCGTCGGTGACCAGCAGCACCCGGGCGCCCTGGGCCAGCGTCTCGACCAGCTCGGGGGTACGGGCGGACTCGTTGCCCTCGAAATAGGACACCACCCGGCCGGCCGGGCGCACCTCCAGCGCCTGGGTGAGGCGGCGCAGCCGCCGGGTGTCCTCGGCGGCGATCACGTCGGCGGCCATGAGTTCGGCGGCCAGTCTCGGGGGCGCGTCCGCCGTGTCGCCGATGGGGGTACCTGCCAGTACGAGCGTTCCAGTCACGCCCACCATCCTCGCAGCCGGCCGCGGCCGGCTGCGCCGTCACCGCCCAGGGCACGAATCCCCGGTTCGCCGCCTTTCCCCGCCACACTCACAGACCCCTTCCCTACGATGGCCCGGTGAGCAGTGACACCGCGACCCACGCCCAGCCGGGCAGAGCCACCGGCCAGCAGCCGCCGGCCTGGCAGCTCCGGCTGCGCCGCTTCGGATACGCGGGCCGCACCCGGCCCGGCGTACGGCAGCGGCTGGTCCCGCCGTACGCGGAGCCGGGCACCCGGCTCTGGCAGATCCTCGGCGCGACCCCCTCGGCGGCGGCCAGAATCGCCCGCTGGAGCGGCTGGGGCGGGCCGCTGCTCGTCGCGCTGTGCGCCGGGCTGATGCGCTTCTGGCGGCTGGGCAGCCCGGACAACGTCATATTCGACGAGACGTACTACGCCAAGGACGCCTGGTCGATCTGGGAGTACGGCTACGAGGGCACCTGGCCGAAGAACGCCAACGACCGGATCCTCGACACCCCGCAGCACATCCCGCTCGGCGACGCGGCCTCGTACGTGGTGCACCCGCCGGTGGGCAAGTGGGTCATCGGGCTCGGCGAGCAGTTCTTCGGGCTGCACCCGTTCGGCTGGCGGTTCATGGTCGCGCTGCTCGGCACCCTCTCGGTGCTGATGCTGTGCCGGATCGGGCGGCGGCTGTTCCGGTCGACGTTCCTCGGCTGTCTCGCGGGCGCGCTGATGGCCGTGGACGGGCTGCACTTCGTGATGAGCCGCACGGCGCTGCTCGACCTGGTCGTGATGTTCTTCGTGCTGGCCGCCTTCGGCGCGCTGCTCGTCGACCGGGACCAGGCGCGCGCCCGGCTGGCGGCGGCGCTGCCGGCCGGTGAGGACGGCACGGCGCGGCCGGACCCGGCGGTCGCCCAGAGCCTGAGGCTGGGCCCGCGCCCGTGGCGGATCGCGGCCGGGGTCCTGCTGGGCCTGGCCATCGGCACCAAGTGGAACGGGCTGTACGTCCTGGCGGCCTTCGGCCTGATGGCCGTCCTGTGGGACGTGGGCGCACGCCGTACCGCGGGCGCCGCCGGCCCCTACCGGGCGGTGCTGCGGCGCGATCTGGGCTGGGCGTTCCTGTCGCTGGTGCCCGTGGCGGTCGTCACCTACATCGCCTCCTGGTCGGGCTGGTTCGCCGCGAGCGGCACCTTCGACCGGGTGCGCGGCTGGCGGCACAGCGGTTACTTCCGTCACTGGGCCGAGTCCCGGAAGCCGGACGGCGGCGGCTACGGCACCGGCGGCGCCTTCGACTGGCTGCTCAATCCGCTGCGCAGCCTGTGGCACTACGAGTCCGAGGTCTACAAGTTCCACGTCGGCCTGGACTCACCGCATGTCTACCAGTCCAACCCGTGGAGCTGGCTGGTGCAGTCCCGCCCGGTCTCGTACTTCTACGAGTCCCCGCGGGCGGGCCAGGACGGCTGCCCCAAGGACGCGGCCGAGAAGTGCGCCCGCGAGGTGCTGGCCATCGGCACCCCGCTGCTGTGGTGGGCGGCCTGCTTCGCGCTGCTGTACCTGCTGTTCCGGTGGGCGCTGCGGCGGGACTGGCGGGCGGGCGCGATCCTGTGCGGGGTGGCCGCGGGCTATCTGCCGTGGTTCCTCTACCAGGACCGGACGATCTTCTCCTTCTACTCCGTCGTCTTCGTGCCCTTCCTGTGTCTGGCGGTGGCGATGATGATCGGCGCGCTGCTGGGGCCGCCGGGGGCGAGCGAGACCCGCCGGGTGGTCGGCGCGGTCGGTTCGGGCGCGCTGGTCCTGCTGATCATCTGGAACTTCATTTATTTCTTCCCGCTCTACACCGGCCAGACGATCCCCATGGACGCCTGGCGGGCCCGGATGTGGCTGGACAGCTGGATCTGACCCCCTGCCCCCGCACCTGGCGGCCGTGAGGGCGCGGGGGCCCCGCGGGATGCCGGTAGAGTGCCGGGCACCGCGGCCTCCATCGACTGGTGGGGGGAATCGAGAACACAGTGGGGGTTCTGCAATGCGGAGTGGCGCGAGAGCCGCGATCGTCGGTGCGGTGTTCGCCGCCATGGTCGGTGTGGCCGGTTGCGGCAGCGGCCAGGACGGGGCGTCCGGCCCGAAGGACGGTGCGAGCGCCGGCTCGGGTGACGACAAGCCGTCGCTGAAGAAGGTGAAGACCGGCCCGCCCAGCGCGGCCGAGGTCACGGCCACCGCCCGCGCGTTCCTGACGGCCTGGTCGGCGGGCGAGACGGCGAAGGCGGCCGCCCTGACGGACAACGGCGACGCGGCCACCGCGGCGCTGCGCGGGTACCGCGAGAAGGCCCATGTGAGCAAGGTGGAGCTGCGGCCGGGGCAGGCGAGCGGCGCGAAGGTGCCGTTCTCGGTCAGCGCCCGGATCTCCTACGCCGGTGAGAGCGCCCCGTGGACGTACGACTCCTCGCTGACCGTGACGCGCGACACCACGACCGGCAAGCCGGTCGTCGCCTGGAAGCCCTCGGTGGTCCACCCCGGCCTCGGCGAGGGTGACACGCTGAAGACCGGTGCGGCCGAGGCGCCGCCGATCAAGGCCGTGGACCGCGACGGCAAGGAGCTGACCGCGGCCGAGCACCCGACCCTCAAGACCGTCCTGGCCTCGCTGCGCGAGCGGTACGGCAAGAAGGCGGGCGGCACGGCGGGCGTGGAGACCTGGATCGCCCGCGGCAAGGGCGCCAAGTCCCCCGACAAGACGCTGAAGGTGCTCTCCAAGGGCACCCCGGGCACGCTCCGCACCACGATCGACGCCTCGCTCCAGCGCACCGCCGAGCAGCAGGTGAACAAGCGCGCCAAGGCGTCGGTGGTGGCGGTCAAGCCCAGCACCGGCGAGATCCTCGCGCTGGCCAACTCCCCCGCGAGCGGCTTCAACACCGCTCTCCAGGGCTCGTACGCACCGGGCTCGACGATGAAGATCATCACCTCGGCGACGCTGATCGACAAGGGACTCGCGGCCTACGGCAAGGCCCATCCGTGCCCCAAGTACTTCTCCTACGGCGGCTGGAAGTTCCAGAACGACGACAAGTTCGAGATCAAGAACGGCACCTTCGAGCAGAGCTTCGCCCGCTCCTGCAACACGGCCTTCATCAGCCAGGCGGGGAAGCTGAAGAACGACGACCTGACCAAGGAGGCCCGGGACGTCTTCGGCATCGGGCTCAACTGGCAGACCGGCGTGCCCACCTTCGACGGCTCGGTGCCGGTGCAGTCCGCGGCCTCCAAGGCCGCTTCGCTGATCGGCCAGGGCGGGGTGCGGATGAACCCGCTCAACATGGCGTCGGTCGCGGCCACCGCCTCCACCGGCACCTTCCGCCAGCCGTACCTGGTCTCGCCGTCGCTGGACAACCGGACGCTGGCCAAGGCGAGCAGGACGATGAAGGCCGGCACCAAGGACCAGCTGCGCAAGCTGATGCGGCTGACGGCCACCTCCGGCACCGCCGCCGAGGCGATGGCCGGGATGAGCGGTGACTTCGGCGCCAAGACCGGTTCGGCCGAGGTGGACAACCAGGAGAAGCCCAACGGCTGGTTCAGCGCCTACCGCAACGACCTCGCCGCCGCCGGTGTGGTCCCCGCGGGCGGCCACGGCGGCGACACGGCGGGCCCGATCGTGGCGGCGCTGCTGCGCGCGGGCGGCTGAGGCCGGCTCCGGTACCGGCACGGGAGCCGGGCGGGCGCGGATGACCCCGTGCCCGCCCGGCTCCTCGCTGTGCGGCCGGTCAGCCGAGCGCGTGGCCCGTGGTGCTGTCCACGTGGCCGGGGGTCTCGCCCTCGTGGCGGTCCCCGGTCGTGCTGGTCCCCGAGGGCTCGAACATCAGGATCGACCCGCCCGGCGACGACGGCTTGTGCTCGGTGCCCCTGGGGACCACGAAGGTGTCGCCCCGGTGCAGCACCACCGTGGTCTCCGCGCCGTCGGCGTCCCGGAGGGCGATGTCGAACCGGCCGTCGAGGACCAGGAAGAACTCGTCGGTGTCGTCGTGCGCGTGCCAGACGTGCTCGCCCAGGGTGTGGGCGATCCGGACGTCGTAGTCGTTCACCCGGGCCACGATCCGGGGGCTGTAGACATCGTCGAAGGAGGCCAGCGCCTTGTGGACGTTCACGGGTTCGGTATCCATGGCCCGATCCTCCCCGGGCCCCCGGGCGGCGTCTTGGACGCCGGTGCGGTCCGGCGAAATGTCCTGGCGTGGCCCTCGGACCCGCGGATAGCGTCGTTCCATGGCCCATACCACCCCTGACACCGCGGCCCATCCCCGCTTCGCCGACGCCCTGCGCGAACTCGGCCTGGACGTCGAGGTACGCCGCTTCCCCGACGCCACCCGCACCGCCGCCGAGGCCGCCGCGGCCATCGGCTGCGAGCTGAGCCAGATCGTCAAGTCGCTGGTCTTCGAGGCGGACGGGCAGCCGGTGGTGGTGCTGCTGGACGGGGCGTCGCGGGTCGACGTCGAGCTGGTACGGCAGGAGCTGGGCGCCGAGAGGGTCCGCCGGGCCAACGCGGCGCTGGTGCGGGAGACCACCGGCTACGCCATCGGCGGGGTGCCGCCCTTCGGCCACCGCACCCGCACCCGCGTCCTGGCCGACCGCCGGCTGCTGGACCACGCGACCGTATGGGCCGCCGCGGGCACCCCGCACACCGTCTTCCCGCTCGATCCCCCGACGCTGATCGCCCATGCCGAGGGCACCCTGGTGGATGTGCGCGAGCGGCCCGCATGACCCCGCTCGTCGCGGCCGCGGTGCTCATCGCGGCCGTCACTCACGCGAGTTGGAACGCCATCGCGCACGGCATCAGGGACCAGCTGCTCGCCTTCACGCTGGTGGGCGGCGGCGGGATGCTGGGCGGACTGGCGCTGCTGCCGTTCGCCCCCGCGCCCGCGGCGGACGCCTGGCCGTATCTGCTGGCCTCCGCCGCCGTTCACGTGGTCTATCAGCTGCTGCTCATGCGCTCGTTCCACCTGGGCGACTTCGGCCAGATGTATCCCATCGCACGCGGCACCGCGCCGCTGGTGGTGACCGTGGCCGCCGCGGTCTTCGTCGGCGAGCGGCCGGACCGCTGGCAGGCGGCGGGGATCGCGCTGGCCTCGGCGGGGCTGGTGGGCGTGGCGCTGTGGGGCATCCGCGGCTCCCTCCGCCCCGCGACCGGCGAGTCCGGCGGGGGCGACGGGAATGGCGGGCGTGGCGGGAACGGCGAGTCCGGCAGGGAGGGCGGGGGCGGCGGGAACGGCGAGTCCGGCAGGGAGGGCGGGGGCAGCGGGAACGGCGGGGGGCCTCAGTGGCTCGCCCTTACGGCAGCCGTGGCCACCGGGCTGTCCATCGCCTCGTACACCGTCGTGGACGGACTGGGCGTGCGCTCCTCCGGCAGCCCGCTCGGCTACATCGCCTGGCTGATGATCCTGGAGGGCCTGGCGATCCCCGCCTGCGCCCTGGCGGTCCGGCGCGGTGCGCTCCTCGGGCAGCTGCGCCCGGTCGCGGCGCGCGGACTGCTCGGCGGGCTACTGTCGGTCCTCGCCTACGGCCTGGTCCTGTGGGCCCAGACCCGGGCCGAACTGGCCCCGATCGCGGCGCTGCGCGAATCGTCGATCATCGTGGGCGCGGCCATAGGGGCGCTGTTCTTCAAGGAGGGGTTCGGTGCTCCGAGGATCGCGGCGGCGGGGCTGATGGTGGCGGGCATCGGGCTGATGCTGCACGCCGGCTGACCCCGCGCTCCGCTTCCCCGTGCCCGGGTAGGCGACCATCCCCTCGTTCCCGCCGTGTGGTGGCCCCGTACTCCCTCGCCCCCGCATAGCGTTGGTGGCCTCGCCCCGCGCCGGTCCTCCCGGGACGCCCCCGGGTAGCGCCCGATCGGGGCGGGGGCTTTCTCGTGTGGGGACTCCAGCCCGCGGTCCCCATGTCGGGGCCGGAGTCCCTGCCCTGCGGCCGACGGCCGCGCCTGGCTGCACCGACCGCAGGGTGTCTGGAAGGGTGGGCCGCCGGCGCGAAGTCGTGCCCGGGGCGGGGGACCCCGGGCCGTCGGCGGCCCACCCGGTCTATCGGGCCGGGTCCCCGGCCACGCAGAGGTAAACCGCGAGCGCCAGCAGCAGCGGGACAGCGCTGAGGGCCAGGCCCAGCCGGGCGGCGCGGAAGGCGAGCAGCGCCGCTCGCTCGGCCGGGGGGCTGCCGGCGGTGCCTCATCCGGCACCTCCCGCGCGCTCCTGCCCAGCCCGGCGGCCAGGGGGGCGACTGCTCGGGCTGGTCCTGGCGGACGCCCGTCACTGTGGGGTACCGGGTAGTGCCGCACGTGGTGCAGACGGCTGGCCAGGGCTCTCTGGCGAACCCCGGGTACTCCGTGAGGGGCCGGTACCCGGCCGCACGGAGAATCTCACCGGCGCGGGCCGCCCTCTGCGCCGGGGTGGCCCTGCGATGGTGGCTCAGCCACTCGCGCATCACCGCTCCCCCCGAAAGGCCGTCGAGTAGGCGTCCAGGAGCCGCTGGCCGGTCTCGCACTCGCCCGTCCTGCACGCTTCGCACCCCGCGGCATGGCCGATGGCCGCGCGCCACGCGTGCTCTGTGGTGCAGTTGGGGTCACAGGCCCACAGGGGGTAGGTGGTGAGGGTGGGGCCCTGACTGACGGTGACCGTGCCGAGCGGGCGGTCCCCGGTGAGCAGCGTGCCGCACAGGGCGCAGCGCCAGCCCAGGAGTTGCTCGCGGGTGAGGGCGGCCGGGTCGATACCGGCCGGTCCCGGTCCCGGTGCCGTGATGACCGGCTCGCTCCTCTTCATCGGCGCCCCTCGTGCGCGGTCGCGGGTGCCCTGGTGAGGGTCCGGAGGTGTTGACCTGTGGGGTAGAGCGGTGCGTGAGTGGGGCAGGCGTAGATGATCTTGCCGACGTGGTTGCCGCGGGCCTCCACGTCGACCGGGATGGGTTCGTCAGTGGGCAGCTGGCAGCGGTAACAGAGCTGGCGGCCCTCGGGCATGAGTCCGTACTCGGCGCGGTCGGCCTCGGCCAGGGCTCCCCGCAGGCGGTGGGCATCGGTCAGGTAGTGATCGGGCCCCAGGGGCACGCGCCAGTGGGAACCGGGGCCCGTCGTCCAGGAGACGGGCGGTACGCCGAGGTAGGTCCGCTCGTCGGCGAGTTCTGTGAGGACGCGGACCCCTCGCAGATGCCAGCTCGTCGTGGACCCTACGGCGATGAGCCAGTACAGGGCGCCGTGGTAGTCCTGGATCACGGCGCCGGTCTCGTCGCCGAGCGTCTTGAAGGCGCGTTCGCCGATGTTCGCCGGGGCCTTGACGGCGTCCCACCATGTGCCGACGGGTAACGGCTCTACGTCCACGGCGGGCGGTGGTGTCCACGGCAAGGCTCTGGTCGTCACGTCGGGCTCCCCTGCGGATGATCTGCGAGGGGCGGCGCTGGCCAGTGTCCTGGCGGGAGCGTAGGCCAGCGCCGCCGTGATGCAGATCACGCTAAGTGTGCGCGCGATCACTGCCCAGTGACGAAGTGCACCAGACGCTGAGCCGGTTATGACGCGTCTAGGACGTCACGTCCTAGTCAGAGAGCGGGCTCAACCCCGAGTCGGGCAGCCAGCCCTCGCAGTCGGGTGTTCCGGCGCCTCTCCTCCTCGCGCATCTCCAACACCGTGGTCCTCGCGAGCATCTGATACCGGATCCATTCGGGCTGGTCAGCTTCCACCTCGAGCAGCGTGTCCAATGCTCCCTCGCTGTTGCCCGTCTGGTACTGAGCCTGAGCCACGTCCAGGCGGTGGGCAGCCAGATGCACCGGGCGCTTGATCAAGTCGCGGCGCACATCTCCGGACGCCTCCAGAGCCTTCTCCGCGTCCGGCTCACTGCCTGCCATGGCGATGTTGACGATCTGCGTCTTGACGTCCACCGGAGAGAAGGCGGTTCCGTACACGCGCACGGCCCCAGACCGGACGGCCGCAGCCTCAGCGAAGTTGAGGTACTGATCAGCTTCGTCCTTCTGATCCCGTCGCGCGGCAGGCGTGGCCGCCGCCATCAGCAGGTTCCCGTACACCGCGTACTGAGCGCTCGTGCCGCGCCGCATGGACGGCTCCAGCGCATCCGCCTTCCGCTCCGCGACCGACTGGGCTTCCTCCCACCGGCCCTGACGCAGCAGCACCCACGACAAAGTGGAGACGCCCATCCCCTCCATCAGCGGATCAGACGCGCGCTGTGCCGCATGCAGCTGTTTCTCCACGGCTTCGAAAGCCCAGTCGGGATGCCCGACCTGCGCCGCGAGGCTGGCCGCAAGCTGGTACGCCAGCGCAAGCTGGTTCCAGACCTGCTCGACGAGTGCGCCGGTCGTCTCCCGAGCCACTGCGCGCCCGTCCCGAAGGAGGAGAGGGAGGGAGTGCGCGAGTTCGCTGTACGCCCCTTCCCAGTAGAGCCTGGTGGCCGTCCGGACCTGACCCATCCACGACTCAGCGGAGGGCGGGTCCTCGTCGAGATCTCCAGAAGGCACGCCTGGCAAAGCGCTGATGTCCTGGATGGCATCACGCAAAGCGATCAGTCCGCCGTCGCCGTCAGGGAGTTCTGTGGTCACGGTGGGCTGCCCCAGTAGTCGGTCCAGCTCGGTATCGAGGGCCCTCGCCAGCTTCCGGAGAGTGCCCAGGCGTGCCGACTGCCGGACGTTCTGCTCCAGCTTTCGGATGGTGTCGACGTGGACACCTGACCGTTCGGCCAGCTGCTCCTGGGTGACGTCGCGGTAGCGCCGGAGCTCGCTCAGGCGGTCGCCAATGGTCTTGCTGCTCATGATGTACCCCCGCCAGAAGGTCTTTCGGCCACGGTACGCCGCGCGGGCACGATCAGGGGAGGTTGAACCCGAAAGATCCCCCCCAGCCCGTGGGCCAGAGGGGGCGCGGGACCCTTATGCTCCGGCCGACGACGAGCACGCCAAGCTCGCCGCGCTCGACGGCGACGAGCACGCTGCCCAGTGGACTCGCTGGCGCGACGCCGCCGCAGAGAGCCAGGTCGCTGTCACCGAGCACTCCAAGGAGAACGGGCTCAACCTGCGGCTGACCAACGTCGATACGAGCGAGCCCTGGGAGGGCCGTTACGACGACGCCTCGCTGGGCGCCTCCCCATGACCGGCGACATGCCCGAAGGCCCTGCGTACCGCCACGTTCGTGGTCGTGATGCCGCCGTCCACGGGGAGCGTGATCCCGGTGATCCAGGCGGCGTCGGAGGAGGCGAGGAAGGTGATGGCGGCGGCGATGTCGGTGGGTTCGCCGACCCGGCCGAGCGGATAGACCTCGGCGGCGCGGCGCAGGGTGTCCTCCTTGCCGTCCCAGCCGGGGGTGCGGATGGTGCCGGGGGCCACGAGGTTGACGCGGACGCCCCGTCCGGCGGCGTGCGCGGCCAGCGTGCGGGTGAGGCTGCTCAGGCCCGCCTTGGCGGCGCTGTAGGCGTGGTTGCCGAAGTCCTGGATGCCGTTGACCGAGCCGACGTTGACGATCGCGCCCCGGCCGCCCGCGGCGGCCAGATGCGGCAGCGCGGCGCGGGAGCAGCGGAAGGCGCCGCCGAGGGTGACATCGATGTCCTGCTGCCAGGCATCGTCCGGCTGGTCCTCGAACAGCGGGGTGTCGGCATGACACGAGTGGGCGCTGTTGACCAGGACGTCCAGCCTCCCGAAGCTCCTTACGGCGTGCGCCACGGCCGCCTCGGCGTCCGCCCGCCGGGCCGCGTCGCAGCCCAGCGACTCGGCCTCGCCGCCGTCGGCCCGTATGGACGCGGCGGCCTTCGCGGCCCGTTCGCCGTCCAGGTCGGTGATCAGCACCCGGGCGCCCTCGTCGGCGAAGCGACGGGCGGTCACCTCCCCGATCCCGCGTCCCGCGCCGGTGAGCATGACCGCATAGCCCTCGAATCTCCGCACCCTGTGCCCCTTCTCGTCGGCTCCGGGACCGCCGCCGCCCCGTGACGGCGCGTCCGCCGGAGATCCTGCCCGGCCCCGGCATGATCCTCACGCGCGGGACGTTGCACCATAAGAAGAAAACACGCTCGGGTCGGCATGGCGGGAGTCGGATCAGTGGTGGACGTCCAGGGCACGGTGGCCGACGGTTTCGAACCGGTCCGGGACGCTTTCGCGGCGAACTTCGCCCGGCACGGTGAGCGCGGCGCGGCGTTCGTCCTCTACCGGGACGGCGAGAAGGTCGTCGACCTGTGGGGCGGTGCGAAGACCCCGGACGGCGACGGCCCCGGGGACGCCGGAGCGTCCGGGGGTGATGCCGGAGTGTCCGGGGGCGCGGAGGCATCCGGGAACGCCGGGGCTTCCGGTGATTCCGGTGATTCCGGTGATTCCGGTGATTCCGGTGATTCCGGTGATGACGGTGCTTCCGGTGATTCCGGTGATGACGGTGCTTCCGGAGGCGGGGGCGGCCGTGAGCCGTGGACCCAGGACACCGCCCAGGTCGTCCGGTCGGTCACCAAGGGCGTCGCCGCCGCCGTACCGCTGCTGCTGCACCAGCGTGGCCAGCTGGACCTGGACGGCCGGGTCAGCACCTACTGGCCGGAGTTCAAGGCGGGCGGCAAGGAGCGGGTGCTGGTGCGGCATCTGCTCGCGCACCGCACCGGCGTGCCCGTCCTCGACACCCCGCTGACCCCCGCCGAGGCCATCGACGGCGTATCCGGGCCGCTGGCCGTCGCCGCCCAGCGCCCCGTGTGGGAGCCCGGCACGGCGCACGGTTACCACGCCCAGACGTACAGCTGGCTGCTGAGCGAGCTGGTGCGCCGGGTCACCGGGCGGACCATCGGGCGCTGGATCGCCGAGGAGATCGCCCGCCCGCTCGGGCTCGACCTGTGGCTGGGGCTGCCCGAGGAGCAGCGGGGGCGGGTCGGCCGGATCGCGGCGGTGGAGGCTCCCGCCGCGCCCGCCGCCCAGGGGCCGCGGCTGCGTCCCAAGCGGTCGGTCGCCGAGGCGTACCAGGACCCCGAGTCGCTGACCCGGCGGGCGTTCGCCGCGATCACCCCGCTGCCGGACGAGAACGACCCGGCCTATCTCGCCGCGGAGTTGCCCGCCTCGGGCGGGGTGGCGACCGCCGAGGCGCTGGCCCGTTTCTACGCGGCGCTGATCGGCCCGCTGCCGTCGGCCCGTACGGCCCGCTCGGGCGGCAGGCTCTTCGCCCCGGCGACGTTGACGATGGCCCGGACGGAGGAGTCCGCGGGTCCGGACCAGGTCCTCGTCGTCGGCACCCGGTTCGGACTGGGCTACATGCTGCACGGCCCGGCCTGCCCGATGCTGGGGCCGGGTTCGTTCGGCCATCCGGGGCGCGGCGGCTCCCTCGCCTTCGCCGACCCGGAGGCGCGCATCGGCTTCGCCTACGTCACCAACGGTATGCGGCGCGGTGTCACCGCGGACCCGCGTGCGCAGGCGCTGGTGCGCGCGGTGCGGACCAGTCTGGCGGCGCTGGAGGCATAACGGCCGGAGGGGGCCGCAGATGCGGCCGGGCGCCGCGACGGAGGGGCGTCACCGCGCGCCCCGGACCCCTCCCTCGCGGCCCCATGCGGCCCCGTGCGGTACGAAGCCGTACCGGGGCAGCGCGACGTCCCCTACCGAGCGGTCAGGGGACGCAGAAGCTGATGGATCGTCAGCGTTCGTCAGACGCCGTGGAACCGTGTCTACACGATGGCGCCCGACGCTGGTCGGGGAGGACGTCAACCCCTACGCATTGCGGCAGGCGTGGCCGTCCTGCCAGTGTCCCCGCCACCGGGAGGAGAACGCCGCCCACCGCTTCCGGCGTACCTGAGACGGCCGTCAGCAACCGCGTCCGCGCACGGGTGAGCGGACCGCCCCGTCACCCCACCGGAAACACCGGCATCCTCACCTCACCGGAACCGTCACCGACCGGGGGTCGAAGCCGAACGGGAGCTCCAGCCGGTGCTCGCGCATCAGCTTCTCGTCGCACAGCAGCTCCTGCGTCCCGCCGTCCGCCGCGATCACCCCGCCGCTGAGCACCACGGAGCGCGGGCACAGCTCCAGCGCGTACGGCAGGTCGTGGGTGACCATCAGCACGGTCACCTCCAGGGACCGCAGGATGTCGGCGAGTTCGCGGCGCGAGGCCGGGTCGAGGTTGGAGGAGGGCTCGTCCAGGACCAGGATCTCCGGCTCCATGGCCAGGACGGTCGCCACGGCCACCCGCCGCCGCTGCCCGAAGGACAGGTGGTGGGGCGGCCGGTCGGCGAACTCGGCCATCCCGACCCGCTCCAGCGCGCGGCGCACCCGCTCCTCCAGCTCCGTGCCGCGTATCCCGGCCGCGGCCGGGCCGAAGGCCACGTCCTCGCGCACGGTCGGCATGAACAGTTGGTCGTCCGGGTCCTGGAAGACGATGCCCACCCGGCGGCGGATCTCGGCCAGATGCGCCTTCGCCACCGGCAGCCCGGCGACCGTGACCGTACCGGCGCCCGCGGTGAGGATGCCGTTGAGGTGCAGGACGAGAGTGGTCTTGCCGGCGCCGTTGGGGCCGAGCAGGGCGACGCGCTCGCCGCGGGCCACGGTCAGATCGACGCCGAAGAGCGCCTGGTGGCCGTCGGGGTACGCATAGGCCAGACCGGAGACCTGGAGCGAGGGCGGGGCAGTGGCGGGGTCGGTCATACGAGCATCCATCCGGTCAGGCAGACCGCCAGCGCGGCCAGCGGGAGGGCGGCGGCGTACGTCCACTGGGCGCGGGACGCCGTCACATCGTCGATCACCGGCATGGTGCCCGTATAGCCCCGGCTGACCATCGCCAGGTGGACCCGTTCGCCCCGTTCGTAGGAGCGGATGAACAGCGCCCCGGCCGAGGTGGCGAGCACGCCCCAGTGACGCACCCCGCGCGCCTCGAAGCCACGCGACTGGCGGGCGATCCGCATCCGGCGCATCTCGTCGGAGATGACGTCCCCGTAGCGGATCATGAACGAGGCGATCTGCACCAGCAGCGAGGGCATCCGCAGCCGCTGCAACCCCAGCAGCAGGGCGCGCAGCTCGGTGGTGGACGCCAGGAGGACGGAGGCGGCGACGCCGAGGGTGCCCTTGGCGAGGATGTTCCAGGCGCTCCACAGCCCGGACTCGCTGAGCGACATCCCCAGGACCGTCACCCGCGGGCCCTCCGCGATGAACGGCATCAGCACGGCGAAGGCCACGAACGGGATCTCGATCAGCAGCCGCTTGAGCAGGTACCCGGCCGGTATCCGGGCCACCGCCGCGACCCCGCCCAGCAGCACCGCGTAGACCCCGAAGGCCCAGACGGCCTCGCGGGGCGTGGAGACGACGACCAGGACGAAGCAGAAGACGGCGGCGATCTTGCAGTGCGGAGGGAGGGCGTGCACGGGCGACCGTCCCTCCCGGTAGAGCTTGTGCGCGTGTCCCGCGCCCACGGTCAGCCCCGCTCGCTCTCGGCCGCCGCCCGGCGCCGCCGCACGACGATGAAGACCCCGGACCCGACGGCGAGGGTGGCCCCCACTCCGATCACCCCGGCGAGCCCGCCGGAGAGCCGGGCGTCGGAGATGTCCTTGACGCCGTAGTCGGCGAGCGGGGAGTCCTTGGCGGCGTGGTCCTCGGCCTTCTTGTCGATCCCCTTGTCATGGGCGACCTTCTCCAGCCCGTCGGGGCTGGCGGAGGCGTAGAAGCTGACGACCCCGGCGCAGAGCAGCGCCGCCGCGAGCCCGGCCCACCACACGCGCCGCGCGGACCGCTTCGGCGCGGCGGCGGGCACGGC
>NZ_BBOX01000375.1 GCF_001553455.1 Streptomyces hygroscopicus subsp. hygroscopicus
GGTCACGGTCGGCGGCTTCTCCGGAGTCGCCGCCTGCGTGAGGCACGGTGGGCATGGGGCGAGTCTGCGCCGCCTCACCCACCTCGTGCGCGGGACCCGCCGAAGAAGGGGGCACCTCCCAGCCATAGCCGGAGGAGGTGCCCTGTTCGCCCGGTCCCCGGAGTCCGGCGCTCGGTGGGGCCCCCCAGGAAGAGTCGTTCATCAGACCTCGAGCAGCTCGGCTTCCTTGTGCTTGAGCAGCTCATCCACCTGCGCGACGTACTTCGCCGTGGTGTCGTCGAGCTCCTTCTCGGCACGGCGTCCCTCGTCCTCGCCGACCTCGCCGTCCTTGATCAGCTTGTCGATGGACTCCTTGGCCTTGCGCCGGACGCTGCGGATCGAGATCTTCGCGTCCTCGCCCTTGCCCTTGGCGACCTTGATGAACTCCTTGCGGCGCTGCTCGGTGAGCTCGGGGAACACCACTCGGATGATGTTGCCGTCATTGCTCGGGTTGACGCCCAGATCCGAGTCCCGGATCGCCTGCTCGATGTTGCGGAGCGCGGTCTTGTCGAACGGCGTGACCACGGCCATCCGCGGCTCCGGCACCGAGAACGACGCCAGCTGATTGATCGGCGTCAGCGCACCGTAGTAGTCCGCCACGATCTTGTTGAACATCGCCGGGTGCGCACGCCCGGTGCGGATCGCGGCGAAGTCCTCCTTGGCGACCACAACGGCCTTCTCCATCTTCTCCTCGGCCTCGAGGAGGATCTCTTCGATCACCACTTGCTCCTGGTGTTATCAGTAAGCAGAGCCTCGCCCCTGCGTGCGTCTTCTCCTGCACGGTGTCCGACCGGCAGGCCGTTGTCCATCCCCCGTTCGAGCCGTCAGGCCCGGGAGCCCTGGTCACTCACAAGCGTGCCGATCTTCTCACCCTTCACCGCACGCGCGATATTTCCTTCGGCCAGGAGCTCGAAGACGAGGATGGGCAGTTTGTTGTCCCGGCAGAGGGTGATCGCGGTGGCGTCGGCGACCTTGAGGTCCCTGGTGATCACCTCGCCGTACTCCAGGGCGTCGAACTTCACCGCGTCGGGGTTGCGGGCGGGGTCGGAGTCGTAGACCCCGTCCACGCCGTTCTTGCCCATGAGCAGGGCCTGTGCGTCGATCTCCAGCGCGCGCTGGGCCGCGGTGGTGTCCGTGGAAAAGTACGGCATGCCCATGCCCGCGCCGAAGATGACCACGCGCCCCTTCTCCAGATGGCGCACCGCGCGTAGCGGAATGTACGGCTCCGCGACCTGGCCCATGGTGATGGCGGTCTGGACGCGGGAGTCGATGCCCTCCTTCTCCAGGAAGTCCTGGAGGGCGAGACAGTTCATGACGGTTCCGAGCATGCCCATGTAGTCCGAGCGGGCCCGGTCCATACCGCGCTGCTGCAGCTCCGCACCGCGGAAGAAGTTACCGCCGCCGATGACGATGGCGATCTCGGCGCCGTCCCTGACCACGGCGGCGACCTCGCGGGCGATGGCGTGCACGACATCGGGGTCGACACCGAGTCCCCCGCCTCCGGCGAACGCCTCGCCGGACAGCTTCAGCAGGAAGCGGCCGTGTTTGGCCGCGCCATGCGCTTTCTTGTCGTCGGCGGCCTGTTTGGCGTCCGCGCCGTGATTCATTGGAGATCTCCTCGTGCACATACGAAGAAGGCCACTGCCGGACGGGTCCTGTTACGACCTGCGGCAATGGCCTCCTCGTCACATCTGCGGCCGACCGGTTGACGGTTGGCTGCCTACGACCCTATCGGGGTCGCCGGTCATTCGCTGCTCGGCTCAGACGCCGACGCGGAAACGGGCGAAGCGCTTGAGCGAGACACCGGCCTCGTCCAGGATCTTCTGGACGGACTTCTTGTTGTCCTTCGCGAACGGCTGGTCCACCAGGACGTTCTCCTTGAAGAAGCCGTTGACGCGACCCTCGATGATCTTCGGCAGGGCCGCCTCGGGCTTGCCCTCCTCGCGGGCGGTGGCCTCGGCGACCCGGCGCTCGTTCTCGACCGTCTCGGCCGGGATCTCATCGCGGGTGAGGTACTTCGGGGCGAAGGCGGCGATGTGCTGCGCGACGTCCTTGGCGACCGTGGCGTCTTCCTTGTCCAGCTCGACCAGAACGCCGACCTGCGGCGGCAGGTCCGGGCTGGTGCGGTGCATGTACGCCGCGACGTAGCCGCCGGAGAACTGCGCGAAGCGGTCCAGGACGATCTTCTCGCCGAGGGTCGCGTTGGCCTCGTCGACGAACGCCTGGACGGTCTTGCCCGCCTCGATCTCGGAGGCGAGCAGGGTCTCCAGGTCGGCCGGGGAGGTCTTGGCGACGTGGGCGGCGATGGCGTCGGCGACGACCACGAACTTGTCGCCCTTGGCCACGAAGTCGGTCTCGCACTTCAGCTCGACCAGCACGCCGGAAGAGTTGTCGTCCGCGATGAGGGAGACGACGGCACCGTTCTCGGCGCTGCGGCCCTCGCGCTTGGCCACACCCTTCTGGCCCTTGACGCGCAGAATCTCGACGGCCTTGTCGACGTTGCCCTCGGCCTCGTCCAGCGCCTTCTTGCAGTCCATCATGCCGGCGCCGGTCAGCTCACGGAGCTTCTTGACGTCAGCGGCGGTGAAGTTCGCCATGATCTGTGAATCTCTTCTCGAAAGTCGAAAGCTCTACGGGTGAACGGCGGGGGCGGCGCCACCGGCACCGGCCCCCGCCGTCATACACCGTCTGAGTGACGTCTGAGTGGTCAGCCCTGCTCGGCGCCCGCGGCCGGGGCCTCGGCCGGCTTGTCGTCCTCGGCGGGCTTGTCCGCGGCGGCCTCGGCCGGCTTGGCCTCGCCCTCGTCCGCCTTCTTCTCGCCCTCGAGCAGGTCGCGCTCCCACTCGGCGAGCGGCTCGCCCGCGGCCTTGTCGGCCTTCTCGTCACCGGTGGCGACGCCGGAGCGGGCGATGAGGCCCTCGGCGACGGCGTCGGCGATCACCCGGGTGAGCAGGGTGACGGAGCGGATCGCGTCGTCGTTGCCCGGGATCTTGTAGTCGACCTCGTCCGGGTCGCAGTTGGTGTCGAGGATCGCGACGACCGGGATCCGGAGCTTGCGCGCCTCACCGACGGCGATGTGCTCCTTCTTGGTGTCCACGATCCAGACGGCGCTCGGCACCTTCTGCATCTCGCGGATACCGCCGAGGGTCTTCTCCAGCTTGGCCTTCTCGCGGGAGAGGACCAGGAGCTCCTTCTTGGTGAGGCCGGAGGCGGCCACATCCTCGAAGTCGATCTGCTCGAGCTCCTTCAGGCGCTGCAGGCGCTTGTAGACGGTCGAGAAGTTGGTGAGCATGCCGCCCAGCCAGCGCTGGTTGACGTACGGCATACCGACGCGGGTCGCCTGCTCGGCGATGGCCTCCTGCGCCTGCTTCTTCGTGCCGACGAACATGATGGAGCCGCCGTGGGCAACGGTCTCCTTGACGAACTCGTAGGCGCGGTCGATGTACGACAGCGACTGGAGCAGGTCGATGATGTAGATGCCATTGCGCTCGGTGAAGATGAAGCGCTTCATCTTCGGGTTCCAGCGGCGGGTCTGGTGCCCGAAGTGGACGCCGCTCTCCAGCAGCTCCCGCATCGTGACGACGGCCATGGCCGTACTCCTTGAGGTACTCGGTTCCACGGCGGCCGGGCGGCCGCCGCTCCTGACGTCCCGACGCGCCTGCCACGGACGGGGCCCTTTCGGGGTCGTCCGAGGACCGAGGGGCGCGGCCACCGAGCGGACCGACGCGCGATCGGAGCGCCGGTGGCGGGGCGTGCGAAGTCGATCCGGTGACCCGGATCGCCATAAGAAGTGTACGGGACCGGTACGGTGCCGGGTGACGGCGTTATCCACAACCCGTGAGTAGTCCCCAGATTCCGTCCATGATCCCTCCCGCTTCGGGTCGCCGGGCCACCGTGGAGGGCATGCGAAGGCTTGTGGTGGGGTGGGCTCTTGCCCTGATGATTCTGACGCTGCCGGTACCGGCGGCACCGACCGCCGCGGCGGCACCCCTTCCGGCGGCGGTTCCGGCGGTGCCCCATTCGACGGTGCCCCTGCCGGCGTCCGTTCCGGCGGTACCCCTTCCGGCGGCACCCCCTCCGACGGCACCCCTTCCGACGGCGGTTCCGGCGGTACCCCTTCCGGCGGTGCCGACCACGACGGCAGGTCCGGCCGCTGCCGGGGATGCGGGCGGGGAGCGGGATCCGGGCGCTGCGGCGGATCCGGGCGTGGCGTCGAGTCGTCCCGCCGCGGCGGGGCCGGGCGGGGAGCGGTCCTGGCCGGTCGACGGTGCGCCGGGCGCGGTGCGGCCGAGTGTGCTGAGAGGCTGGCGGCCGCCGCCGGTGCCCTGGGCGGCGGGGCATCGCGGGGTCGATCTCGCGGCGCGCCCGGGCGAGCGGGTGCGGGCGGCGGCAGCCGGGCGGGTGAGCTTCGCCGGGCCGGTCGCGGGCCGTGGTGTGCTGGTGATCGAGCTGTCCGGGACCGGATCGCCTCCCGCGCGCACTACCTATGAACCGGTGCGCGCGACGGTGGCGAAGGGTGCCCGGGTGACCGCGGGGCAGGTGGTCGGCGTGGTGGCGCCGGGCCCCTTCCACTGCCGGTCCGGCTGTCTGCACTGGGGGCTGCGGCGCGCGGACCGCTATCTCGATCCCCTGTCCCTGCTGCCGCCCTCGATGCTGCGGGGCGGGCCCTCCCGGCTGCTCCCGGTGTTCGGGGTGCGCGACGCGCCTACGGTCGCCGCCCTCGTCTCCCCCGCCGGGGGCGCCCGGCCGGCGACGGCCGGGGCGCTGGTGGCGGCGTCCGTCTGGGCGCGGATCCGCCTGGGCCGCCTCGCGCACCCCGGTGGGGACGTCCGGCGCCGCCGCCCGGTCCCGGCGCCGCCCGGTCCCGGCGCCGGAGCGGTCCCGGCGCCGGAGGGAGCGGCGGAGGTCAGCCCTGGACGCCGCGCAGGGCCATGGCGACGGCCGCCTCGGTGATCCGCTCGGGGTCCTCGGCCGCGCCGAGCTCGATGCGCCGGACCGCGGCGTCCACGACGCCCTGGAGCAGTACGGCCGAAAGCCGGGGCCGCTCATGCCCGAGGGCCGCGAGAGCCTCCACCACCATGGCGATCAGCCCGCCGTGGGCGGCCCGGATCTTCTCCCGCGCTCCCGGGTCCAGCTCACCGGCGGAGATCGCCACCACGGCGCGGTGCCGGCGGTCGCCGACGAGCGCCAGCTGCCGGCGGACATACGCCTCGATCTTCGCCTCGGGTCCGTCGGCCCGCTCCATGGCGGCCCCGACCTCGGCGGCCCAGACCGGGAAGTCGACGGCGCACAGCTCCTCGACCACGGCGGCGCGGGAGCGGAAGTACTCGTAGACGGAGGACCGTGCGAGTCCCGTGCGCTCGGCGAGGGCGGGGAAGGTCAGCGCCTCCGTGCCGCCCTCGGACAGCAGGGAGCGGGCGGCCTCCAGCAGGGCCGCGCGCTGCATCGTCCGGTGCTCGGCCACTGAGGCCGCTCGAATCCTGGGCACCCGACCACTCTACGGAAGAGGCCGCCGGGAGGGCGATGCCGAAGGGACGATTCAGCGTCCGACGTCGGCGAGTTTCGCCCGCAGCTGGAGGACCGACTTGGTGTGGATCTGGCTGACCCGGCTCTCGGTGACACCGAGCACCTGGCCGATCTCGGCGAGTGTGAGCCCCTCGTAGTAGTAGAGCGTGACCACGGTCTTCTCCCGCTCCGGGAGGGTGTTGATCGCGCGGGCGAGCAGCCGGCGCAGCTCCCGGTCCTCGGCCACCTCGACGGGGTTGTCCGCGGCGGTGTCCTCCAGGGTGTCCATGAGGCTGAGCCGGTCGCCACCCTCGCCGCCGACGTGCAGCAGTTCCTCCAGGGCGACCACGTTGGCGAGGGACAACTGACTGAACACGCCGTGCAGTTCCTCGAGGCTGATGTCCATCTCGGCGGCCACCTCGGCCTCCGAGGGGGTACGGCGCAGCTGGGCCTCCAGCGTGGCGTACGCCCGCTCCACGGCCCGGGCCTTCTGGCGGACCGACCTCGGGATCCAGTCCAGTGCCCGCAGCTCATCGATCATCGCCCCGCGGATCCGGGTGATCGCGTAGGTCTCGAACTTGATGGCGCGCTCGGGATCGAACTTCTCGATGGCGTCGATGAGTCCGAAGACCCCGGACGAGACAAAGTCCGCCTGCTCGACATTGGAGGGCAGCCCGACGCTGACCCGGCCGGCCACATATTTCACCAGCGGTGAGTAGTGCAGGATCAGCTGCTCCCGCAGTCGGCCGTCGCCCGTGGTCTTGTACGACCGCCACAGCTCGTCGAGCGATGAGGGCGCGGCGGGGCGCACCGCGCCGCGGGCCGCGGGCGGCGCCGCGTTGTCAGACCCGGAGATGTGCTGGGGCATTCGTCGCCTTGAGCCGTTCTGCCATGACATGGGTGAGGACATACGCTTCCGCCGGAAACCTTGTGAGCGTAGCGTGACTACGACGTCGCGGTATGCGAAGGGCGTCGGCTCGGCGGTGTGCGGATACGGTCATCGCCTCAACCCTTTCACCCGATTGCCCCGATATGGGGGATCGCCTCGCCGTGCACCGTCGCTCCGGTCCGCGGGGCGGACCAACTCCCAGCGATCGCCATGACGTTCGACGAAGCCGAGGGCGAGCAGCTCATGGAGTCGGCCCAGGGCCTCGTCGCAGCCCGTCCCTGACTCCCGGGCCACGTCCCGCAGGCCGTTGCCGCCCCGTGCCGACAACGCTTCCAGCACCCGTGCCGTCACGGGATCGAGCAGGTCCCGCTCGATCAGCGGCCCCCGCCGCTCCGGGGCGAGGTCTCCGATGCCGCCGATGAGCTCGGCCACTTCGGCGGCGTCGGTGACCAGGACGGCCTCACCGCGCAGCAGTTCGTGCACTCCGGCGGAGAGCCCGCTGGTCACCGGTCCGGGCACCCCCATGGTGGACCGCCCGAGCTGTTGTGCCCGGCGCGCGGTGACCAGCGATCCGCTGCGGTACTGGGCCTCGACCACGACCGTGCCCCGGGTGAGCGCGGCGATGACACGGTTGCGGAGCACGAATCTGGCGCGCGTCGGATGAGCTCCGGGCGGCAACTCGGCCAGCACCAGGCCCTGTTCCGCGATGCGCTCGATCAACTCGGTATGCGCCCGCGGATAGGGGACGTCCACACCGGAGGCGAGCACGGCGACGGTGGCCCCGCTCGCGGCGAGCGCCCCTCGGTGGGCCGCGCCGTCCACTCCGTGGGCCGCGCCGGAGGCCACCACCCAGCCTCGCTCGGCCAGCCCGGCGCCGAGGGTGGCCGCGACGTGCGCGCCGTAGTCGCTGCAGGCCCGCGCGCCGACCACGGCGACCGACCGCAGCGCCCACATCCGCAGCGAGGCCGCTCCGCGCACCCATAACCCGACCGGGCGAGCGTCGCCGAGGTCGTCGAGCTGCCCGGGCCAGTCCAGATCCCCGGGGCAGACGAACCGTCCTCCGCGCCGGGCGATCAGCGCGAGGTCCGCCGCCGGGTCCAGCCCGGCCGCCCGGAGAGCGCATCCGGCCAGCCGGTCCCCGGTCGCCCCGGGCGGTGGCTCGCCCTTCCCGGTGAGCGCCCGCCACAGCGCCACCGGACCCATGCGGCGCAGCCAGCGCCCCACCGTCTGGTCCCCGGGCTCCACGAGCCGGGTGAGCGCCGCCCGCGCCAGGCGCTCCTCGTCCGGGACGCCCCACCGACCGGGAAGCCCCTGCCCCTCGTCCGGGACGCCCCACCGCCCGGGGAGTCCCTGCCCCTCGTCCGGCACGTCGGACCGCCCGGGAGGTCCCTGCCCCTCGTCCGGCACGTCGGACCGCCCGGGAGGTCCCTGCCCCTCGTCCGGGGCGCCGGGCCCCCGCCGGGGCTCGGAGGCCAGGGCCGGGACGCCGTCGCGGCCACCCACCGAAGGATCGGACATCAGCGCTCCCCCGCTCCGACCGGCACCCCGCGGCCGACCCCGGTGCGCAGTTGCAGCGCCTGGGCGATGTCCAGCGCCATGGGCCGGTCGTGCCCGGCCAGGTCGGCGACGGTCCAGGCGACCCTCAGCACCCGGTCGAGCCCGCGGGCGGTGAGCAGCCCGCGCTCCATGTCGCGCTCGGCCTCGCGCAGCGCACCGGGGAGCGGCTGCCAGCGAGTGCGCAGCTCATGGCCCGGCACCTCGCTGTTCAGCCGCCAGGGGGTGTCCTGGAGGCGGGCGGCGGACCGCTCCCGGGCCTCCCGCACCCGGGCCGCGACGGACGCGCTGCTCTCGGCCGCGCCGCCCGCCCCGGTGAGCTCGGCGCGGCTGACGGCCTCGACATGGACCCGCACGTCCACCCGGTCCAGCAGGGGGCCGGACAGCCGGGCCTGGTAGCGGCGGACCGTGGCGGGCGAGCACTCACAGACGTCGCCCGTCAGCCCATGGCGCCCACAGGGGCAGGGGTTGGCCGCCAGCATCAGCAGGAAGCGGGCCGGCATCCGCATCATCCCGGCGGCCCGGGCGACCACCACATGCCCCGATTCCAGGGGCTGCCGCAGGGCGTCCAGCGCCTGCCCGCTGAACTCCGGCGCCTCGTCCAGGAAGAGCACTCCTCGGTGGGCGAGCGAAACGGCGCCCGGCCTCGGCAGGCCATTGCCTCCGCCGACGAGGGCGGCCATGGTCGCCGAGTGGTGCGGGGCGCAGTACGGCGGGGTGTCCACCAACGGCTGCCCCGGCGGGAGGATCCCGGCGACCGAATGGACCGCGGTGACTTCCAGGGCCTCCTGCTGAGTGAGTAGTGGCAGCAGCCCGGGCAGCCGCTCGGCCAGCATGGTCTTCCCGGCGCCCGGAGGCCCGCTGAGGAAGATGTGGTGCCCGCCCGCGGCCGCGACCTCCAGGGCGGTGCGCGCGGCCCGCTGTCCGGCCACCTCGGCCAGATCGGGCCGGCCCGCCCCGGCACCGGACACCGCGGCGACACCGGTGCCCATACCGGCGCCGGGCACGGTGAGCCCCGCGAGCATCGGATCGGGGCGGCCCAGCTCCTGGACCTCCTCCTCGGGCACCGGCTCGTCCGTCAGCACCGCGATCAGCTGGCGCAGGCTCCGCACCCCCAGCACCGAGACGCCGGGCACCAGGGCCGCCTCCGCCGCCGTCTGCTCGGGGACCACGACCTGCCGGTAGCCCGCCTCGGAGGCCGCGAGGACGGCGGGCAGCACGCCCCGCACCGGCCGGACCCGGCCATCCAGCCCCAGCTCCCCGATCATCATCAGATCGGCGATCTCCCGCGGGTCGACCCGCTCGGCCGCCCCGAGCACCGCACAGGCCACGGCCAGGTCGAAGCCGCTGCCGCCCTTGGGGACCGACGCCGGGCTGAGTCCGACCGTGAGCTTCCGCTGGGGCCATTCGCAGCCCGAGTTGACGACGGCCGCGCGGACCCGGTCACGGCTTTCCACCAGGCTCTTGTCGGGGAGCCCGACCAGTGTGAAGGCGGCCACTCCCGGCTCCAGATCGGCCTGGACCTCCACCACGACGCCCTCGACCCCGACCAGCGCCACCGAGCAGGTGCGGGCGAACCCCATCAGGCCACCCCTCGCACATGCTCGACCACGGGGGCGCCCCGGCGCGGCAGGACCACCGCCACCACATCGATCCGCACTCCGGCCGGCGGCGGGCCGCCGTGCCGCTCCAGCCAGCGCTCCGCCAGCAGCCGCAGCCGCTCGGTCTTGCCGGGACCGACGGCCGCCATCGGGTGCTCGTACCCACCCTCACGGCGCGTCTTGACCTCGCACACCACCAGCGCCCCGGCGTCGAGCGCGACGATGTCGATCTCGCCGTCCCGGCACCGCCAATTGCGCTCCAGGACGGTCATCCCGGCTTCGGCCAGCCGGCGCACCGCCACATCCTCGCCGTAGCGGCCCAGCGCTCCTCGGGCGTTCATTCGGCACCACCTCCGGCACCGACTGTGACGCCTCCGCGCCCCGCTCAGGGATCTTGCGGCATTCCTGTGGACGGCCGCGCGGCTGTGGACAACTCAGCCACCCGGAAGGTCGAGGTCGCTCTTGTTCAGCTCCTCGATATTCACGTCCTTGAACGTGAGAACGCGTACCTGCTTCACGAAGCGGGCCGGGCGGTACATGTCCCAGACCCAGGCGTCGGCCATCGACACCTCGAAGAAGACCTCACCCTGGACAGAGTGCACCTGCATCTCGTAGTCGTTGGTGAGATAGAAGCGACGCTCAGTCTCGATCACATATTTGAACAGACCGACGACATCGCGGTACTCCCGGTAGAGCTTCAGCTCCATCTCGGTCTCGTACTTCTCGAGGTCCTCGGCGCTCATGGCATGTTCCCCTTCAGCCGTGCGTCCCCCCATTGTGCGTCAGACGCGCTCAGTCTCCAGGATCACCGGTGCACCCGGGGGTCCCTCGACGAGCAGCGTACGCAACAGCTCCGCCAGCCGTGTCGGGTACACCGGCTCGGTCGCCGCGGCCAGTTCCTCCGCCGTCCACCACCGCAGCCCGGCCACGCTCCGCCGCTCCAGCTCGGTCAGCCCGCCGCCGGTGCGTACCGAGGTCTGTTCGGTACGGCACAGGTAGTACCACTCGTCCTGCTCCCAGCGCCGCCCGTCGAACGGGAACGAGCAGATCCGCCGCCACAGCAGGGGGCCGAGCCGCGCGTCGGTGATCCCGGTCTCCTCCGCGAGCTCCCTGAGAGCCGCCTCCTCGCGGCTCTCCTCGCCCTCCAGGCCGCCTCCCGGGGTGAACCACCACGTCGACGAGGGATCGTCCGGTTCGAAGCCGTGCAGCAGCAGTATCCGGTCCTGCGGATCCAGCAGCACCACCCGTGCGACCTTCCGCAGCCGCCGCTCGTCCGTACCGGTCGGCTCGGTTCCGCCGGACCTCTCAGCCACTCGCGGCCACCTTCCCCTTCGCCGCCCGGTCCCGCCGCGCGCCGCCGCCCGCCCTGCGGCGGACGATCGGCCCGTGGGCCGCGCCCGCCAGGATCAGCACGGCGCCGGCGACGACCGCCACCAGGATCAGCCCCAGCGGCCCCGGCTGCGAAACCCCGCCCGGCAGCGCCCTGAACGCCTCGGGCCGCCCCACCGGCCCCCACGACCCCAGCGGCCAGGCGATGGCGTCCACCCGGGCGGTCACCGCGCCCCGCTCCACGGCGCCGCCGGCCTCGTCGGTGAGGTGCACCCGCGAGTCGAGGGAGTCGCTCCGGTGGTCGCCCAGCAGGAACAGCCGCCCCTGGGGGACCGTGGTGGAGAAGGTGGTCGAAGAGGCCTGTTCGTCCGAGCGCAGATACGGTTCCTCGAGGACCTTGCCGTTCACCCGCAGCCGGCCCCGCTTGTCACAGCACTCGACCCGGTCGCCGCCGACCCCGATGACCCGCTTCACCATCGGCAGGTCGCCCCACACCTGGTCGTGGAAGACCACCACATCACCGCGGCGCACCTCGCCGCCGTCGATCCGCTGCGCCAGCACCCGGTCGCCCTGACCGATCGTCGGCGCCATGGAGTCGGTCGGGACGGTGTACGGCTTGTAGAGCACCGCGCCCCAGACGAAGCCTCCGAGGAACAGCACACACCCGACGGCCACCGCCAGCCCGGACAGCACGCTGCCCGGCGTACGCCCCGGCGGCTTGCCGCCCCCCGCCCCTTGGGCTCCGCTCATTCCAGTGCTCCCGCCTAGCGCAACAGACGTAGAAGATCAGGTCCCGTGTGCCCGGGGCACACGGGACCGCACCCTAACCCGGCGGTACGGGCCCCGTCAGCAGCCGGCGGCCGGCCGCTCCACCCGGGCCCCGGCATCCGCCCGGGCCCTGGCGATCAGCCTGCGGCGGCGCCACAGCACGATCGGCACCGCACCGGCGAACCCCACGGCCGAAGGGGCCATCGCGGCGGCCGCGCCCAGCCCCGGCTGGTCGAAGGTGCTCGGCACCGGCAGGGTGGACCAGCGGTCGATGGGCCAGGCGACGACGATCGCGCGTCCGACCACATCGTCCACCGAGACCGTGCCGTCGTGCAGGTTCTGGTGGTAGCGGGAGTCCAGCGAGTCCTGGCGGTGGTCGCCCATCACCCAGATCCGGCCCTCGGGCACCTTGACCGGGCCGAACGGCCTCTCGTCACAGGGGGTGTTCCCGGGGAAGATGTACGGCTCGTCCAGCGGCTTGCCGTTGACCATGACCTTGCCGCCGCGCTTGCAGGAGACGGTGTCCCCGCCGACCGCGATGACCCGCTTGATCAGGTCCTTCTCCTCCGCCGACGGCATCAGCCCGATGAAGCTGAGCGCCTTCTGGATGCCCTCGGCGACCGGGCCGGAGTTCTGGGTCTGCGTCTCGCCGAGCCAGCCGCCCGGGTCGTGGAAGACGACCACCTCGCCGCGCTGCGGCTCGGAGCCGAACCACGGGGTGAGCTTGTCCACCAGCACCCGGTCGCCCCGCTGCAGGGTGTTCTGCATCGAATCGGACGGGATGGAGAACGCCTGCACCAGGAAGGTCTTGATCAGCAGGGCCAGGGCCAGGGCGATGATGACCAGGATCGGCAGCTCCTTCCAGAAGGAGCGCACCTTCCTCGGCCTGGCGGCCTTCCCGGGGCCGCCGGGCCCGCCGGGGCCCCGCTTCGCGGGTGGATCGTCCCCGGCCCCGGAGGGATCAGCCGCGCCGGCCCCGTCGGGACCGTCGGAGGGCTCCCGTCCGCCATCGGCGCCGTGTGAGTCCGACGCCTCGGGCGCGGCAGCCGCCTTGTCCGTGGGTGCTCCGGCTTCGGGCGCCCCGTCCGCCCCGTCCGTGGGATCCTCGGCCCTCGTCCCGGGCCGCCGCTCGGGCTCTTCGTGACCGGATCGTGCGCCGACCGCCAAATCCCCCACATCCACTCCTCACGCCTGACTGCCGCCTGCCCCACGAACGGCGCAGGATCACCACTCCCATAACGAGCGGGAGTTCCGCAGGGGTCGGGAGCTGGACCATTCCTTGCTGATCCATGGGGGACAGCCTATGCGCCGAGCCCTCGGCCCGCGTCGCCCCGCTCGGCGCGTCCCGTACGGAGGCATAGGTGTCCGGCTCCTCGAGCCGCCGCATGTGTCCGAACGGCCACGCGATCACCACGGCCCGGCCGACCACCATGCTGTCCGGCACCGTGCCCTGGTACGGCTCGTCGAGATGGACCCGGGAGTCCGCCGAGTTGGACCGGTGATCACCCATGACGAACAGCCGCCCCTTGGGGACGGTCACCTCGAACTGCCGCTGCGACGGCGGGTTCCCGGGGTGCAGATACGGTTCGTTCAGCGGGGTCCCGTTGACGGTGACCTTGCCGTTCGTATCGCAGCAGGCCACCGTGTCGCCGCCCACCGCGACCACCCGCTTGATCAGGTCCTGCTCGTCGGAGGACGGCAGCAGACCGATGAAGGTCAGGAACTCCTTGCCCTGCTTGATGACCGGCGGATCGTCCTGGGCGGGCTTGCGCTCGTCGTCCAGCCAGCCCCCGGGGTCCTTGAACACCACCACGTCGCCGCGCTCCGGCTTGGAGCCGAACCACGGCGTGAACTTGTCCACCAGCACCCGGTCGCCGATCCGGATGGTCTGTTCCATCGAGCCGGACGGGATCACGAACGCCTGCACCAGGAACGTCTTCAGGACGAGCGCGATCACCAGCGCCACGCCCACCAGGATCGGTATCTCCTTGACGGCCGAACGACGCCTCCTGCGCTTGATGCGGCGCTGGATCCGGCGCCGCTCCGCACGGCCGCCCACCCGGCGCTCCCCCGGCGCGCGGGGGGTGCCGCTGTCGGCGGGCGGGCCCACCCGGCGCGCCCCGGCACGGGGCCGCCCACGGCTACCCATGGGCACCGCCGGAGGCCGCGGACGGTACGCCGCCGGACGCCTCGGGCACGTTCGCGAAGGCGTCCGGCCGGGACACCCCGGACCAGCGGCCGACCGGCCAGCCGATCCATTCGACGCGGCCGATCACCTTGTCGACGGGGACGGTGCCGCCGCCCGGTGCGCCCAGGTGGTCCCGCGAGTCCCGGGAGGCGTCGCGGTGGTCACCCATCACCCACAGCCGGCCCTCGGGCACGACGATGTCGAAGGGCACCCGCGAAGGGCTGTCCCCGGGGTGCACATAGCGCTCGTCCACCGGCTGACCGTTCACCTCGATCCTCCCCCGCTCGTCGCAGCAGGTGACCCGGTCACCACCGATGCCCACCACGCGCTTGACGTAGTCGGACTCGGCCGGTTCGGCCAGCCCGACCGCCGCGGCCGCCTTGCGCAGCAGACCGGTCACCGGGTTCCCGGACGGCTCCTCCTCGTGAAAGGAACCGGCCCCGTCGAACACGACAACGTCGCCGCGGCGCGGATCGTCCCCGAAACGGTAGGCGAGCTTGTTCACCAGCACCCGGTCCCCGGGGCGGAGGGTGTTCTCCATCGAGCCGCTGGGGATCAGGAACGGCTGCACCACAAAGCCGCTCACCAGCAGCACGAGCGCGGCGCAGGCGGCGGCGAACAGCGCGGCCTGGCGCCATCGCCCGTCCCCGGCCGGCCATCGCGGCAGCCGCCGGGCGGACGGGGGCTCCGCGGCGGCCGGCTCCCCGGCCCGCCCGGGAGCATGCGCGGAGCGCGACCGCCCCTCGTGCTCCGTATCGGAGCCCGGGGAGCCGTCGCGCTCCGCGAGCTGTCCTTCGGTGTCCATCGGGCCAGAGCCTATCCGCCCTGGCCAGATGATCCGGCGGTAGCTCAGTAGTCGCGCAAAATCGCCGCGGCTCAGTTCTCGCGCTTCTCCTTGATCTTGGCGGCCTTGCCGCGCAGGTCACGCAGGTAGTACAGCTTCGCCCGGCGCACGTCACCGCGGGTGACGACCTCGATCTTCTCGACGATCGGGGTGTGCACCGGGAAGGTGCGCTCGACGCCGACGCTGAAGCTCACCTTGCGGACGGTGAAGGTCTCGCGGACACCGGAGCCCTGGCGGCGGATGACGACGCCCTTGAACTGCTGGACACGGGAGCGGTTGCCCTCGATGACGCGGACGTGGACGTTGACCGTGTCGCCGGGGCGGAAGGTCGGGATGTCGCTGCGCAGCGACGCGGAGTCGACGGTGTCGAGCAGGTGAGACATGATCGTCTGCTTTCCTCGCTGATGCCACAGGTCATCAGCGGCATATCGGATGATGATGGGAGTGCCGCCCTCATCGGGCGGGCGTCGGTCCCCCTGTGGCAGGGGCGCCCGCCCGGACGTACGGCAGCGGTCTATTCTTCCACGGCCCGGTCCGGCCGCCCAAATCGGGCCCCGCCGGTCCCGGGCAGTTCCTCCCAGCCCAGCTCGGCGAGGAGCGCGCGGTCGTGCTTGTCGAGCGTCGCCGGGTCGCAGCGCTCGATCAGATCGGGGCGGTTCTCGCTGGTGCGCCGGAACGCCTCGTCCCTGCGCCAGCGGGCGATCCTGCCGTGGTGGCCGCTGACCAGCACCTCCGGGATGGCGCGGCCACGCCACTCGGGGGGCTTGGTGTAGACGGGCCCCTCCAGGAGATCGGCCATCGCGCCGGGGGCGAAGGAGTCGTCGCGGTGCGACTCGGCGTTGCCCAGCACCCCCGGCAGCAGCCGGGCCACCGCCTCGGTGATCACCAGCACCGCGGCCTCGCCGCCGGCCAGGACGTAGTCGCCGATCGAGACCTCGTGGACCTCGAGCCGCTCGCCGTACTCCTCGATCACCCGGCGGTCGATGCCCTCGTAGCGGGCGGGCGCGAAGACCAGCCAGGGGCGCTCGGCGAGCTCGACGGCGAGGGCCTGGGTGAACGGACGGCCGCTCGGGGTCGGGACCACCAGCGTGGGCTTGTCCATCCCCTCCGCCGCGCCCGATTCCATGATCGCGTCCAGCGCCTCGCCCCAGGGCTCGGGCTTCATGACCATGCCGGGGCCGCCGCCGTACGGGGTGTCGTCGACCGTGTTGTGCCGGTCGTGGGTCCAGCGGCGCAGATCGTGGACCCGCACGTCCAGCCGGCCGCGGGCGCGGGCCTTGCCGACCAGCGAGACGTTCAGCGGCTCCAGGTACTCGGGGAAGATCGTGACGACGTCGAGCCTCATGACGACTCGTCCTTAACGCCGCTCGCGATCTCGGCGTCGGCCTCGTCGAGCAGACCCGGCGGCGGGTCGATCACGGCGCGCTGCGCCTCGAGATCGATCTCCGGCACGACCTCGGCGACGAACGGGATCATCACCTCGCCCCCGTCCGGGCGCCTCACGACCAGCAGGTCCTGGTACGGCAGATGGGAGATCTCGGAGATCCTGCCGACCTGTGTGCCGTCCGTGGTGACCACGTCGAGGTCGATCAGCTGGTGGTCGTAGAACTCCTCGGGATCCTCGGGGAGTTCCTCGGGGTCGACCTCCGCGATCAGCAGGGTGTTGCGCAGCGCCTCCGCGGCGGTGCGGTCGCCCACGCCCTCGAAGCGCAGCAGCAGCCGGCCGCTGTGCACCCGGCCGGACTCGATGGTCAGCGGCCCGGCCGAGGCGGGCTCGGTGGTCAGTACGGCCCCCGGGCCGAGCCGCCGCTCCGGCTCGTCCGTCCGCACCTCGACGGTGACCTCGCCCTTGATGCCATGGGCCCGGCCGATCCGCGCGACAACCAACTGCACGATGCGATGTCCCTTCACACGCACGGGCCGGGGACGGCCCAAAGCCCTCCCCGGCCCGTGCCGGTGCTCTTCTTTGATCGCCTCAGCGGACCTGATCGACGTCGACGAGGTCGACGCGGATGCCACGGCCGCCGATGGCGCCCACGACGGTGCGCAGGGCTCGTGCGGTGCGGCCGTTGCGGCCGATCACCTTGCCGAGGTCATCGGGGTGCACCCGGACCTCCAGCACACGCCCACGCCGCAGGTTGCGCGAGGCCACCTGCACGTCGTCGGGGTTGTCGACGATGCCCTTCACCAGGTGCTCGAGGGCTTCCTCGAGCATTCTCAGGCCTCGGTCGACGCGGTGGACTCGGCGGACCCGGCCGCCTCGTCCGACTTCTTGTCGGTCTTCTTCGCCTTCTGGGTGATCGCCTCACCCTTCGGCTCGTCACCGGTGCTCTTGGCGGCGGCCTCGAACAGGGCACGCTTGTCGGCCTTCGGCTCGGCGACCTTCATCGGGGCCGGGGCGGGCAGACCCTTGAACTTCTGCCAGTCGCCGGTGACCTTCAGGATGGCCAGCACCGGCTCGGTCGGCTGGGCGCCGACCTTCAGCCAGTGCTGCACACGCTCCGAGTCCACCTCGATACGCGACGGGTTCTGCACCGGGTGGTACAGCCCGATCTCCTCGATCGCCCGGCCGTCACGGCGGGTACGGGAGTCGGCGACGACGATGCGGTAGTGAGGCGAACGGATCTTGCCCAGACGCTTCAGCTTGATCTTGACTGCCACGGGAGTGGTGTCTCCTGGTCTTGACGTGGTTGAGCACTGCGACGTGCCGCGTGGGGTTGCGGTACCCGAGTGCCCGATGGACGCGTCAGCCGGAGGAGAGAGGGGTCCTGGTCGGCTGTCGAGTACAGCAGACCATTCTGCCACACCGTGACAGGTCAGCCGACCGCGGCCACCGGCTCGGGAATGCGGAACGGCTTACCGCATCCACCGCACATGATCGGCGCCTGGGCCAGCACCGACGGGACGACCCGGACGTTGCGGCCGCAGTCGCACACCGCCTTGACCCGGACGCCGCCACCGGACGAACCGTGCCGCGCGGCGGGCCCGCGGAAGGTACGGGAGGTCTCGGCGGTGGTCGCCACGGTGTGCGCCTTGAGCGCGCGCTGGAGGCGGTCGATCGTGGTCCGGTAGCGCTTTCTCGCCTCGGGACTGAGGGTGACCAGCGAGAAGCCGCTGCTGGGATGCGGCTCCTCGGGATGGTCCAGCCCCAGTTCCTCGGCGATCGCCAGGAACCGGCGGTTGTGGTAGCGGCCGGCGCGTGAGGTGTCACGGACACCGCGGGCGGCGGCGATCCCATGGACTGCCTCATGCAGCAGCCGTTCGAAGGAGAGCTCGGCGCCACATGCGGACGACGACTCTCCGATCAGCGATTCGGGCGCGGCGAGATCCGGCAGCTCGGGGTGGTGCCGTTGAATGTCGGCCCACGCCTGCGCCAGCTCTGCGGCGAGAACAGGTGGTGTCGTGCTCACGTCGTGCTAACGAGCAGGAGTGGCCCGGTGTTCCGATTCCGGGGCATCCCAAATAATTTGCACGTACCAGTCAGTTCGCGGTGATGTGCGGCGACGCGGGGCGGGTGCGTCAATGTGTGGATGAGCCACGCACCGCGCACCAAGCCGGTACGTACCGGCTCGGCAGGCCCGCGGGACACCCCCGGCTCAGTAGGACCGCGCGACAAACGCGACGTTACCGGGCGCGTCGTCGGCGTCCGGCACCGCCCCGTCCTCGGTGACCAGACACCGGACGGACACGGACCGCTCGGCCAGTGCCGCCTCGCCCTCCGGCCCCAGGTCCGCCCACCGGATACGGGCCCAGCCACCCGCCGCCGCGGCCTCGGCGGCCTCCTCCACGGTCGCCACCTCCGCGGTGCGCGCCTTACGGCGCTCACGGGCCTGCCGCAGCAGCAGCGCCTGGTCCTCCTCCAGGACCTTGGGCAGCAGCTCCGGCAGCAGCTCGGCGCGCACCGGCTCCTTGCCGCCCGGAATCCGCCTGGCCACCATCGCGGTGCCGCTCTCCAGGTCGCGCGGGCCGATCTCGACCCGGACCGGTACGCCCTTGAGCTCCCAGTCGACCGCGCGCCGCCCGAAGGGGGTGTCCGTACGGTCGTCGACGTGGACCCGCACGCCCGCCGCGGTCAGCAGCTCGCCGATCTCGCGCACCTTGGCGAGCACCGCCTCATCGCCCTTGATCGCCAGCACCACGGCCTGGACCGGGGCCAGCCGCGGCGGGATCCGCAGACCGTTGTCGTCGCCGTGCATCATCACCAGCGCGCCGACCATCCGGGTCGTACTGCCCCAGGAGGTCTGCCACACCAGCTCCTGCTCACCGTCCTTGGACAGATAGCTGGTGTGGAAGGCCCTGGCGAAGTTCTGGCCGAGCTCATGGCTGGTGCCCAGCTGCAGCGCCTTGCCGTCGCCCATCATGCCTTCGAGGGTGAGGGTGTTGAGGGCGCCGGCGAACCGCTCCCGGGCGGTCTTGCGGCCCAGGACCACGTCCATCGCCAGCACGTCCGTCATGAATTCGGCGTAGACCTCGCGGTGGATCCGGGCGGCGAAGTCCCGGGCGTCCTCGTAGGTGGCGTGCGCGGTGTGGCCCTCCTGCCAGAGGAACTCGGTCGTCCGCAGGAACAGCCGGGGCCGCAGCTCCCAACGCACCACATTGGCCCACTGGTTGATGAGCAGCGGCAGATCCCGGTAGCTCTGCACCCACTTGGAGAAGTACTCGTTGACGATCGTCTCGGAGGTGGGCCGGACGACGACCGGCTCCTCGAGCTCCTTACCGCCGCCATGGGTGACGACCGCGAGCTCCGGCGCGAACCCCTCGACGTGGTCGGCTTCCCTGGCCAGATAGGACTGCGGGATGAAGAGCGGGAAGTACGCGTTCTGGACGCCGACCGCCTTGATGCGGGCGTCCATGTCCCGCTGCATCCGCTCCCACAGCCCGTACCCGTACGGTCGGATGACCATGGTGCCCCGCACCGGGCCGTTGTCCGCCAGCTCGGCCTTGTTGATCACATCCTGGTACCAGCGGGGGAAGTCATCCGCCCGCGGGGTGAGCACGGGAGCCTTGGTCATGGCGCCGATCGTACGGTGGCGGCGCGCCGGACCGTGAATCGCGCCGCCCGGGCCGATCAGTGCCGGCCATCGCCCCGGACGGTTCTCCGGCCCGGCGGGAAGCGCCCCAGGGCGGTTCTCCGGCCCGGTGGGAAGGGGCGGTTCCGGGAGCGAGGCGGACGTACAGGTGTGCGGGGGCGCACGAAGGGGGCACGCAAGCACGGCCGTGAAAGCTCTGGACTCGGGAACGGACGCGGAGTTCCCTGGCCTATGGGGGTGGGACGCCACAGCGCACGACGGCGGATGTGACACCGAATCTGACGACGGCACTGCTCTTCCCTGATTGGGGCCCTTCGATGACATCTACGCTCGTCCGGCGGCACCGCCCGCGCCCCTCCTCACCGCGGACCGCGGACGCCCACGCCCGCACCCGCGACTGGGCCGAGATCCAGGAGCGGATGCTGGTCCCGCTGTACGAGGCCGTGTACGAACGGCTGGACGTCGGCGCCGGGACGCGGCTGCTGGGCCTGGGGTGCGGCACGGGGCTCGCCCTCCTCATGGCGGCCGCCCGCTCCGCCGCGGTCTGCGGAGTCGACGCGGACGAGCGGCGCCTGGACCTCGCGCGGGAGCGGCTGGAGGCCCCCGGCGTGCCGCGGGGCGGCGGGGCGGGACCTGCGCGGCTGGGCCTCGGCGGCCCGGAGAGCCCCTGTGCGCGACAGGCCGCGGCGGACGCGGCCTTCACGGTGGTGACCGCCTTCGAGCCGCTGGCGGCCCCGGGCGCGGGAAGCCCTGATGAGGCGGTGGCCGCCGCGGCGGCCACGCTCAGGGAAGCCGCCGCGCTCACCGAACGCGGCGGGGCCGTCGTGCTCGCCGGCTGGGGCCCGCCGGAGCGCTGCGCCACCTCCGCGGTGCTGCGGGTGGGCGCCCGGCTCGCCGATCCGGTCGGCTCCCCCGGCTGCCGCCGGGAGACGCCCCCGCCCGCGCCCTGGTGGCCGTCCGGCCGGGACGGCCTGGAGGAGCTGGCCGCGCGGGCCGGGCTGTGGCCCGACGGATCGGGCCGGGTGGCCTGCCCGTTCGGGTACGCCGGCATGGACAGCGCGGTGCGCGGGCTGCTGTCGACGGGGCTGTTCGACGCGGCGGAGCGGGCCACGGACCCGACCCAGGTCCGCAAGGAGATCACCGAGGCGCTCCATCCGTATCAGCGCGCGGACGGCACGGTGTGGATGCCCAATGTGTTCCGGTACCTCGTGGCCCGGGTGTGACTCGGCCCACCCATCTCTCCGGTCGCGCTCGCTCGTTGGGCCAAGCGCCCGGACGGCGATGGGATTTCAGGCTCTGCCCCTGCGGAGGTGGCCCGGGCAAACAGCGCTCCGGCAAGCCGATGAAGCGTTGCTCCCCGCGCTAGCGGGGCTGTCGGCGGGGCGCACGCCGTGCGCCCCGCCTGGCCGGGCTCAGCCCATGAACTTCTTGAACTCCTCGGGGAGTTCGAAGTCCTGGCCGCCCTGGCCGCCGGCGGGCAGCCCGAACGCGCCGCCCTGCTCGCGGCGCGCCGCGGCTTCCTGCTCCTGCTGAGCGCGCTTCAGCGGGTTTCCGCTGCGCTGGCGCCCCTTGGCCTTCTTCTGCTGCTTGCCCTTGCGCTTGTTGCCGCCACCCATGCCCGGCATGCCCGGCATCCCGGGCATCCCCGGCATGCCGCCCTGCGCCATCTTCGACATCATCTTGCGCGCGTCGAAGAACCGCTCCACCAGGTTCTTGACCGCGCTGACCTCGACGCCGGAACCGCGGGCGATACGGGCGCGGCGCGAGCCGTTGATGATCGTCGGGTCCTGGCGCTCGGCCGGGGTCATCGACTTGATGATGGCCGCGGTGCGGTCCACGTCCCGCTCGTCCAGGTTGTTGATCTGGTCCTTCATCTGGCCCATGCCCGGCAGCATGCCGAGCAGCTTGGAGATGGAGCCCATCTTGCGGACCTGCTCCATCTGCGCCAGGAAGTCGTCGAGCGTGAACTCCTTGGGGCCCTTCGCCAGCTTGGCCGCCATCTTCTCGGCCTCTTGCTGGCTGAAGGTCTGCTCGGCCTTCTCGATCAGGCTGAGCATGTCACCCATGCCCAGGATGCGGGACGCCATGCGGTCCGGGTGGAACGCGTCGAAGTCGTCCAGCTTCTCGCCGTTGGAGGCGAACATGATCTGGCGGCCGGTGACGTGCGCGATGGAGAGCGCGGCACCGCCGCGTGCGTCGCCGTCGAGCTTGGAGAGCACCACACCGTCGAATCCGACGCCGTCGCGGAACGCCTCCGCGGTGTTCACCGCGTCCTGGCCGATCATCGCGTCGACGACGAAGAGCACCTCGTCCGGGCGGACCGCGTCGCGGATGTCGGCGGCCTGCCGCATCAGCTCCTCGTCGATACCGAGGCGGCCCGCGGTGTCGACGATCACCACGTCGTGCTGCTTGGTGCGGGCGAACTCGATCGAGTCCTGCGCCACCTTCACCGGGTCGCCGACGCCGTTGCCCGGCTCGGGGGCGAAGACCGCGACCCCGGCCCGCTCGGCGACCACCGAGAGCTGGTTGACGGCGTTGGGGCGCTGGAGGTCACAGGCGACCAGCAGCGGGGCGTGGCCCTGGGCCTTCAGCCAGCGGCCGAGCTTTCCGGCGAGCGTGGTCTTACCGGCACCCTGCAGACCCGCGAGCATGATCACGGTCGGCGGCTGCTTGGCGAAGCGGAGCCGCCGGGCCTCGCCGCCGAGGATGCCGATCAGCTCCTCGTTAACGATCTTGATGACCTGCTGGGCCGGGTTGAGCGCCTGGGAGACCTCGGCCCCGAGGCTCCGCTCCTTCACGCTCTTGATGAACGACCGCACGACGGGCAGCGCGACATCGGCCTCGAGCAGGGCGATCCGGATCTCACGCGACGTGGCGTCGATGTCCGCCTCACTGAGGCGGCCCTTGCCCCGGAGGTTCTTGAAAGTCGCTGCGAGGCGATCGGAGAGGGTATCGAACACGGTGGTCGCGAATCCTTCGGTCGGATGTCGGGTCGGTGGTCGGCCTCCAAGGGTATCCGCCCGCCGCATGAACGGTCTGCCCCCGAGCCGTGAGCCGCTCGGTCCCCACCCCGCCCCGACGGAGGCCCCGCCGCGACGCCCTGCCGGGAACGCCCCGCCGCGGCTCCCCGCCGCGGGCCCGCCCGCCGCCGCTATCGCAGCGCCCGCTCGACCTCCCGGGCCACCTCCGCCGCCCGCAGGGGCTTCAGGGGCGCGCCGGAGCCGTCCGTGACGTAGAACGCGTCCACCGCGTTGGCCCCGAGCGTGGAGACGTGGGCGCTGCGCACCGCGACGCCGGTGTCCTCCAGGGCCCGGCCGATCCGGTGCAGCAGACCGGGTGCGTCCTGGGCGCGTACCTCGATCACCGTGGCGAGCTGGGAGCCGCCGGGGGCGACCGTCACCCGTGGTGGCGGGGCGTGCGCTCCACGGCGGCGCGGGTACGTGCGGTAGGCGGCCTCCCGCTCGGCGAGCCGGGCGACGATGTCGAGCGAACCGTCCAGCGCGCGGAACAGGTCGTTCCGCAGCCGGGCGGCCTGCGGCAGCGAACCGTACTCGGCCGCCACCCGCCAGCTCAGCAGCAGCACTCCGCCGGTCCCGGCCGCCGCGTCCAGCTCGGACGGCAGCTCCACCACGCGCAGGTCCGCCGCGCGCACCGTAAGGCGGTGCAGGGCCAGCACGCCGGCCGCCGCGGGCAGGACGCCGGGCTGGTCGGGGACGGCGATGAGCAGTTCCACGCCGATCGGCTCGGAACCGGTGTCCGCGTCCTCCGGCGGCCGCTCGGTGCCGCCCGTAAGAAGGCCGGCCCCGTCCGGCGGCAGCGCCTCGGAGCGCGCGTGCAGGGCCAGCACCGGGGCGCCGGTGCGCCACGCCTCGACCGCGAGCCGCTCCTGTTCGGCCGTCGCGCGCTGCGGGGTGGACCAGTCGTCCGCGGGCTCGCCGGCGAGCACCGCCGAGACCCGTCCGACCAGGTCGGCGACGAGGGAGCCGCGCCAGGCGCTCCAGGCCGCGGGGCCGGTGGCCAGCGCGTCGGCCTCGGTCAGGGCGTGCAGCAGCTCCAGGGTCGCGGTGGTGCCGACGGCCTCGGCGACCGAGCGCACCGTGGCCGGGTCGTCCAGGTCGCGGCGGGTGGCGGTCTCGATGAGCAGCAGATGGTGGCGTACGAGGGTGGCGAGGACCGAGACGTCCGCGCGGTCGAAGCCGATACGGGCGGCGACATCGCGGGCGATGGTCTCCCCGGCCACCGAGTGGTCGCCGGGCCAGCCCTTGCCGATGTCGTGCAGCAGCGCGGCGACCAGCAGCAGGTCGGGGCGGCCGACCCGGCGGCTGAGCGCGCTGGCCCGGACCGCGGTCTCGACCAGATGCCGGTCGACGGTCCAGCGGTGGACGGGGTTGCGCTGCGGACGGCAGCGCACCCGCTCCCAGTCCGGCAGCAGCCGGGTGACCAGCCCCTCGGCCTCGAGGGCCTCCCAGACCCCGACGGTGGACTCGCCCGCGCCCAGCAGCGTGATCAGCTGCTCCCTGGCCTCGGGCGGCCAGGGCACCGGCAGCGGCCGGGCGGCGGCGGACAGCCGCCGTACGGCGTGCGGCGACAGCGGCAGCCCGGCCTGGGCCGCGGC
>NZ_BBOX01000376.1 GCF_001553455.1 Streptomyces hygroscopicus subsp. hygroscopicus
GGTCCGAATTCCGTTTCCGGTGGCCGTTGGAAGGCCTTGCCTTTCGGCTTCCTCGACTTTATCAGAATTTCTCCGAGTCGATTTCACCCCCGCCTGCGGGCTCCTCCGAAGGCCGTTGAGCGCTCCGGGTTCCCCTCTGGCGGAGCCGTAAACGTACTGGAGCGGGGCTCCTCGATGCAAATCGAGGAGCCCCGCCGGGTGTTCAGCGCCGGTCTGGTGCTGAGGGGACGTCAGGACGGAGGCCCGGACTCGGCGGTCAGACCTCGACGACCACGGGAAGGATCATCGGGCGGCGGCGGTAGCTGTCGGAGACCCACTTGCCCACCGCGCGACGCACCAGCTGCTGGAGCTGATGCGGCTCCACGACCCCGTCGGAGGCCGACTTGGCCAGGGCGTCCTCGACCTTCGGGAGGACCGCGGAGAAGGCGGCGTCCTCGATCCCGGAGCCCCTCGCCTGGATATGCGGTCCACCCACGATCTTGCCGGTCGTGCTGTCGACGACCACGAAGACCGAGATGATGCCCTCCTCGCCGAGGATGCGGCGGTCCTTGAGCGAGGTCTCCGTGACGTCGCCGACCGAGAGGCCGTCCACGTACACGTATCCCGCCTGCACCTTGCCGACGATCTTGGCCATGCCGTCGACGAGGTCGACCACGACACCGTCCTCGGCGATGACGCAACGGTTCTTCGGAACCCCGGTCAACGCTCCCAGTTCGGCGTTGGCGCGCAGATGACGCCACTCGCCGTGCACCGGCATCAGGTTCCTGGGCTTGCAGATGTTGTAGAAGTACAGCAGCTCGCCGGCCGAGGCGTGGCCGGAGACATGGACCTTGGCGTTGCCCTTGTGCACGACCGTGGCGCCCCAGCGCGTCAGTCCGTTGATGACCCGGTAGACCGCGTTCTCGTTGCCCGGAATCAGCGACGAGGCCAGGATCACCGTGTCGCCCTCGACGATCCGGATCTGGTGATCGCGGTTGGCCATCCGGGACAGCGCGGCCATCGGCTCGCCCTGCGAACCCGTGCAGACCAGCACCACCTCGTCGTCCGGAAGGTCGTCGAGGGTCTTCACATCCACCACGAGACCGGCCGGCACCCGCAGATAGCCGAGGTCACGCGCGATGCCCATGTTGCGGACCATGGAGCGGCCGACGAAGGCGACCCTGCGCCCGTACTCGTGCGCCGCGTCGAGGATCTGCTGGATGCGGTGGACGTGGCTGGCGAAGCTCGCGACGATGATGCGCTTCTGCGCGTTGGCGAAGACCTGGCGCAGCACACCGGAGATATCGCGCTCCGGCGGGACGAACCCGGGGACCTCGGCGTTGGTGGAGTCCACCAGGAGCAGGTCGATGCCCTCCTCACCGAGCTTGGCGAACGCGGGCAGATCCGTGAGGCGGCCGTCGAGCGGCAGCTGGTCCATCTTGAAGTCGCCGGTGTGCACGGCCATGCCGGCCGGGGTGCGGATGGCGACCGCGAGAGCGTCCGGGATGGAGTGGTTGACCGCGATGAACTCGCACTCGAAGGGGCCGATCCGCTCGCGGTGCCCCTCCTCGACCTCGAGGGTGTACGGACGGATCCGGTGCTCCTGCAGCTTCGCCTCGATCAGGGCGAGGGTCAGCTTGGAACCGATCAGCGGGATGTCGGGCTTCTCGCGCAGCAGGAAGGGGACGCCGCCGATGTGGTCCTCGTGGCCGTGGGTGAGGACGATGCCGTCGATGTCGTCGAGGCGGTCCCGGATGCTTGTGAAGTCCGGCAGGATCAAGTCGACTCCGGGCTGCTCCTCCTCGGGGAAGAGCACCCCGCAGTCGACGATCAGCAGTCGGCCACCGTATTCGAAGACCGTCATGTTCCGGCCGATCTCACCGAGGCCGCCGAGCGGAGTGACGCGCAGGCCGCCCTCGGGGAGCTTCGGCGGAGGGCCGAGCTCAGGATGCGGATGACTCAAAAGACTCTCCTCACCACACACGCCACATACCCCCGGGGGCACATGGCGCGCGTGACATTCGTGCACTTGCTGATGTGTCTGTATGCAGTTGTGAAGTATGAAGGTGCGAGCAATCGCCTCTTTGCTCAGAGCTGTACCCCGCCGGCGGCAAGATCGCGCTTGAGCTGTTCCGTTTCCTCGGCGGTCAGCTCGACCAACGGCAGGCGCAGCGGCCCCGCGGGCCGGCCCTGGAGAGCGAGCGCGGCCTTGGTCGTGATCACACCCTGGGTGCGGAACATGCCGGTGAAGACGGGCAGCAGCTTCTGGTGGATCTCCGTTGCCTTCGCGACGTCGCCCGCGAGATGGGCTTCGAGCATCGCTCGCAGCTCGGGGCTGACCAGATGGCCGACCACGGAGACGAAGCCGACCGCGCCGACCGACAGCAGCGGCAGGTTCAGCATGTCGTCGCCGGAGTACCAGGCGAGGCGGGAGCGGGCGATGGCCCAGCTGGCGCGGCCGAGGTCGCCCTTGGCGTCCTTGTTGGCCACGATGCGCGGGTGCTCGGCGAGCCGGACGATGGTCTCGGTACCGATCGGGACGCCGCTGCGGCCGGGGATGTCGTAGAGCATCACCGGCAGGTCGGTGGCGTCGGCGATGGCGGTGAAGTGCCGCAGGAGACCTTCCTGCGGGGGCTTGCTGTAGTACGGCGTGACCGCCAGCAGCCCGTGGGCACCCGCCTGCTCGGCCGCGCGGGCGAGCTCGACGCTGTGCCGGGTGTCATTGGTACCGGCTCCCGCCACGACGTGGGCGCGGTCGCCGACCGCCTCCACCACGGCTCGTACGAGCTGGGCTTTCTCCGCATCGCTGGTGGTGGGGGACTCGCCGGTGGTGCCGTTGACGACCAGGCCGTCATTGCCGGCGTCCACCAGATGAGCGGCGAGTCGCTGGGCGCCGTCGAGGTCGAGCGCGCCGTCAGCGGTGAATGGCGTGACCATGGCGGTCAGCACCCGCCCGAAAGGGGTCTGCGATGTGGAAGTCGGTGCCATGGGCCCCACGCTACTCGTAGCGCGGCCCGCGGCGCTCCCTCGGGGCGGCGGACGGTGCGAAGAGGTGGGACCCGGCACTGCCTGCTCGGGGGTTCAAGCAGTGCCGGGCCCGTTTGTTCAGCCTAGATGAACTTCTCGAAACGCCGCAATACGGACACTTCGCCCGGTGATCCGTCCGGGGAGCCGACCGCCCGGGCTACGGGGCCACCCGGCCGTTGGCGTTGAAGGCGGCGTGGGTGAGCGGCATCAGCCGCGCCCAGTGCTCCTCCATCTTCTCGCCCACCATCTCGATCTCCCGCTGCGGGAACGACGGCACCGCGGCCTGCTCGTGCTGGGTGCGCAGGCCCAGGAAGTGCATCAGCGAGCGGGCGTTGCAGGTCGCGTACATCGAGGAGAACAGGCCGACCGGGAGCACCGAGCGGGCCACCTCGCGGGCCACTCCCGCGGCCAGCATCTCCTGGTACGCGTCGTACGCGTGGCGGTACGCGTCCTCCATCACCCGGCCGGTCAGCTCGTGCTGCGCCCGGGTGCCCTCGACGAACTCGTACTTCCCCGGGCGGCCCTGCTGGACCAGCTTGCGCGCCTCCCCCGGCACGTAGAACACCGGCTCGAGGCGGCGGTACCGGCCGGACTCCTCGTTGTACGACCAGCCCACGCGGTGCCGCATGAACTCGCGGAAGACGAAGATCGGGGCACTGATGAAGAAGGTCATCGAGTTGTGCTCGAACGGGCTGCCGTGCCGGTCCCGCATCAGGAAGTTGATCAGCCCCTTGGAGCGCTCCGGATCCTTGGTGATCTCTTCGAGGGACTGCTCGCCCGCGGTGGACACCCGCGCGGCCCACAGCACATCGGAGTCGGCGGCGCTGTGCTTGACCAGCTCGACGGTCACATCGCTGCGGAAACTGGCCTTCTCGGTCTCGGCGGGGGTCTCGGTCACCGGCGGTCCTTCCCTGGTGCGTTCGCTCGGGGCGGCGCCCAGCTTACGGGCCGCCACCGACAGCCCCACCCGGCGAGCCGACAGCTCCGCTCAGCGAGAATTTTTTGACGAAAGTCGGCGGAACCGGGCACTCAATCGGGCTTTTACACGTCCTACACATCGAAGCACTCACGTTCGAGGTTCCAAGGAGAGCCCGCCTCATGTCCCGCCGGCGAGAGCCCGTGCCGTTCGCCTTCGTCGCCGAAGCCGACCGTTTCCGCAGCAATGTCACCCCACCGCCCCGCCCCCGCGCCACCCCGTCCCAGATAGCGGGGCGCACGCTGATCGGGCTCACGATCATCGCGGGGTTCATCGGCTCACTGATGTTCGGGATGCCCGCCCTCGACAGCCAGTCGCATCCCACCCACCAGATCCAGCAGCCCGAGGCGTCCGACGGACGCTGACCGGCTGGGATAGCCTCACCCAGCACAGGCCCATCCGGACATGTGTATGAGTGAGGACCTTCCGTGCCCCTGCCCTTCCTGACCGCCGACCGCGCCCGCGACGACGACGCGGCGGCCGGAGCGGATCCGCTCGGCTACGAGGACCCGGACCGCTGGCGCCGTCCCTACCGACCGGGGCCCTGGAGGGTCGGGGGCGCCGCCGTTTTGCTGCTGCTCGCCTCGTACGTGCTCTTCTCCACCCTGATCATCGCGATGGCCGGACCGCTGACCGCGGCGGCCGTCTGCGCCGCCGTCGGGGCACTGATCGTCGTAGCGGCCGTGCGGCTGGTGCGCGTCGGCATCGAGGTGAACGCCCAGGGGCTGCGCCGGACCGGCCTCCTCAGGAGCGCCACCGTGCGGTGGCAGGACGTCGCCGCGATCCGCACGGTCCAGCAGCCGGTGCGCTGGCTGGGCCTGCCGCGCACCGTCCAGGGCGAGGCCGTGCTGCTGCAACCGGTGCGCGGCGGAGCCCCGTACACCCTGATCACCAGCCACGACGCCGATTTCCTGGGCCGTGCGGAGAGCTTCGACACGGCCGCCGACGCGCTCGAGGGCTGGGCCGCCACCCGCCACTGAGCCGGTACCGGTGCGGGCGGTCCTCCGGTCAGCCGCGGGCCGCCCGCACCGGTTTGCCGTCGTGCAGGGCGATGGCACGCTGCATCGCCTTGCGGGCGCGGGCGGTGTCCCGGGCGTCGTGATACGCCACGGCGAGCCGGAACCAGGACCGCCAGTCGTCCGGCGACTGCTCGGTCTCGGCCCGGCGCTTGGCGAAGACGGCGTCCGCCGAGTCCCGGTCGATCCGCCCGCCGGGCGTCCGTACCAGTTCATCGACCGGGAGGCCGCCCTCCGCCTCCAGTTCGCGGGCGAGCCGGTCGGCGCTCCGCGCGAACTGCGTGGTCTGCCAGAGGAACCAGGCGCCGATGAGGGGCATCACCAGCACCGCCACCCCGAAGACGACGGTGACCGGGGTGCCCTCCTGGATCAGCAGCACCCCGCGGTCGCCGACCAGCACGAAGTAGACGACCAGGACGGCCGCGAGAACGAAGTACGTGATCTTTGCGCGCACCGCTGTGCCCTCAGTCCAGATCCAGGAAATGTTCCAGGCCGAAGGTCAGGCCGGGGGCGGTCACCACGCGGCGGACGCCCAGCAGGATGCCGGGCATGAAGCTGCTGTGGTGGGTGGAGTCGTGCCGGATGGTGAGCGTCTCGCCCTCACCGCCCAGCAGCACCTCCTGGTGGGCGAGGAGCCCGCGCAGCCGCACCGAGTGCACCGGCACCCCGTCCACGTCCGCGCCCCGCGCGCCGTCGAGCCCCGTGGCGGTGGCGTCCGGCTGCGGCGCGCAGCCGGCCTCCCGCCGGGCCTCGGCGATCAGCTGCGCGGTGCGCGCGGCGGTGCCCGAGGGGGCGTCCACCTTGTTGGGGTGGTGCAACTCGATGACCTCGACCGATTCGAAGAACCGGGCCGCCTGGCGGGCGAACCGCATGGTCAGCACGGCGCCGATGGAGAAGTTCGGGGCGATGAGCACGCCCGTGCGCGGCGCGGCGTC
>NZ_BBOX01000377.1 GCF_001553455.1 Streptomyces hygroscopicus subsp. hygroscopicus
GGTCAGCACGGCGCCGATGGAGAAGTTCGGGGCGATGAGCACGCCCGTGCGCGGCGCGGCGTCGAGCCAGCCGCCCAGCCGCGCCAGGCGCTCATCCGTCCAGCCGGTGGTGCCGACGACGCCGTGGATGCCGTGGCGGACACAGAACTCGAGGTTGTCCATCACCGAGGCCGGCTCGGTCAGCTCGACCGCCACCTCGGCGCCCGCCTCGACCAGGGTCGTGAGCTGGTCGCCCCGCCCCAGCGCGGCGACCAGTTCCATGTCCTCGGCGGCCTCCACGGCTCGTACCGCCTCGGAGCCGATCCGGCCCTTGGCACCGAGGACGGCCACACGCAGCTTGCTCATCGATCCTGTTTCCTTCGATTTTCCGTCGATTTTCCTTCGACGCGGACAGCTCTGGCAGGCACCTAGGCGACGGCCTCGTCGAGGCGGGCCGCCTGCTTGTCCTTCAGCGGGCCGATGACGGACAGCGAAGGACGCCGTCCCAGTACATCGCGCGCCACCTCGCGCACCTCGTCCGGGGTGACCGCCGCGATCCGCGCGAGCATGTCGTCCACCGACATCTGCTCGCCCCAGCACAGCTCGCTCTTGCCGATCCGGTTCATCAGCGCGCCGGTGTCCTCCAGGCCCAGCACCGTGGAGCCGGAGAGCTGGCCGACGGCGCGCCGCAGCTCCTCGTCGCTCAGGCCGTTCTCCGCGACCTGGGTGAGCTCGTCGCGGCAGATCTTGAGGACGTCGTGCACCTGGTTCGGGCGGCAGCCCGCGTAGACGCCGAACAGTCCGCAGTCGGCGAAGCTCGAGGTGTAGGAGTAGACGCTGTAGGCGAGTCCGCGCTTCTCCCGGACCTCCTGGAAGAGCCGGGAGCTCATCCCACCGCCGAGCGCGGTGTTGAGCACCCCGAGCGCCCAGCGGCGGTCGTCGGTGCGCGGGATGCCGGGCATGCCGAGGACCACATGGGCCTGCTCGGTCTTGCGGTTCAGCAGCCCGACCTTGCCCGCCGTACGGATCGCGCGGATGCCGTCGCGCGGCGCGACCGGGAGCGCGTCGGCGCGGGACAGGGCGCCCGCGCTGTCGAACGCGGCGTGCACCTGGCGGACGACGTCGTCGTGGTCCACATTGCCCGCGGCGGCGACGACCAGATGCGTCGGGTCGTAGTGCTTCCGGTAGAAGCGGGCGATCTGGTCGCGGCCCAGCGCGTTGACGGTGTCGACGGTGCCCAGGACCGGGCGGCCGAGCGGGGTGTCACCGAGCATGGTGTGGGCGAACAGGTCGTGCACGCAGTCGCCCGGGTCGTCCTCGGTCATCGCGATCTCTTCGAGGACGACACCGCGCTCCGCGTCCACATCGGCCGCGTCGATCACCGAGCCGGTCAGCATGTCGCAGACGACGTCGATGGCCAGCGGCAGATCGGTGTCGAGCACCCGCGCGTAGTAGCAGGTGTACTCCTTGGCGGTGAAGGCGTTCATCTCGCCGCCGACCGCGTCGATGGCGGCGGAGATGTCCAGCGCGGTGCGCCGCCGGGTGCCCTTGAAGAGCAGGTGCTCCAGGTAGTGGGTGGCGCCGCCGAGCGTACGGGTCTCATCGCGCGAGCCGACGTGCGCCCAGATGCCGAAGGTCGCCGAGCGCACGGACGGCAGGGTCTCGGTGACGACGCGCAGGCCCCCGGGGAGGGTCGTCTTGCGGACCGTGCCGATGCCGTTCTCGCCCTCGAGGAGCGTTTGGGTACGGGCGACGGCCCGCGCCTCCGAAGAGGCGCGGGCCGTCGCCGCCTGAGCGCGGGACGTCACTGGGAGGCTTCGTCCTTCTCGGTCTCGTCCGCCTTCGCCTCGTCCGCGCCCTCTTCTTCCTCGAGGACCGGGATCAGAGAGAGCTTGCCGCGCTGGTCGATCTCGGCGATCTCGACCTGGACCTTGGCGCCGACCTTCAGCACGTCCTCGACGTTCTCCACGCGCTTGCCGCCGGCGAGCTTGCGGATCTGCGAGATGTGCAGCAGGCCGTCCTTGCCCGGGAGCAGGGAGACAAAGGCACCGAAGGTGGTGGTCTTCACGACCGTGCCCAGGTAGCGCTCGCCGACCTCCGGCATGGTCGGGTTGGCGATGCCGTTGATCGTGGCGCGGGCGGCCTCGGCGGCCGGGCCGTCGGCGGCACCGATGTAGATGGTGCCGTCGTCCTCGATGGTGATGTCGGCGCCGGTGTCCTCCTGGATCTGGTTGATCATCTTGCCCTTGGGGCCGATGACCTCACCGATCTTGTCGACCGGGATCTTCACGGTGATGATCCGCGGCGCGTTGGGGGACATCTCGTCCGGGACGTCGATGGCCTCGTTCATCACATCGAGGATGTGCAGCCGGGCGTCACGGGCCTGCTTGAGGGCCGCGGCCAGCACGGACGCCGGGATGCCGTCCAGCTTGGTGTCCAGCTGCAGCGCGGTGACGAACTGCTTGGTGCCGGCGACCTTGAAGTCCATGTCGCCGAACGCGTCCTCCGCACCGAGGATGTCGGTGAGGGTGACGTAGTGGGTCTCGCCGTCGATCTCCTGGGAGATCAGGCCCATAGCGATGCCCGCGACCGGGGCCTTCAGCGGCACACCGGCGTTGAGCAGCGACATCGTCGAGGCGCAGACCGACCCCATGGAGGTCGAGCCGTTGGAGCCGAGCGCCTCGGAGACCTGGCGGATGGCGTACGGGAACTCCTCGCGCGTCGGCAGCACCGGGATCAGCGCCCGCTCGGCCAGGGCGCCGTGGCCGATCTCGCGGCGCTTGGGGGAGCCGACGCGGCCGGTCTCACCGGTGGAGTACGGCGGGAAGTTGTAGTTGTGCATGTAGCGCTTGCGCGTCTCGGGCGAGAGGGTGTCCAGCTGCTGCTCCATGCGGAGCATGTTCAGCGTGGTGACGCCCAGGATCTGGGTCTCGCCGCGCTCGAACAGCGCCGAGCCGTGGACCCGCGGAATCGCCTCGACCTCGGCGGCGAGCGTACGGATGTCCGTGACGCCGCGGCCGTCGATGCGCTTCTTCTCCTTGATGACGCGCTCGCGCACCAGGGTCTTGGTCAGCGAGCGGTACGCGGCGGAGATCTCCTTCTCGCGCCCCTCGAACTGCGGCAGCAGCTTCTCGGCGGCCACGCCCTTGACGCGGTCCAGCTCGGCCTCGCGCTCCTGCTTGCCCGCGATGGTCAGCGCCTGGGCCAGCTCGTCACGGACGGCGGCGGTCAGCGCCTCCAGGACGTCGTCCTGGTAGTCGAGGAAGATCGGGAACTCGCCGGTCGGCTTCGCGGCCTTGGCGGCGAGGTCCGCCTGCGCCTTGCACAGCACCTTGATGAAGGGCTTCGCCGCCTCCAGACCGGCGGCGACGACCTCCTCGGTGGGAGCCTCGGCGCCATCCTTGACGAGCTGGATGGTCTTCTCGGTGGCCTCGGCCTCGACCATCATGATCGCGACATCGCCGTCGTCCAGCACACGGCCGGCGACGACCATGTCGAAGACGGCCTCCTCCAGCTCGGAGTGGGTCGGGAAGGCCACCCACTGGCCCTTGATCAGGGCGACGCGGGTGCCGCCGATCGGACCGGAGAACGGCAGCCCGGCCAGCTGCGTGGAGCAGGAGGCGGCGTTGATCGCGACCACGTCGTAGAGGTGGTCGGGGTTGAGCGCCATGACCGTCTCGACGATCTGGATCTCGTTGCGCAGGCCCTTCTTGAAGGACGGGCGCAGCGGGCGGTCGATCAGACGGCAGGTGAGGATCGCGTCCTCGGAGGGGCGGCCCTCACGGCGGAAGAACGAGCCGGGGATGCGCCCCGCCGCGTACATCCGCTCCTCGACGTCGACCGTGAGCGGGAAGAAGTCGAGCTGGTCCTTGGGGTTCTTGGAAACGGTGGTGGCCGACAGCACCATGGTGTCGTCGTCCAGGTAGGCCACGGCCGAACCGGCGGCCTGACGGGCCAGCCGGCCCGTCTCGAAACGGATCGTGCGGGTGCCGAAGGTGCCGTTGTCGATGACGGCTTCGGCGTAGTGGGTCTCGTTCTCCACCAGGGAAATCTCCTCGTCTGCGTCCCTCGTCCGTGTGACGGTGGACGGTGGTGGAGCAGCGCCCCGGGCCTTGCGGGCCGGCGGCCGGGCCGGTCTTCGATCGAAGCCACCGGAATTACCAGTTCCGGGGGCCACTACCGAGGACCGGCTCCTGTGGCGCCGGTGCGGCGGGGAATGAGGCGCTCCTCCTCGTTCGTTATGGCGTTGTTGGGACCAGACTACAAAGCTTCGGCCGTCATCACGACGGCTGTGTTGCCCGGTCCCTACGGTACGTAGCGAACCCGCTACGTACCGGTGCGATGGCCGTACGGGCCACCTTTGGCTGAAACCGTACGGCGCGGGGCGGTGGCCCGCGTACGCATCGCGGAGGACGCGGCGTACGGCGCCTGCGTAGGGCGCTTGCTCAGGGCTTTCGTCTGTGCTCTTCACTCAAGGCTTCGGCTGGTGGCCTTCACCCGGGGCTTCGGCTCACGGCGCCGCGCCGGCGTCTGACGCACGGTGCCGCGTACGGCAAAGGGAGCGGTCCCCGTCGCGGGAACCGCTCCCTTCATGGCGTCTTACTTGGCGCCCGCCGCACCCCGGCGGATGCCCAGGCGCTCCACCAGCGCACGGAAGCGCGTGATGTCCTTCTTCGCCAGGTACTGCAGCAGCCGGCGGCGCTGGCCGACCAGGAGCAGCAGACCCCGGCGGGAGTGGTGGTCGTGCTTGTGGGTCTTGAGGTGCTCGGTGAGGTCGGAGATGCGGCGCGTGAGCAGCGCGACCTGGACCTCGGGGGAGCCGGTGTCGCCCTCCTTGGTGGCGAACTCGGACATGATCTGCTTCTTGGTAGCGGCGTCGAGCGACACTCGGTACTCCTTGCTTTCGTCATCAGCCGCCGAGTGCCCCTGGTCGTTGTCTCAGGGGATCTTCCGTGACTCGGGAGGCGGGGTCCGCTGGGCGCTGTCTCCCGAGACTCGGAGCCTCCGGGGAACGCGTACACAAACGGCCAGGAGTCAGGGTACCAGCGTCCTGCCCCGGGGGCGGGGGCAGCCGGGCTGCGGCAGGAGTCCCGTCCGCGGCACACCCCCGCGCGGCGGTCCCGGTGGCGCCCCCGAGCCCCGCGACGCCACAGCGACGCCGCAACGACGCAGCACGGGGAAGCGGGCGTCAGGGCAGGGACCCGGCGGCGATCGGCATGCGCTCAGCCGCTGGTCAGGCTCCGTGCCGAGCTGTAGACGTCCAGGACGGCGAGGCACAGGGGCACCAGGGAGAGCAGGAAGGCGCTCTCGGCCAGGTCGGACAGGCGTCCCCAGAAGGGCGACAGACCCTTCTTCGGAATGATCAGAGCGACGGCGATGATCAAACCGGCGCCCACGGTGACGGCCGCGGCGAGCCAGATCGTGCGGATGTCCAGCGGCCCGCGGTCGTTCTCGGTCAGGAGCTCGCGGATCGCGTCGGCCGGCGGGTTCAGCGACAGCCCCAGCACGAGCAGGGCCAGGGCGAGCAGACCCGCGCCGAGCACGGCGGCGACCTGGGCCGTGTACCGGAAGAGGCGGGCACGCAGCAGCATCGCCAGCCCGGCGGCGAGCGCGAGCAGCTGCGCCCAGACGCCGTCGGAGAAGCCGAGGACCGCGGCGGCGCCGACGACGACGGCCGAGCAGCCGCCGACCATGCCCAGCAGCATCTCGTGGCCACGACGGGTCTGGGCGGCGATGCGGTGGATGTCGAGGGGCTCGGCGTCCACCTCGGCGTCCAGATCATCGGCCGACGAGCGGGGCGCGGCATAACCGATGGGCAGCCGGGCGACCCGGGCCGACAGGCCCGGCAGGAAGGCGATCGCTCCGATCGCGACGACGGCGCACACGGCGGCCGTCTCGGTGGCGCCGGAGTCGGTGAGGATTTCGCAGAACGTGGCGAGGGTGCCGACGCTCGCCGCGAAGACGGCCGCGACGAACGGTGCGTCGCCGCTGGGCATGACGACGACCAGGACGACGGAGCCGATGAGCACCGCGACACAGCCGAGCAGGAACTGGAGCCGTCCCACGCCCTCTCCGGCGTCCAGGGCCAGGACCCCCGATCCGGCGATCATGAGATGGGGAAGGGCCGCCAGGCCCAGGGCGATGGCGGAGGCGCGGTCCTCGTACACCCGTGCCCGCACCCCGGCGAGGGCGGTCAACAGCACGCCGACGGCGGCGGCGATGACCCCCGGGAGTCCGTGCATGTCGTGCTCGACCGGGTCGGCGAACCAGAGCACGAAGCCCATGAGGATCAGCAGCAGCGACCCCCCGAGCAGCCCGGCGGCGCGCAGGAACCGGTCGTTCCACAGGGTGCGGTCGCGTGTGACCGCGGAGGCGATCGCATCGGACACGTCGTCGTAGACGGCGGGCGGCAGCGACTCGGCGAAGGGCCGCAGCGCCAGCAACTCCCCGTCCAGGACCTGCTGGGCGAGCAGCGAGCGGCTGCCGTCCAGGACCGTTCCGTCGCGGCGCACGAGGTGGTAGCCGGTGGGAGCGCCGGTCGGCTGGGTCTGGCCGGTCAGGCGCAGGATTTCGGGGTAGACGTCGGCGACAGGGATGTCCTCCGGAAGAGCGACATCGATCCGGCTGTCGGGCGCGACGACGGTCACCCTGCAGAAACCGGTTGTTGCGGACGTACTCACGTGTGGGGCCCCCTGGTTCGGTCTGCGACATCGCCGGTGTCATGCGCGCGGCGGCCACCCTACCGGGGCCCTGGAACGATGACGCCGATAGGATCGCTGACTCGCGGAGGGAGGCCGTCGCCACGGGGGTGCCGGACGAGAACTGTCCCTCCGTGTGGAGGATGAGGGATCCGGTGAGCCAGGTCGTCGTCAAGCGCCAGCCACGGGCTCTGCCACCCGAGGTACCGACCGACGAACTCCACCTCGAACCACCCCCGGAACTGCCGCGCGGTCAGCAAGAAGGCATGCTGATGCAGTTGCTGCCGACGCTCGGCATGGGCTCGTCGATGGTCTACTTCTTCATGCCGGGCGCCGCCCCCATGATGAAGATCATGGGCGTGATGATGATGTTCTCCACGCTCGCCATGACCATCGCCATGATCACGCGGCACCGGCAGGGCTCGCAGGGGCAGCGGGCGGACATGCGCCGCGATTACCTCAAGTACCTCGCGCAGACGCGCCGGACGGTACGGCGCACGGCCCGGCGGCAGCGCGACGCCCAGTTCTATCTGCACCCCGCTCCCGAGCAGTTGTGGGCGATCGTCGCCGAAGGCAGCCGGGTGTGGGAACGGCGGCTGACCGACGACGACTTCGTGCAGGTGCGGCTCGGCCTCGGCACACAGCAGCTCTCCACCCCCCTGGTCGCCCCCGAGACCGCCACCGTGGATCAGCTGGAGCCGCTGACGGCGGGCGCCATGCAGCGTTTTCTCGCGACCCAGGGGTCACTGGACAACCTGCCCATGGCGGTGTCGCTGCGCGCCTTCTACCACCTGACCGTGTCCGGCGCTCCGGAGCAGGTGCACGGGATCGCAAGGGCACTGATCGCCCAGCTGGCGACCCTGCATTCGCCGGAGGACCTGGTCATCGCGACGGTCACCTCGCGCGGTGCGGCCGAGCAGTGGGAATGGACGAAGTGGCTCCCGCACACGCAGGTGCCCGGGGCGTTCGACGGCGCGGGCACGCGGCGGCTGTTCGGCGACTCCCTGGCCGAGGTGGAGGAGCTGCTGAGGGGGCGGCTGGAAGGCCGTACCCGCTTCAGCAGGGACGGGCAGCCGCTCCTCGACCAACCGCATCTGGTGCTCGTGCTCGACGGCGCGATGGTGCCGCCGGACTCGGCGTTCGCGGCGCCCGAGGGTCTGCAGGGCGTCACCGTCATCGAGATCGTGCCGGGGGAACTCGACGAGCCGCGCGGCGGTCTGTCGATCGTCGTACGGCCGGGCAAGCTGCAGTTGGAGTCGCAGGTCGCCGCGTACGACGGCACCCCCGACACGCTGTCGATGGAAGCGGCGGAGGCGCTCGCACGGCAGCTCGCGCCGCTGCGCATGGGCGGGGACGACGACGATGAGCCGCTGCTCGCCAACCTCGATTTCACCGAGCTGCTGGGGCTGGGCGACGCCGGTTCGGTGGACGTCTCCCGGACCTGGCGGCCCCGCTCGCTGGCCGAGCGGCTGCGCGTGCCGATCGGTGTGTCGGAGGACGGCTCCCCGGTCATGCTGGACCTGAAGGAGGCCGCGCAGGACGGGATGGGCCCGCACGGGCTGTGCGTCGGCGCGACCGGCTCGGGCAAGTCCGAGCTGCTGCGGACCCTGGTGCTGGGGCTGGCCGTCACGCACTCGTCCGAGACCCTCAACTTCGTCCTCGCGGACTTCAAGGGCGGCGCCACCTTCGCGGGGATGTCGGAGCTGCCCCATGTGGCCGCGGTCATCACCAACCTCGCCGACGATCTGACGCTGGTCGACCGCATGCGCGACTCGATCACCGGTGAGCTGCAGCGCCGTCAGGAGCTGCTGCGGTCGGCGGGCAACTACGCGAACATCCACGACTACGAGAAGGCGCGGGCGGCCGGAGCCCCGCTGGAGCCTCTGGCATCACTCGTTCTGGTGATCGACGAGTTCAGCGAGCTGTTGACGGCGAAGCCGGACTTCATCGAGATGTTCATCCAGATCGGCCGCATCGGCCGGTCGCTGGGCGTGCACCTGCTGCTCGCCTCGCAGCGGCTGGAGGAGGGCCGGCTGCGCGGACTCGAGACGTACCTCTCCTACCGCATCGGTCTGCGCACCTTCTCCGCCGCCGAGTCCCGTACGGCCCTGGGCGTGCCGGACGCCTATCACCTTCCCCCCGTGCCCGGCTCCGGCTATCTGAAGTTCGGCACCGACGAGATGACCCGCTTCAAGGCGGCCTACGTCTCCGGCCCGTACCGCACGGGGCACGCGCACCTCGACAACGCCTCCCTGCCCGTCGAGCGGCGGCCGGTCCTCTTCACCGCCGCCCCGGTCCCGGTGACGTACGCGGCCCCGGACCCGGAGACGCTGAACGCCCCGGCCCGGCCCGATGACGACGCGCTGGCGGAGACGGTCCTGGACGTCATCGTGAGCCGTCTGGAAGGCCAGGGCCAGCCCGCCCACCAGGTCTGGCTGCCGCCCCTGGACGAGGCTCCCGCCCTGGACGAACTGCTGCCCCCGCTGGCCCCCACCCGGGAACGCGGTCTGCAGTCGGCGGACTACGCCAGGCCGGGCGGCCTCGTCGTGCCCCTGGGCCTCATCGACAAGCCGTTCGAGCAGCGGCGCGACATCCTCTACCGGGACTTCTCCGGCGCCGCCGGCCACATGCTGGTGGTGGGCGGCCCCCAGTCCGGCAAGTCCACCCTGATGCGCACCCTGGTCACCGCCTTCGCCCTCACCCACACCCCGGCCGAGGTGCAGTTCTACGGACTCGACTTCGGTGGCGGCGGAATGAGCGCCATCGCGGACCTGCCCCATGTGGGCGGGGTCGCCTCCCGCCTGGACCCGGAGAAGGTACGGCGGACCGTCGCGGAGGTCGCCGGGGTGCTCGCCCGGCGCGAGGAGTACTTCCGCGCCCAGAACATCGACTCCATCGCCACCTACCGACGCCAGCGCGCGGCCGGACAACACGCCGACCAGGGCTGGGGCGACGTCTTTCTCATCATCGACGGCTGGGGCAACTTCAAGGCCGAGTACGACATGCTGGAAGGCATCGTCACCGATATCGCCGGCCGGGGCCTCGGCTACGGCATCCATGTCGTCATCACCGCCTCCCGCAACATGGAGGTCCGCGCCTCGCTGAAGGACCAGCTGCTCAACCGGCTGGAGCTGCGCCTGGGCGACACGATGGACTCGGAGTTCGACCGCAAGGTCGCCGCGAACGTCCCGGTCGGCGTCCCCGGCCGCGGACAGCTTCCGGAGAAACTCCACTTCATGGGCGCCCAGCCGCGCATCGACAAGGGCCACGACCCCGACGGCATGACCGAGGCGACGACCGAACTGGTCCGCGCCGTCAGCGCCGCCTGGCCGGGCCCGCCCGCCCCGCGCGTACGGCTGCTCCCGCGCAAGCTCCGCGCGGAGGAACTCCCCAAGGGCTTCGAATACCCGCAGCACGGGATCGCGATCGGCATCGACGAAACGAACCTGGAACCCGTATTCATCGACTTCGAGACCGACCCGTTCTTCGTCATCTTCGGCGAAAGCGAATCGGGCAAGACCTCGCTCATCCGTCTGATCGCCAAGCAGCTCGTCGAGCGCTACGGCCCGGATGAAGCGAAGATCGTGGTCGGCGACTACCGCCGTTCCCTCCTCGGTGTCATTCCGGACAGCCACCTCCTCGAATACGCGCCGATCGCCTCCGCGCTGGAACTCCACGCGAACGCCCTCAACGGACTGATGGAACGACGCGCCCCCAAGCCGGACATCACTCCGCAGCAACTCCGGGACCGCAGTTGGTGGAGCGGCCCGCAGTTCTTCGTGATCATCGACGACTACGAGCTGGTATCCACCAGCAGCGGCAACCCACTGGCAGTACTGACCGAGAACCTGCCCTTCGCCCGCGACGTCGGCATGCGCTTCATCATCGCCCGCAATTCCGCGGGCGCCTCCCGCTCGATGTTCGAGTCCTTCATGCAGCGCGTGAAGGAACTGGGCGCCCAGGGCATGGTCCTGTCCGGCGACCCCGCCGAGGGCGACGTCTTCGGCGGCGTCCGCCCCCGGCCCATGCCACCCGGCCGCGGTTTCTTCGTCTCCCGCAAGCGCGGGGTGCCGCTCACCCAGGTGGGGTGGCTGCCGGAGCAGTGACGCCGGAACGCGGTGGGCACGGCCGCACGCTGGCTATTGCCGACTTTTGATGACACAACTGCCGCGGGAATCCGGCGGCTTCATATGAGCTAGGGCGACGTACGACGTACGACGTACGGCGACACGTGGCCCCAGCTCCGAGCCACGGCCACGGCCACGGAGAAACAGGAAACGCGTACGCGGCTTCGTCACGCGGACGGCGGGGACACGGCGGGTACGTCCTCTCAAGCAGGCCAAAGAAGAACAGCAGCTGAACAAGTCGGCCAAAGAAACTCGCGCGCTCGCGGCGTTTACCGCAGGTGGCACGCGATATGACGCAAGGATGGTTCAAGTGCCCCGGGTCCGAAGGCTGTGCGCCGCCACCGGATCCGAACCTACGGTGATTGGCTGGTGAGCCTGAGCCCACCAGGGTGCGCAGTAGGCCCAGTGCCGCCCTCCATGGACATGGGGGTGGACAACCCGCCTCAGCGGTTGCCCACCCCCATCTGCTGGCGGCCAGGCCCTCAGAAAGCGATGTCCTGGAACAGCTGGGCCGACTTCTTGTCGGTCGCGTGGTAGTCCATACTGCCGGTCCTGACCTTGGTCGCCACCTCTTTGAGCGTGCTCTCGATGTGGTTGGCCCGCGTCTTGAACTGCCTCTCGGCGGCCAGCATCATCTGGTGAGCCTCGCCCTCCCAGCCGTCGGTGACGGCCTTGACCGCGGCGATGATGGTCTCGATCTGCTGGCTGACCACCCTGGCGCCCCGCTCGAGGTCACCGGCGGTGTCCTCGAGCGAGTTGTATGTGACCTTGATGTCCATCCCGTCACCGGACACTTGTGCTCCACCCCTCGTGGTGTCTTGATGGTTGTCGATCGGCTCTGCCTCAGGGGCCTCGACGGCCCCCTCGACGGCTAGAACTGATCGACCTTGCTGTGGGCCAGGCCATCCGCACCACGGCCGAGGTGCCCGCCAGCCGCGCTGCCATTGACGTCAATGCTGCGCAGCTGGGACGCGATCTCACTGTCATTGGCACCACCCGAACGGTGCGTGAGCTGCACCGCCTCGTGGATGTTGACGATGAGCTGACGCAGGGCCTCGTGATCCTCGTTCAGGCTGATCTGCGCCTGCTTGAAGGCGCTTCCTCCCTGACCGGTCCATGCCGTCTCCACCGTGTCAATGGCGTTGATCAGCGTGCGCAGGTTCTGTGAGAGGTCCTCACTGACGCGGCCGAGGTCGCTCTCGAACTTCCGGAAGTGTGCGTCGCTTATCCGCTGCGAGCCCGACATCTTTCCACCTTCCCCCATGATGTGTTGGTGAGCCGAGCTGGGGATTTCGTCAGCTCACCACTCTGTGGAACTCCTACCCGACATGGCAGGAAGCGTATAGCTGTAGCTGGTGCTGTGCTGGTACTGGTACTGGTTACGGCCTGGCCATCGTTCCGCCTCGACGCCGCACGACGGTGAAGGCGACCGCGGCCCCGGCGACCACAACGATGCCCGCACCCAGGGCGACCCAGAGCGTACTGTTACCGCCGCCGTCGTCGCTCGCTTTGGCCTCCCCTGCGGGTTTCTCGGCAGCCCGCTTATCCGACGCGGGCTGTGAGCCGTCCTCCGCCGGCTGAGACGCCGATTCGGAAGGCTTTGGTTTCGTCGCCCCCTCACGAGCGAGCAACGGATTGGTGTTGGCGGGCCCCGGATCACCCTCGCCGTCGATGAGGACCTTACGAGGCCGGACCGAGCCGTATCCGACATAACTGCTCGGGATGTCACCGCTCTTGGGCTTCGCGGCGGTCTGCATCATGACGCGCAGGACCTGGTTGTTGGTCCACTCGGGGTGCTTGGACCAGATCAGGGCAGCGGAGGCGGAGGTGATGGCGGTGGCTTGGCTGGTCCCGCGCGATGTGCAGACGTTGTCCCCGCAGTGTTTGGGGATCTCATCCCCGATGGCCACCAGCCCCACTTGGTCACCATGGGTGGAGAACCCAGCCACTTTCCCTTCACGGTTGATCGCACCCACTCCTACGACACCAGGCAACGAAGAAGGGTACTCAGGAAAGTTATTTTTGTCCCCGCTGTTGCCCGTGGCGGCGAATATCAAGGCACCTTTATTAATGGCGTACTTTACGGCGGACTGAGACTTAGCGAAATAGGCGGAACTCGTACCCTCTGTACCTAGGGAAATGTTCAGGACTCGCGCGCCGTGATCAACCGCATACCTGATAGCCCTGGCGAGTAGCGGGTCAGCGGCATCCGTCTTACCATTGACAACAGCTTTGATAGGCAAGATCTTGGACTCTGGCGCCAGCCCTTGAATACCACCACCGTCTCCTGTGCCGGCGATGAGCGCCGCCATAGTGGTCCCGTGACCGGTTTCGTCATCATGTGGATTTGTCGGGGAGTTAGAGGCATCTGTGCCCTGCAATACTCGCCCCCGTAGCTCGGGTAGCGACGCCTTAACGCCTGAGTCGATAACGGCCACAGTGACGCCCTTGCCCTTGCTTACCTTCCACATACCGTCGGCCTGCATGTCATTCAGGTACCACTGCTGGGAGCTGATATCCTGCGCAGCTGCCGCGGGCGCAATACCACCCAGCACCATAAGTCCGGCTCCGAGCGTCGCCAGAGCCGACAAGGAACGCTGCCGCGTTCCGTACTTCTGAAATGGCATAGGTGAGTGCTCTCCTCGGCATTGCGCAGGACATGTCGGTCTAGTCGATGACCGGCGGGACCGTGTCACGCCGTCCACCCGCCCAGGTCTCTTCGTCTTCCTGAAGGTAATCGGGCCTGGAGCTGGCGTCCGAGCTGTTCGACGCCCCCCTACCGGAGCGCCGCATCGGTTCTGACACCTGATTGCCACGGACGAGCCCGGACCCTCCTGGCGTGAACTCCGACTGTGATCCGCGCCCGGAGCGCGTACTGCCGACGGCACCACCGGACTCCGACGCAAGCCGCCGCCCCTGGCCACCCCCACCCACAGGCCCGTTCGTACCACGCTCAGTTGAGGGGCCGCCTGCACCCAGCGGACCACGCTTCGGCGGAATACCGTGCTCATCCCCGACGACCGTGCCCCGCGGCAGACGCTGCCCGTTCACATTGTTCGATCCTCGTGGGCTGTCCACGGTCCCGCCTCGCTCAGAGGCGAGCCGTCGCCCCGGCACGCTGCTCCCGGACCGAGGCGTATCGCCGAAACCGTGTGTGGCGGGGCCCACCGGTCCACGCTTCATCAGTCCCTGCTCTTCTCCGACAACCCTGCCACGGGGAATCCGTGGTGCGGTGGTTTCCCCTGGCGGACGAGCCTGCTTTCCACCATGCACACCGTCCGGCAGTCCGGTTCGAGGAGGGGGCATCGACCGAGACTGCTTACCAGCGCCTTGGTAAGGGCTGACAGGCCCTCGAACGGGGTTGCCCCCTCCTCGCCTGATCGGCGGGGCACTTGGCAGAAGCGGCCTGGGACTATTTGGCCCTACAGGCTTTACGTGCTGCTCCACATCCTGCGGTGGCGAAGCAGGCAGCCTGCTTGTGTCGATGACGTCAGGTGAAGGTGGCGTCTGCGTGGAGTCAAGGCTCGTCCTAGTCTCCGGCACAGTATTCGGCAGGCTTTCAACACCCAAGGCACCACGTCCCGAGGGGTCGACTGCAGGCTTATGCACGGTGGTAGTACCCGTGCTCCCGTCGAAATGAGAAGCAGCGGAGAGCGGGGTGCCTGCGTCGGATTGGAGCGTCCCTGAGGAGTTGGTGGCATGGGAGACAAGGGGCTCCTCGTGTTGCACGAACCCAGCCGGCAACGGCGGAAAGTTCGGCTCCTCCAGCCCGTTGATCTCCGTGTACGCCGTCTCGTAGTACGAGTCCAGCTTGTCCATCTGCCGGAGCGCTTCCAGGTGGTGCTTGTCCGCGACCGCCTGCTCCGCATCGCTCTTGTGCTTCTTGTCGTCAGCAGCCGTCGGCGCCGGCATCGCGGCCTTGACCTCGCTCAGGCCCTGGCCCGCAGTGCTCATGTGCAGGCCGACGAGCAGGGTGTAGTCGGCCATCTTGTGGGTCTGCTTGGCGACCTCGCGACCCCACTCACGGAAGGCGTCGGCGCCCTCGCCCTCCCAGTGCACCCGTTCGGCGTGCGCCTTGAGTTCGTCCGCGATGGCATTGATGTCGTCGAAGGCAGCCATCAACGCGGCCCCGACACTGGTCAGCTGGTCCGGCTTCGCGGTCGCGACCATGTTGTAGAGCTCGTCGTGGGACCGTTTCTCGAACTTTCCCCCGGCCATCTACCTTCTCCCCCTCACAGCGCGTCGCCCCCGACCTCTTTGCTGCCGTGATTCCCATCCTGGTCAGCGTGGTTCTGGGTCGGCTGGCGGTAGTACTTCCAAGCCCGCGCCTGGATCTCCCGCATCCGGCGGGCCTGCTCGGCGTCCATGCCGTCGTAGCCACGTTCGGCGACGATGGCCATGAGACCCATGGCCTCGATCTGCTCGCCGAAGGACTGGGCGAGGTTCTCCAGCCGCGAATGAACCTTCTCGTAGAGGTTGGCCAGGTCATCCGAAGAGGTGAACCCGGGACCCGAGCCGTACGCGTCCCGGGTGATCGCCTGTTCCGAGATCGTTTTGCGGGACGCCGGGGACTTCTCAAGGTCGGTCAGTACCTTGTCCAGGCGCTTCTTGAACCTGGCGAGCGTCTCGGCTTCCTTGACCAGCCTCTTGCCGAACGGCGTCTGCGGCTCAGACCCTGGCTCCATGGGCCCCACGCTGTCCCTCCCCGTATGACACCAACGATGTCCTAAGCCACTCTATCCATCAGCCTCGGACACCCCAACTGCCTGGCGGTCGTGGGCCGTCGACGGTTCAGCAACAGTTCTCCGTCTCAAACGATGCATACCGAGGCACACCTCACATCGCTCACGCTAACGACTCCACCACAGACGTGCCTGAGTACGCATACCTATTTCCCGGGGCGACAGCACAGGCGTGCGGCCCGACGCTGCCGACCCCAGCAGCCGCACGGCGGGGCACTGTACGGCTGTCTACAGCGGGAGGCGGGCCGGAGTACCGGGTCACGTTGCGGCGTGGCCGGGCCGGCGGCATGAGCACCTCCGCCGACTATTGACCGTGGGGTTTGTAAGCCTTATCGACATAGCAGGGCGACCCGGAGTTCAGAGAGGCTGAGGATCTTGCTGGACTGCTGCCTGGCCAGGCCCTTCGCATCTACTAGTGCCGTACGCTGTGGCCTTTTCGTCCACACCGTCATCGTCTTTTGTCACCATCGAGTGTTCTGCCGCGGCGATGACGACGCATACCGTGAGGACAAGGCATCAGGCAGTTTTACACCGCATGGCACCCGCCAGTTAGAGTTCAGCCCCCTTGGGAGCACGGTAACAGCGGGAGTCGACGTCCACGCTGATCAATTCCTCGAGATCCCCTGATCGTTCCTTGGCCCACTCGATCTGCACCCAATGGTGCGTCCGGCGATTGACTGCCACGATCTCCGGGTTCCGCGCCCGCGATTTGGTCTCACCCTCTTGCGTGATTTCCCAACCATGTTTCGGCAAGCGCTCACGGACGTTCCGCATCGCCGTCTCGAATGTTCCTTTACTCAATTTATAGACCGACCACGGGTGATGGATTGTGTAATATTTCGTCAGGTCGGGATCAATCGCCTCACAGACACTTACCGCCGCTCCTGACTCAGTGACCTTTCCCTCTACTCCCATCCAGTCCAGAAGGTTGCTGGAAATCGCGTTGACCTCTTGTTTTGCGTCTTCAACAGCGCGGACCTCTGGCTTGTAGCCGAGCTTGGCCTCTGCATTACCTTTGTTTTCAGAGTTATCATTCATTGATGAACATCCCGTCAGAACCAGCGGAGCCGTCACCACGACACAAAAAACCAACCATGAAAATTTTCGGGACTTTCGCAGAAGCCCAAAGCGCGGCTCACTCAAGTGTCACACCCATGTAGTCGCCTACAATAACCCGTGCCTGATTTTTCAGGCTGACAGATGGCCTTTGGTGATCGTCCACTTTCCAATACCCACCGTGGTCATCCGAATCTGATTCCATGACATGCCCACCGAACTCTCTGTCGGTGGGAATTACCCCGTTACCTCCCAGTCCGACGCGCCGTCCACCCTCTCGTACAAACCAGTCGTCACTTCCCACACCTCCAGCTTTCATGGCCCACATATGGTCAGGATCTATACCGAGATCAGCGGCATGTTCAGCCTGCATGCCAGGACTCCCTGCCGCGATCACATCGTCGGCGGGCAACGGGTCGCTCCAGGTGTCCGCGTAGTCGCTACGGTATTTAGCCGCATCCCCTATAACCGTACTGCCGTAGCTGTGACCAATAACGGTGGTGTGGGCAGTGCCACCAGTGGCGGCCTCATGAGCCACCCTATTACCGTCAAGGAACTCACGCAGGGCAGGAGCAGCTTTTTCTGCGTACTTATCGCTTGTAGCGTTAGGGATTTGGTTCGGGGCATCGTAATCGAACCATGTAATCGTAGAAATCTTGTCTCCAGGCGAAAGCGTATGGCTCTCCTGCCACAGCGTCACACCTCGGTTCAGGTCACCGTCAATGCCACCTAGATGTGTTTTTGTTCCCGGTACGTACAGCGCAGTGTGGTCTGCTGTATCCGGATTCCCATTTGCTAGAACAACCCGCCCGTCGTCGTTGGGATCGAACCTAAGGAGATACGCCTCAGGCAGACCGCCTTCACCTGTTCTATCGAAACGTTTTTGAATAGCCTTCACCCCTTCCAAAGCGGATTTCAGGTGCGCCCTCCTTCCTTCATACTTCTGGCGCCATTCGAGCCATTCATCACTGTATCTTATGGCCCTACTACTAGAGACATATTTAGGTTTGGGCTCCTCGGGTATGTTCTTGTACTGGGTTTGATACTCCGCCCGTTTCTCCTCGAATATGGCACGATTTGCCTCATCACGGACGTCCGCCGGAAGACCATTCAGGTTGCCGACGCTGTCGGGGTGCATGGAAATGTAGTCGGCCTTCTCCTGCTCGGAAAGTCCCTTCCACCAGTCCGCATTCGATTTCGGATCGCCATCTTTAGGCGGAGGCTTGATCTCGCCCAAGTACTCCTTCGCACCACTGCGGACTTCCCCGGTGTCTTTTTTGGCATCGACCCAGTCCTCTGCGGCGACGGACAGGTCGTCGTCGGCCTTCAACG
>NZ_BBOX01000378.1 GCF_001553455.1 Streptomyces hygroscopicus subsp. hygroscopicus
GGCGACGGGCAGTCCAGCGCGTGGTGGTCCGCCGGGAGCGGGCAGCCGCAGGGCGGCCCGGGTGACGGGCCGGGCGGACAGGGCGGCCCGGGCGGACCGTGGGGGACCGCTCCCGTGCCGTCCTCCGGCCCGTCCGAGCGCAAGCCCCGCGGGCTGGTCGCCGCCGTGCTGGCCGCCGTACTGGTCGCGGGCGGCATCGGCGGCGGCATCGGCTTCTGGGCCGCCGACCGGGAGAGCGACGGCGGCGACACCACCACCATCTCCGCCTACGGCAACCCCAAGACGGAGAGCCGCGCGCCCGGCTCGGTGTCGAGCATCGCCAACAAGACGCTGCCCAGCGTCGTCACCATCGAGGCCCAGGGCAACAACGGCGAGGGCGGCACCGGCACCGGCTTCGTCTACGACAAGCAGGGCCACATCCTCACCAACAACCACGTCGTCGCCTCGGCCGCCGACAACGGCAAGCTGACCGCCACCTTCTCCAACGGCAAGCGGTACACCGCCGAGGTCGTCGGCCGCGCCCAGGGCTACGACGTCGCCGTGATCAAGCTCAAGAACGCCGCCGGCGCCAAGCTGAACCCGCTGCCGCTGGGCAACTCCGACAAGGTCGCCGTGGGCGACGCCACCGTCGCCATCGGGGCCCCCTTCGGCCTCTCCGGCACCGTCACCACCGGCATCGTGAGCGCCAAGAACCGCCCGGTCGCCTCCAGCGACGGAGGCGGCGGCAACGCCTCGTACATGAGCGCCCTGCAGACCGACGCCTCCATCAACCCGGGCAACTCCGGTGGCCCGCTGCTCAACGCGGACGGCGGCGTCATCGGCATCAACTCCGCCATCCAGTCCGCCGGCACCGGCAGCGGCCTCGGCGAGTCCCAGCAGTCCGGCAGCATCGGCCTCGGCTTCGCGATCCCGATCAACCAGGCGAAGAACGTCGCCGAACAGCTGATCAAGACCGGTCAGCCGGTCTACCCGGTGATCGAGGCCACGGTCAACATGAAGGACTCCGGCGACGGCGCCACCATCGCCTCCAACGGCGCCGGCGGCAGCCCCGCCGTCGTCCCCGGCGGCCCCGCCGACAAGGCCGGTCTGAAGTCCGGCGACGTGATCACCAAGCTGGACGACACGGTCATCGACAGCGGCCCGACCCTCATCAGCGAGATCTGGACCCACCAGCCGGGCGACAAGGTCAGCATCACCTACAAGCGCGACGGCAAGCAGTCGAAGGTGGATGTCACCCTGGGGAAGCGCAAGGGCGACAGCTGACGCGCTAGGCTGATCCCCGCGCCACCACGAGTGGCGCGGGGAGGCTTGCCCGAGCGGCCTAAGGGAACGGTCTTGAAAACCGTCGTGGCAGCGATGTCACCGAGGGTTCAAATCCCTCAGCCTCCGCAGTGTTACGGCCTCTGACCAGGTAAGACGGTCAGGGGCCGTCGCTATGCGGGCTACCCGCCGGGCACCGCCGTTCCCCATGTTTCCCCGACCGATCGGGCACGGAAGGGACACGGCCGGACGCGGCTGAGAGGACCCTCACCGACTACCGATTGATCGGAATCTCGTACACGATCTCGCAGTGAGCGGCGGGTACGACGATGTCCGCCGTCTCCACGGGCCGCCCCTGGTCGCTGTAGTACGTCCGCCGGATGTGCGTGACGAGCGCGGCCTTCTGGATGCCGAGAAGCGATGCCTCCTCGGCGGTCGCCTGCCTCGGCTCCGGCTGTTCCACGGCATGGCTGACGGTGATTCCGATGACGGCCATGCGGTTCACGACGCCCGCCCCGGCGTGCGGCCCTCCCTCGGGGAGGACGACGAGCGTGCCTGCGGTGAGGTCGTACGGCTCCCAGCTCGTCGACAGCTGCACGGGCCTGCCGTCGGCCAGGAACTCGTACGACGTCCGGACGCACAACTCGCCCTCGGCGATACCGAGTCGCGCTGCGATCTCCGCCGGGGCCGGAACCTTGGCGTCGGTCCGGCTCTCCCAGTCGCCGTGCTTGCCGACTGCCCTCATGTCCGCGCGGAACGGCGACCCTTCAGGCTGCTCGCGTGCCGACGACCGTACGACTCGCACCCGTTGCCGGGGCTCGGCGACGTACGTGCCCGATCCGGCTCGGCCCTCCAGCACGCCCTGGGAGATCAGCAACTCCTGCGCCCGGCGGACCACGTTCTCACCCACCCCGTACTCCTGGCCGATCTGGGCGCGGGACGGCAGGCGGTCTCCCGGCTCCCATACGTGCTCCGCGATCCGCCGCCGGAGTTCGTCGGCGACGCGGAGATAGGGCGGCTGCTCAGGCATATGGAAAATCTAGTCCACTAGCTCTAATCTAGTTAACTAGCTTCACTGAAAGTGATCGCCAGTTGACGGAGGCTGCCCTGTGCCCGCTTCGGGAGTTAGCGCGGCGGCCATCGCCGCCCGGCTGTCCGCCGTCGGGCTCCCCACGCGCGTGGAGGAGCACGCCCGATTCACATCGGTCGAGGCGGAGGTGCCGGAAGCGCTCTCCGCCGAGTCATGGAAGGAGGTCCTGGCGGCGGTGGCCGAGGCCGATCGGTTCGGGCTCCTCGTCACCTGCCAGAACGGCCGCACTCTCCGGGCGGTCGTAGAAAAACCGGTCCCCACGACGGGCGATGTCAGGGGACCGGGCCATCAGCGATAGGAGCTGATTCAACGTGCTCAACCGTATCCGCCGCGCCGTCTCTCTCACCAGGGCGCGGCACTTCTCCAAGGGCAGGCACCGCCGCCCCTTAACGCCGCCCCCGCCGGTCGCTCCCGCCGCGTCTGCGCCCGCAGACGAACCGACGGTCGTCCTGAGCCGGGCCTCCGACTGGGCGAGGCACCACTACTCGCTCATGGCTGAGGAGACTGCGCTCGTCCGCCCGTACGTGCTGGCCTGGGAGAGGCGCGTACGACAGCGCCCGACGGTTGTCGTCGCTCCCCGTCTGCCGACCGAGGCCCGGTCGGCTCTCCTGGGGGTCTGCTGATGCCCTCTCGACGGCAGACCCCCAGCCCGGCCGCCCCCTACCGTTCGCCCGCCTGCCGTATCGGCACGCACCAGGCATGCGCGGAGTCCTCCCCAACTCCGGCACCGGTCGACGTGCCGTTGATCTACGAGGCGTGTGCCTGCCCGTGCCACTCGGTGTCCGGCCAGGCCCGGTCAGCGGAGGCGAAGCAATGAGCGACTGGGCACCCAGCGGCGCGCCGACATCCAGTGGCGAGACCCAACGAGAGACAGATGCAGGGATGACGGCACAGCACGAACTGAGGCTTCTCCCGTGGGCTGGGCCAGAGGGCAAGCCGTGTTCATATCGAGTCGGTGCAACTCGGGATGGCGGCCGAACTGCTCGGGCAGGCGCTTCAGGTACTCGACGACGAGACCGAAGATCTGGAGAAACTGAAGCTCATCACCGTGCAGTTGGCAGGCGCACTGCGGGACGTGCTTCGCGTGGCGACCAGCCGAGGGCGCTGTCTGGCTACGCCTGAGTAGCCCTTCAGGAGAACGGCCGGTCGCTTTGCCGCGCCGGGTTGGAGCCTCGGATAATACGTTCCGAGACCTCTCTGCTTTCTCATGGCCGTCGTTTGCCGTGACTTACGGGCTCTACGGGGCAGCGGGCGCGGTTTCGCCTAGAGGGGGCAGCAGACGTCTGGACGACCCTTCGCTACCTGTGTAGTCATCGCGGTCTAGCGAACTGGTCAGTCGGTAGTCGAGGACTGTTGGCGGTCAACTCAGTCACGATGGTTGCTATACGGCAATGGCCCCGGAGGGCTTTTGACTCTCGGGCAATACCGCAGGTCCGAGGCTCGTGCGCGGTTGATCGGGTGGAGTGTGTCCACGGACGGTCCACGGCTTCTCAGTGCCCACCGGCAGGGTCCGCTCTGCGCCTGTCCGACTGCCCTACAGGCTGAGCTGTGGATCGCCAGCAGTCCATTGATCTTCTGTTGTACTGGCATGCAGGTTCCTTGTGAAGGCACGCCTATTGTATTCGGAGGTCTGGCATGAACTTTGCGAGGCTGAAGAAATTTTGTGGCACTCGATCTCGAAGTATTAAAAAACCAACCAAGGGGGATCTCCTGCTGCTGAGTAGACCGCCACTTGTGCATGAGGACTTAGACTTCACTTCACATAATTGGCGGCAACTTGACATGGTGTTCGAGCGCTCCCACTGCGAGACGTGAGGAGCGGTTATTGAACGGAAACTGTACGGCCCACTCTTTCTGCCTAGGAACGTAATGGCGGCACCCTTGATGTGCTATGATAATCGCCGCTCGGCTGATTTCTGACGTCAACTTAGGTACTCATTTGCCGACTTGCTAATGTGACAGAATGAAAGGTGACGCATGTCTTCCACTCCCATTGATCAGGCCGGGATTGCTCCTTCGATTCTGATCCTTAAGGAAGACAGCGAAACAAGCGACGACCTGAAGTTGGCCCTCCTTGAGGCGCGTGGAATCTCCGGCAACGACTCGTTCACGAGCCTCAAAGAGTGGAACCAGGCAATCAACCCAGCGTTGCTTGCTGAAGGTCAAAAGCTGGCCCGCGACAATGATCATATTCTCGTGGGACTGTTTCCACGAGAAGGAGGCGAGGTTTTCCAGAAACGTGCAGGTTTCTACTCCCACCTCCTTCAAGGTGACACCCAAGCGATCAGCGTCACCGAAGCGTTCCAGACCTATTACGAGAGGTCGGCCGGCGCTACGGGACTTAAAGCGACAAGTCTGAGTGGCCTTAATCGGAAGAAAAATGAGTACCTGACTCATTCATTTCACAAGTACAAGGCGAAGTTCTTTCCGCGGATGGCGCGCGCCTTGACGAACTACGTGCTGCCCGCTGGTGGCAGGGTGCTAGATCCCTTTATGGGAAGTGGCACCCTCGGGGTCGAAGCAACCCTCATGGGAGTCCAGGCCGAAGGCATCGATGTAGATCCTCTCTCGGTTGAGATGGCAAAGCTCAAAGTCGATGCCATAAAGATCCCTACCGGTGAGGCGCGTAAGGCATACGAGCACTTTCTTGTGGCTGTGTCAGCCAATCAGCAGCAAGGCTTGCTATGGGGGGAGTCGTCAGAGCCAGACTCGGCGTACGAGCTGCCAGAGTTCATCCGAAAGAAGATCACGCCGGAGGCGCTTCGGGATGAGATCGAGGAGGATACTCGGATTGCGCTCTCAGCACTCTCGTCATACTCAGATGAGGAAGGGAGGCGCTTCCTCAGGATCGCTCTGAGCCATGCATTGGCCACAAAGGTCGGATTGCGTTGGATGGGGACCGGAGACAACCGGTTTGCGCTTGCGATGGGAGCTCGACGGCTTATTCGAGTGATGAGTAACCACCTCTCCAAAATGGTTGCAGCTCTCGAACAGCGCGACCTCCTCATTTCTGGTGGCGTCCTCAACTTGAGTCAGCTGGGTTCCGCCAATATTCAACGAGGCGATGTCCGAATGCTCCCCTACAAGGACAACAGCATTGATGGAATCGTAACTAGCCCGCCGTATCTACCGGCTTCGTCCGGGCGTGAGACATACCTCAGAAGTCGCGCATGTTCTCTCACCGCACTTGGGCTCATGTCCGAGGCGGAAATCATGGTTCGCGAAACGGAGATGGTGGGAAGTATTATCCGTACAGCTCCTGCCCGCTCGTCTGGACTCCCTCACAGCATCAGTGAGCTTGTCGAGTGGATGGAACCACAGCGAGCCAGGAAGCCCAAGGCGCTGGCTACCTCAGCGTATTTTCTAGACATTGCGCAGTCACTAAGGGAGATGGCCAGGGTCACCAAGCCTGGAGGTAAGATCGCCCTAGTCGTAAGCTCTGAGCACGTCTTCTATGACTTGCTGACTCGGGAGGTTGTCCGTCGTGTAAGCATGCCGGAGGCAATCTCGGAGATCATTTCAGAGCCGCACAATGAAATTCCGCTGAAGCTGGACAACGTGGTAAAGATCCAGCTACCGAAGATGGACTACGTGGCACGGCCGGCATCAAAGGGCGACTATGCTGAAGCGGTAGTGATTGCGACAAAGGTATGAGACAAGGCGCGGCGATCAACTTCCTCAAGCTGATCGCCGCGCCTCTCTGACTTTCTATTCGCTCATCTCATCCAGACCTTCGAGCAATGCCGTACGATCAACTGTATCGGCCTCGTAAGGTGTGCTGGGAAGACCGAAGAGCGTGCTGATCGCGGCGTCATTGATAATGTTCCGACTCAACCCGATGATTGCGTCGAACAAAAATACTGGGTCCGCCTGCGGCCACAGTAGTTGCAGAGAAGCCAGCGGCTTCATGTAATGTTCGTGGTGGGTTTCTGCATACAGGTTCCCAAAGAGTGCTGTCTTGATCGCCTGTCGTGAGCACCCTCGCTTTAGGCGGCCGAAAAGCATCACCTGAGCGATGCCTTTCTTGATGTCGTCGGTCCTGTCAATCCCGGGCAGGCTTTTTGTGTTATCTACTCGGAGCTGTTCTCGCTGCCCGGACTCCGGGTCCCGAGACTCAATATTGCCACATCCGAACCGCAGCCACCGAGTTTCGGGTGCCTCACTGTTGAAAAGTCGATAGCCAACCAGATGACGTTGCCACGCTGTGAGCAACACTTCTACTTGCCCTGCGTCTTGAGCGATCCCTTCTAGGTCTCTCAAGGGCCAGAGAGGCTCGATAGGAGGTGAGATCGAAAGCTTACGTTGCTCAGCATCTGCGGCCCCTACAAAAAAGGCCCAATCCGCTGATTCCGCTAGGTCGTCGACCCACGAGTGATGCGAATTTTCGCGGAAGGGTTGCCCTACAACGAGCGGGAAGGCTACCAGCGGGCTGGACTTGATCTCCCCAAGAATTAGCCGCTCTGCCGTTGCGATTACCAAATCAAACTCGCCTCGATGGCCTCCGCCAGTCGTAACGTATGCTTCACTGGCAAGTTCGCTGATGAGTGCCCTGATGGCGAGGGCTCCCAAGTCACCGATCATTCGGCCATTCGGGCGGCTCAATTTTTGTTGCACAGCATATCTTTTGCTGCCGCGGAGTTCGGACTCTACAAGATAAGCATCGCGTAGGTTGTTACCTTCAGCCACACATCCGGGGCACATCCAGACATAAGGAAAGAATGCAAAATTCTGCCTATCTACGTTGTGTAGGTAGGCCGGCTTGTTCAGCTGTCCATCGGCGCCGCCGGAATGGAGAAGGTATGCATACAAACCTGACATGAGGAAGTCGAAGAGGGTGGATAGTGAGAATTCCTGCAGGGAAGGGTTGTTCAGAGAGCGGACAGTGAAGATCCAGTGCCTGATCGTTCGTTGCAGGGATTCATAGAGGGCAGTGCCGTTTGTTTCTCGAAGGAACGACGTAGCGTCAGTTTGCCGCACGAAGGTGGGCTTTCTGTAGATCAGTTCGTCCAATACCGAAAAGGCTTGACACTCTGGACGTTCAATGCAGGCTGAGCATGGCGTATCGTTCCCGGTAATTGGAAGAGGGATCTGCATGTTTAAACCTTTTGTGAGAGCCGCAAAATACCGAAGTCACACGCCGCCCCGGCCGCCTGGGCCACCTCCACGGTTCCTTCGGGCCCGTGAGGTGACCCCTTCGGCTCGAAGGGCGCGTGCATCTCGGCGGGCAGATTCTCGTGCCAGAACCTCGGAGGCGCTGGGGTGTCCGAGCGCCTGACGATACGCCTCAACCGCCTCCGCGTAGGCGAGCTGAGCATAGGCTTCGACTTTCGTCGACACTGTAATGTTCCCGTCTACGACGATATGGAAGCGACCATCATTAGGAACGTCGGGTGTGTCCCTTGTGAGGTGAATTGGGTATTTCGGGTGCTTCTTCTCGACCATTGCGGAGTTCCCTCGTTGAGCTGCCTCCGCGAATGCTACTTTCCCAGCTTGAGCCGCGGCGCTAAGCGGACGGAGGCGCGCTCGCAGGAGGATGGCGCCGCCGCTCGGTCCTTCTGGACACTGTTCTCCTCCTGGTGTGTGGGGCTTGGCGGGGCCTTGCCGCGGGGTGACGTGATGCACGCTCAGGCTTGGAGCGCGTTTGGCTAGGCGGCCTGCCCGGTCTAGACAGCCCACGGGCTTGACCAATCGCTGTTACGAGAGAGTTGGTTCGCGAACAGTGGAAGTCGCGGGGCAGTCGATCATCAACCTGGCTACTCGTTTCCAGCAGAGGTGCTGAGGTCGGTGGAGCGGCTTTGGGCTGGAGCTGCTTTGGCGTGAGTGATCATGGCCCGGTAGCTTCCGGCGCGTCGGGCAGTCTCGCCGCCTCGGGCGCGACGGCGGCCTGATCATGACCTGGTTCATGGTCGCTGTGGCGGCGCCCCGCCTGGTACTGGCTCTCCATCGGCGTCACCCTCGCCACCGTGCGGGTCCTGGTCCGCTACGCCTCGGTCATGGACGCCCGCGGGTTGACCGTCCCGCCTGCTCGCTGGCGCCTTGCCCTGGCCCGGATGGCTGGCCGGGAGGTGCCGGGCCCCCGCCCGCCGCGCATCCGGCGCCTGCGCCCGACCCGCCCGGCCTGGTTCTACGGCTCAAGCGCAAGCCCGGACAGGACGCCTTCGACGTCGCCGCCGCCACCGACCGGCTCCGCAGCTCCTTCGGTCTGTACGGGGTCACCTCCCGCGAGATCCGCTCGGGTGCGGTGAAGGTGCGGATGACCGGTGCAGATGCCCGCCCGGCTCGACACCCGGCCGATGTGTATCCCGGTCGCCCTGCGCGAGGATGGCTCGGTGCACTACCGCGACTACCGAGCTGTCCCGCATGGGCTGACCCTCGGAGCCACGGAGTCCGGTAAGTCCGTCTACCAGCGCAACCTGGTCGCTGGGCTCGCCCCGCACCATGTCGCTCTGGTCGGCATCGACTGCAAGCAGGGCGTGGAGCTGTTCCCGCTGGCCCGCCGGTTCTCCGCGCTCGCCGACAACCCCGACGCCGCGCTCGAGCTGCTGGAGGCGCTGGTGACGCACATGGAGGAGGTGTACCAGCTCATCCGGGCCGAGCAACGGATCAGCGTCGCCGTGCTGGATGCGGAGATCGCCGCCGACATCTGGGACCTGCCCGAGGACATCCGGCCGGTACCGGTCGTGGTCCTGGTCGACGAGGTCGCCGAACTCGCCCTGTACGCCACCAAGGATGAGGAGAAGCGCCGGGACCGTCGGCGCGGGCGGCGGCCGCGTGACCATGGACCGACTCCTCACCGTGTATGAGGTCGCGGAGCGGCTTGGTACGGGCGTCCGTTTCCCTCGCCGACTCATCGAGGAACGCCGCATTCACCTTCCTCAAGGTCGGTCGGCACGTCCGCATTCCTGAGAGCGCCGTAGAGGCGTTCGTGGGCGACAACACCGTGGAACCGATCACCCTGCGGTCTACAGGGCTCAGGAGGGTTGCCTGATGGCTGGCAAGCGCAAGTCCCGCCGGAACTTCGGACGCGTCCGCAAGCTGCCTTCCGGCCGGTTCCAGACTCGGTATCCGGGGCCTGACGGTGTCCTGCGTCCGGCGGATCGAACTTTCGCGACGTCGACGGACGCTGATCGCTGGCTGATGCGGAAGCGCATCGAGATCGAAGAGGGACGCCGGCTCGACCCGGTCGAGGGGCAGACGACCGTGCGCGACTGGGCTGCTCGCTGGCTCGCTGCCGTCTCGCCGCAGCTCAAGCACAAGACGCAAGCCTCGTATCGGTCGCTGATCAACTCGTTGATCAATCCGGCGCTCGGGGACCGCGAACTGTCGACCCTCCGGCCGATCACGATCGCTGAGGGGGCGGCGCGATGAAGACCAAGGGGCTCAGTGCTTCACGTATCCGGGAGGCGTACCGGGTCCTGTCGCAGATCATGCGGGCGGCTGTCGACAACGACATGATCCCGCAGACGCCGTGCCGGGACGTGAAGCTGCTGCGGATGCCGCAGACCGAGCCGCACATCCTCACGCCGCTCGAAGCCTCCCGGATCGTACGGAGTGCGACAAGCCGCATGACTTGTTGATCGCGCTCCTCGCGTACGCGGGACTGCGCGTAGGGGAGGCGGTTGCCCTCCGCCGCGTGGACATCGATGTGCCCGGCGGCTTCGTCCTGGTCGATGAGAACCTGGCGGAGGCCAACGGCGCCTTGGTCTTCGACACACCGAAGTCCCACCAGAAGCGGCTCCTAGGAGTCGGCCCGTCGCTCGCGAAGCGGCTCGGGCGCCATCTGGAGACTCTGTCCGGTGGAGATGACGCGCTCCTGTTCACGACACCCGGCGGCAAGCCGCTGCGCTACAACCAGTGGCGCAAGGCGTACTTCGACCCCGCTGTGTCGGCGGCCGGGCTGACCGACGTGACCCCACGATCTGCGTGCCTCACACGGAACGCGGGTCGCCGATCATTACGGCGTCATGACCGCCGTGCACCGGCTCGGCCGCTCGAACGCGAGTGTCACGACCCGGCACTACGCCCGGCCGGTCGCCGGTCGTGATGACCAGGTTGCCGAAGCGGCGGACTCCTGGCTCAGTGGGCACGAGCACGCCCCTGGGGCACGTAGCGGGCACGACGACGATGACGACGGCTCCGCCGGGGGGCTCGTGTCCGTCTGACCTGCGGCGGAGCGGGCAGCCTGCGTGATCGCTGAGAGATCTTGAAAACCGTCGTGGCAGCGATGTCACCGAGGGTTCAAATGCCTCAGCCTCCGCGCACGTCAGCGTCGTAGCTGGTCAGAAGGGGCGCCCCGAGTCCGGGGGCGCCCCTTCTGCGTGTTCGCTGTTCCAGTCGGCCGCGGTGGCGCTCGGTGCGGGACGGGGCCCCGTTGCCGCGGGCGCCGGCTGCCCGGTGGGAACGGCGGTGGGGTGGGTGCTGCCGGGGGCCGGCTCAGTTCCCCACGCCGAGGTTCGACATGAACGCGGACGGGTACCGGTCGCCGCGTGCCGCGCCCGGGGGGACCGCCTTCTCGATCTCGGCGAGGTCGTCCGCGGTGAGGTCCAGCTCCATCGCGGGCAGCGCCTCGGCCAGCCGCTCTCGGGTGCGGGCGCCGACCAGCGGCACGATGTCCTGGCCCTGTGCCGCCACCCAGGCGATGGCCAGCTGGGCGACAGTGCACCCCTTCGTCCCGGCGACCCGGCGCAGAGCCTCCACCAGGGCGAGGTTGTGTTCCACGTTCTCGCTCGAGAACCGCGGGCTGAGGCCGCGGGCGTCGCCGGGGCCGGCGGTGTGTCCGGCGGACCAGTGCCCGGAGATGAGGCCGCGGCTGAGGACGCCGTACGCGGTCAGGCCGATGCCGAGCTCCCGCAGCGTGGGCAGCACGTCCGCCTCCACCGCGCGGGAGATCAGCGAGTACTCGATCTGCAGGTCGGCGATCGGGTGCACGGAGTGGGCCCGGCGGACCGTCGCCGCGTCGACCTCCGAGAGGCCGATGTGCCGCACGTACCCGGCCTCGACCAGCTCCTTGATCGCGCCCACCGTCTCCTCGATCGGTACCGCCGGGTCCAGCCGGGCGGGACGGTAGATGTCGATGTGGTCGGTGCCCAGCCGGGTCAGTGAGTAGGCCAGGAAGTTCTTCACCGCCTCGGGACGGCAGTCATGTCCGCCGAACTCCGGGCCCGGACCCCGCAGCATGCCGAACTTGACGCTCAATTGGTAGCTGTCCCGGTCCCGGCCGCGCAACGCCTCGGCGAGGAGCAACTCGTTGTGCCCCATGGCGTAGAAGTCGCCGGTGTCGAGCAGTGTGACGCCGGCCTCCAGCGCGGCGTGCACCGTGGCGATGCTCTCCGCGCGGTCGGATGCGCCGTAAGCGCCGGACATGCCCATCGCACCCAGGCCCAGCGCCGAAACGGCCGGGCCGGTGGTGCCCAGGGTTCGTGTATGCATCGTGATCTCCTCCGTCGTCGATCTGCCACCCACTGTGCGCTCGCGCCGTGACGTCCGGGAGCGGAGCGCCGATCGTGGGAGCGCCGCTCCCTGGATCGGGTCTCCCGCCGCGAGGGACCATGTGGCCATGCAACGTGACCAGCTCGCCGACTTCCTGCGCCGCCGCCGCGAGGGGATCCGTCCGGCCGAGGTCGGTATCGCCGACGGCCCCCGCCGCCGCACCGCCGGCCTGCGCCGGGAAGAGGTGGCCGCGCTCGCCGGAATGTCGGTGGACTACGTGGTGCGTCTCGAGCAGGGTCGCAGCAGTCAGCCCTCGCCCCATCTGCTCGGGGCGCTGGCCCGGGCGTTGCGCCTGTCCGACGACGAGCGCGCCCACCTGTTCCACCTGGCCGGCCACCGGCCACCGCCCGCCGACGGGGTGGCCCGCCTGGCCCGCGCCGGCCTGATACGGCTGCTCGACCTGCTCGGCGACACCCCGGCCCTGGTCCTGTCGGACCTGGGCGAGGTCCTCGCCCAGAACCGGGCAGCCGTCCTGCTCACGGGCGATCACACCGGCTTCTCCGGCGACCGGCGCTATTTCGTGTACCGCTGGTTCACCGACCCCGCCGCCCGCGCCGTCACCCCGCCCGAGGAACAGGAGCACTACGCCCGCCAGCTCGTGGCCGACCTGCGCGCGGCCGCCGGCCGCCGGTCCGGCGATCCCACGGTCGCCGGGCTCATCGACCGGTTGCGGACCGTGAGCGCCGACTTCCGCCGGAGGTGGGCCGAGCACGAGGTGGCGGTCCGCCGCGCCGACCGCAAGACGCTGCTGCACCCGCGGGTGGGCCGCATGCTGCTGGACTGCGAGACCCTGGTCACTCCCGACCAGGGCCAGCAACTGCTGGTGCTCACCCCGGCGAACGCCGAGGCCCGTGAGCGGCTGGAGCTGCTGCGGGTACTCGGCGTCGAGGAATTCCCCACGGGGGCGACGGACACCTCCGTACGCTGAAGCGGCCGGCCGCGGGTCATCGGCTCGGTGCCGGACCGGTGCGCCGGCGCGTCGGTCGGTGCGTCGGTCGGTGCGTTTGTCTCCGGGCGCGATGAGTTTTCGTGGTCCGGCCGGTCCACGTTCGTATGGATCAGGATTTCGGGGTCACCGGCTCCCACACAGAGGTGGAACTGCTCGTCGACGTACCGGCCGACCGGCTCTGGGAGGCGATCACGGACCTTTCGCGGATCGGCGACTGGAGCCCGGAGTGCACCTACGCGGGCTGGCTGGACGGCTGGAGCGAGCCGGTGGTCGGAGCGCGTTTCGAGGCCCGCAACCGGTTCGCGGGCGGGCTGGTCACGCAGGTCGTGTGCCTGGTCGTCGCGGCCGACCGGCCGTTCTCCTTCGGCTGGAAGGTGTTCGGGGGCTCCCCGGACACCGAGGAGCACTTCGCCGCCTGGCATTACGAGCTGCGGCCCGCCGAACAACCGGACCGGACGGTCGTCCGGCAGTCGTTCACCCATGGACCGGGGGACAGCGGGGCCCGTGCGGCGGTGCGGGCCGATCCCGGGAACGCCGCGGCGCTCCTGCGAGGACGACTGGACCAGCTTCGCCGCAATATGGCGGTGACGATCGAGGCGATGGTCCGCGACATCCGGAACGAGGGCGCCTGAGCGCTTGAGCGCCTTTCCAGCATGGGCGGGTCCGGCCGTGCGCTGCTCACCGTCCGTGTGCGGCTGGAACGCGCCGCCTCCCGGCATCTGCCGTCCGGCCGCCGCCTCCGCTCCGTTCATCCGGCCCGGACGGCGGGTCCCCAGCCCTCAGCTCCATGTCTCCGGGGGCTGGAGGTGGCGGGCGGCGCTGCGGGCGGCGGAGGCGACGGTGGCGCGGGCCTCGCGCGGGGGCAGACCGGTGTCGAGCGCGGCCTCGATCAGGGCGGGGGCCAACTCCGGTCCGGCACCCGTCTCGTAGGCGCGGCAGGCGGCCCGGAACAGCCGGTCGTTGCGCTGGCCCTGCCGCGAGGCGCGGACGAACCGCACAAGCCCCGCCAGGGCCGCGGGACCCGGTTCGGGGGACGGTGGACCGAAGCGGTACGCGCGGGGCGGGGGCGGGGACGGGAGCGTGAGCAGGCGCAGCAGCGCGGGCGGAGCGGGCGCCGGGGCCCAGGCGGGGGAGCCGGGGGCGAGGCGGTAGCTGCCGCGCGAGCCGTACGAGCCGGGGCCGACCAGATAGCCGCCCAGCCCGCGGATGTCGATACCGGGGGCGAGCCGGCCGGCGGAGTTGGGGACGGTGAGACCGGGCGGGCCGCACAGCCACAGATGGCGGCCGCCGCTCGGGGTGAGCACGGTGACCGTACGGGGGATGGCGAAGGCGTGCTCGCGGGCCAGCCGGGCGAGGGCGGCCAGACCGTCCGTGCGGTACTGACGGCATGTAGTACGGCGTGTACCGGGCCTCCCGGGATCGCTTGTACCGGGCATGCGGGCACCGTTCGCACGGGGCTTCCCAAGATCGCTTGTACCGGGCTTCCCGACTCGGCCGTCCGTGCCGCTCGCTCCCCCGGCCCCTTGCGGGTCTCCGGCCCGTCCGCTCGTGAGATCGAGGTCGACGCCGATGAGGTGGTGTGGGGGACATCCGCAGGCGATGCCGTAGCCGGTGGCCCAGGGGGCGGCGGCGAACAGGGCGCGGATCGCCTCCGGGTCCGCCGACGCGTCATGGACACCGTGGCCGAGCCGACCGCATTCGCCGTGGCACGGCAGGGGCGCGGGGTCGTGGTGGTGAGGGGAGCGCACGGCGGGCAGTTTCGCGCGGGTCAGCGGAATCACGCGGAAGCCGTGGGCCGCGGCGGTCAGGGCGTGGGCGAGGGCATGGGCGAGTGCTGGATTCGCCATGCTCTCCATTTTCGGACAAGTGTTCGTTAATGGGAAGAGGTGTCGGCAAGCCGCTGAGGATGGCCGAAAGTGTGCGGAACCGAGTCATCGGTCCGCTGTGTCCGGGGGCTCGGCCTCCGGCGATCTCGCTCCCTGCGGCCGGGTGAGGCGGCGTATCGGTGCGGCCCTGGGGAGTGGGGGTGCATGGGGGGTTTAAAACAGGTTCATCATGCTTGCGGGGTAATTCCTGTGGCCCGTGCGCATCGTCCGGGAATCGGTGGGCAACTCTGCTTCCGCGACGCTTCCGCGGTACGTGCCGAGCGTCGGGGGAACGGAGGAATCGACATGGCGGACATCCGGACGGGTCCCGGCCACACCTTCGCCGCACCGCCGCTCTCCGCCTTCAGGGCGGCGCGCGGCCCCTGGGGGCTGGCGCGACCGCATGGGGGCAGGTCGCCACCGCCGCGGGCGCCCGCACGGGAACGCAGGGGGGCAAGTGATGTCCGATCGATCCGAGTGAGATGTGGTGATTCATTGAGTGAACGGGACGGGTGAGGTCGTATCGATCGCGCGGTGGCGTACCAACGCCATCGCGCGATCGTGCGTGGCGGCGTGCTCCAGTGTCCTTGACAGCGTCGAATTATCTGACGGATAGTCAGAAAAGCTTTCTACGGCAGACATGCGGCAGGGGAAGCGATGACGCGTGATGAGCTGGCTGACCTGGACGACCGGGACGAGCTGTACCGGCGGCTGAAGGCGTACGAGGGGCGGACGGCCTCGAGCGGCGGCAAGGGCAGGGACCCCGTCAACGAGCCCATGATCAGGCACTGGTGCGAGGCGATGGGTGACACCAACCCGGCCTACCCCGGCATCGCCCCGCCGACGATGCTGCAGGCGTGGACGATGGCCGGGCTGACCGGGCGCCCCGGCGGTTCGGCCCGCTCCAACGCGTATCTCGAGCTGCTGGCGCTGCTCGACCGCGCGGGCTGCGCCTCGGTGGTCGCCACCGACTGCGAGCAGGAGTATCTGCGGCCGCTGCGCCCCGGCGACCAGGTCGTCTTCGACGCGGTCATCGAGTCGGTGTCGCCGCGCAAGACCACCAAGCTGGGCACCGGGTACTTCGTCACTACCCGGATGAACGTCCGGACCGGGGACGGGGAGCTGGTCGGCACCCACCGCTTCCGCATCCTCAAGTACGCCCCCGCGCGGCCGAAGCGGGATCCAGTGCCGGGGCGGGAGCGGGAGCGGGAGCCGGTGCCGGGGCGGGAGCCGACGTCGGAGCGGGAGCCGGTGCCGGGGCGGGAGCCGGTGCGGGAGCGAGGAGCGAAGGCCGACCAGCGCCCCCGCCGCCCCCGCCCCGTCATCAACCGCGACAACGCCGGTTTCTGGGAGGGCGTCACCCGGCACCAACTGCTCATCCAGCGCTGTCTGGACTGTGCCGCCCCGCGCTTCCCCTGGCTGCCCGGGTGCGGGACGTGCGGCTCCGCGCGGTGGGAGGCGGTCGAGGCGTCCGGGGTCGGCACGGTGTTCAGCTATGTCGTCATGCACCATCCGCCCTTCCCCGCCTTCGATCCGCCCTACGCGGTCGGTCTGATCGAGCTGGCGGAGGGGGTGCGGATGGTCAGCGGCATCACCGGGGTGCCCTACGACAAGCTGCGCATCGGCATGCCCGTCGAGCTGGAGTTCCAGCGCGTGGACGAGGACCTGGCGCTGCCCGTGTTCCGGGGTACGGACGAGGAGGCGGTCGTATGACCGTGCGTACGGGCGATGAGCTGCCCCCGCTGCGCATCCCGATCACCCGGACCCTGATCGTCGCTGGTGCCCTCGCCTCCCGGGACTTCCAGGATGTGCACCACGACGCCGAGGCGGCCAGGGAGAAGGGCTCCCCGGACATCTTCATGAACATCCTCACCACCAACGGGCTGGTCGGCCGGTACATCACCGATCACTTCGGACCGCGGGCCCGGCTCCGTAAGGTCGCGATCCGGCTCGGCGCCCCCAACTACCCCGGCGACGAGATGGTGCTGACCGGCGAGATCACCTCGGTCGCCGACGGGGTGGCGGAGGTCGCGGTCACCGGGCGGAACGGCATCGGCCACCATGTGACCGGCAAGGTCACGGTGCAGCTCCCCGACGACCCCCGGCGTGCCGACGGCTCCCGGTATGCCGACGGGCCCCGGTATGCCGACGGCTCCCGGCATGCTCACGGCCCCCGGTATACCGGTGGTCCCCGGCATGCTGACGGCCCCATCACCGCCACAGGCGTTTCCAGGGCCGCGACGGGAGCCCCGGGCACCCCCACGCCTCCCACCGCCACCCCCAACACCACCCCGGGCATCCCCACGACCACCCCGGAAGCCCCCAACGCCACCCCGGGCACCCCCAACACCACCCCGGCCGTCCCCACCGCCACCCCGGACGCGCCCCGATGAGCGCCCGTAAGGCGGACACCCTGGGCGGCCGGGCCGCCATCATCGGCATCGGGGCCACCGAGTTCTCCAAGGACTCCGGCCGCAGCGAGCTGAAGCTGGCGGTCGAGGCCGTCCGGGCGGCCCTGGACGATGCCGGGCTCGCCCCGGCCGATGTGGACGGGCTGGTCACCTTCACCATGGACACCAGCCCCGAGATCACCGTGGCCCAGGCGTGCGGCATCGGCGATCTCACCTTCTTCTCGCGCGTCCACTACGGCGGGGGCGCCGCCTGCGCCACCGTGCAGCAGGCCGCGCTCGCCGTCGCGGCCGGCGTCGCGGAGGTCGTCGTCTGCTACCGCGCGTTCAACGAGCGTTCCGGGCGCCGTTTCGGCTCCGGCGTACAGCACCGCGAGCCGTCCGCCGAGGGCGCCGCGCTCGGCTGGTCGCTGCCGTTCGGGCTGCTGACCCCGGCCTCATGGGTCGCCATGACCGCCCAGCGCTATCTGTACGCCTATGGGCTGACGCCCGAGGTCTTCGGCCATGTGGCCGTCACCGACCGCCGTCATGCCGCCACCAACCCGGCCGCGTACTTCCACGGCAAGCCGATCACCCTGGCCGACCACGCCGCCTCCCGCTGGATCGTCGAGCCGCTGCGGCTGCTCGACTGCTGTCAGGAGACCGACGGCGGCCAGGCGCTCGTGGTCACCAGCGTGGAGCGGGCGCGGGAGCTGCGGCGTCCGCCCGCCGTGATCACGGCCGCGGCGCAGGGGGCCGGGCGCGGTCAGGAGCAGATGACGAGCTTCTACCGGGACGGTCTGACCGGCCTTCCCGAGATGGGCGTGGTGGCCGGTCAGCTGTGGCGCGGCAGTGGGCTGACCCCGGCCGACGTCGATGTGGCCATCCTGTACGACCACTTCACGCCGTTTGTGCTGATGCAGTTGGAGGAGTTCGGGTTCTGCGGGCGCGGCGAGGCGGCCGGGTTCGTCGCCGAGGACGCGCTGCCGCTCAATACGCACGGCGGTCAGCTCGGTGAGGCGTATCTGCACGGGATGAACGGGATCGCCGAGGCCGTGCGCCAGATCCGCGGCACCTCCGTCAACCAGGTGGCGGGGGCCGCGCGAGTCCTGGTCACCGCGGGGACCGGGGTACCGACATCCGGGCTTCTCCTCGGTGCAGACGGCTGAACGGTGTGCGTGTCGGCGGTATGCGCCCGCCGATGTCCACCTTCACTCGTCATATGACCCGACTGACCCGACTGACCCGACGTAAGCAGAGCAGATGGAAGGCCACGGGCTGGACCGCCGGTCTGGCCGCGACACTGGCCACCTCGTTCGCCGGGGCCACCCCCGCCGCCTCGGCGGAGGTCCTGCCCGACCCCCGTCCCCTGGGCGCCAAGGTCTTCAAGGGCTGGGCCTTCGACACCTGTCATGCGCCGTCCCTCGCCACTTTGCGCGCCTGGAACAGCTCCCGCTACCGCGCCGTCGGCGTCTATTACGCGGGCCGCGGCCGGGCCTGTGCGAGCCAGCCCAACCTCACCGTCTCCTGGATGCGCGGCGTCAAGAGCATGAAGTGGCGGGTGCTGCCCATCTTCGTCGGATCCCAGTCCCCCTGCGTCCGCAACACCAACAAGAAGCACGTGCCCATCGGCAGCAAGCCCTTCTCCCAGGGGCGCGAGGAGGGCAAGGACGCGGTGGCACGCGCCAAGGCGCTGTCCATGAAGAAGCGCAGCGCGCTCTACCTCGACATGGAGGCGTACGACCTGACGCGGACGAGCTGCGCCGCCAAGACGCTCTCCTTCATCCGCGGTTGGAACCGCGAGGTGCGCTCGCGCGGCTTCTTCCCCGGCTTCTACAGCAGCGCCGAGTCCGGTGTGCGCCATGTGGAGCAGGCCCGCCGGGCCGGGGTCCACGACCTGCCCTCGGTGATGTGGTTCGCGCGCTGGAAGGGGAAGCCGTCGCTGTACGGAGAGCCGGCGCTGGCCAAGAGCGCCTGGAACCCGCACCGCCGCATCCACCAGTACAAGGGCAATGTCGATGTGACGCACGGCGGCCGGAAGCTGCGCATCGACCGCAACAAGGTGGACGCCCCGGTGGCGATCATCAAGTGACGGACGCCCGATCCGCCCCTTGCCGGGCGGTCCCGGGAAGAACCCCGGCCCCCTGCGCGCCCCCTCCCCCCGCAGGAGGTGGTGCCAGCACCACCCATACAACCTGAGACGGACTCTTCTTCGGCACTTATGGCCGATCCGATCCGCCCTGCCCGCTCATAGCGTTGAGGGCATGACCACGACCGTGTGCACAGGCGCATCCGCCGCCGCGTTCCCGTCGTTCACCTCGTACGTACGGACGCGGGGGCCGGTACTGCTGCGCACCGCCCGCTCGCTGACCTCCAACGCCTGTGACGCGGAGGACCTGCTGCAGACGGCGCTGACCAAGACCTACCTGGCGTGGGAGCGCATCGAGGACCACAAGGCGCTGGACGGCTATGTGCGGCGCGCCCTGGTCAACACGCGGACCTCGCAGTGGCGCAAGCGCAAGATCGACGAATTCGTCTGCGAGGAGCTGCCCGAGCCGGATCCGGTGCCCGTCCCCGACCCCGCCGAACGGCAGGTGCTCCGCGACACGCTGTGGCGCGCCGTACTGCGTCTGCCGGACCGCCAGCGGGCGATGGTCGTCCTCAGGTACTACGAGGACCTGAGCGAGGCGCAGACGGCGGAGGTGCTCGGGGTGTCGGTCGGCACCGTCAAGAGCGCGGTCTCGCGCGCCCTTGGCAAGCTCCGCGAGGACCCGGAACTCGCCCACGCGGCGTGACCGGGCCAGCGGTGGCCGGAGGGGGAACCGAGGTAGTGACATACCAGGTGGTCGGCTGCACAATCGGCGGAACCTCTGACCGCGCGTGACCGGAACCCTGGAGGCCCCGGTGCTCAGCACGATGCAGGACGTACCGCTGACCGTGACCCGCATCCTTGTGCACGGGGCCCTCGTGCACGGCCGCACGGCCCATGTGACCACCTGGACCGGGGAGGGCGAGCCGCGGCGCCGTAGCTTCCACGACGTGGGCGCGCGGTCGGCCCAGCTGGCGAACGCGCTGCGCGACGAGCTCGGGGTCGAGCCGGGGCAGGCCGTGGCCACCTTGATGTGGAACAACGCCGAGCATCTGGAGGCGTACCTCGCGGTCCCGTCCATGGGCGCCGTGCTGCACACCCTCAACCTCCGGCTGCCCGCCGAGCAGCTCGGCTGGATCGTGAACCACGCCGCCGACCGGGTGATCATCGTCGATGGCTCCGTGCTGCCGCTGCTCGTCCCGCTCCTGCCCGGCCTCACCACCGTGAAGCACCTCGTGGTCTCCGGGCCGGGTGACCGTTCCGTCCTGGACGGCTGCGCCGCCCGGGTCCATGACTACGAGGAGCTGATCGAGGGCCGGCCGCGGCGCTACGCCTGGCCCGAGATCGACGAGCGCCAGGCCGCCGTGCTCTGCTACACGTCGGGGACGACCGGACATCCCAAGGGCGTGGCCTACAGCCACCGTTCCATCTACCTGCACTCGATGCAGGTCAACACCGTCGAGTCGTTCGGGATGTCCGCGAGCGACACCCTGCTGCCCGTGGTGCCCATGTTCCACGCGAACGCCTGGGGCACTCCGCACGCCGCCTTCATGGCGGGCGCCTCGATGCTGATGCCCGACCGCTTTCTGCAGCCCGCGCCGCTCGCCGAGATGATCGAACGCGAGCGTCCCACCGTCGCCGCCGCCGTCCCGACCGTCTGGCAGGGGCTGCTCGCCGAGCTCGAATCGGCTCCCCGGGAGGTGAGCGGGCTGCGCGACGTCTACATCGGCGGCGCGGCCTGCCCGCCCTCCCTGATGAAGGCGTTCGAGGAGCGCCACGGCATCCGTGTCGTCCACGCGTGGGGCATGACGGAGACCTCGCCGCTCGGCTCCGTGGCCCATCCGCCCGGCGGGCTCTCGGAGGAGGACGCCTGGCCGTACCGGATCTCGCAGGGCCGCTTCCCGGCGTCCGTCGAGTTCCGGCTGGTCTCGGCCGACGGCGAACCCGTGCCGTGGGACGGTGAGACGCCGGGCGAGCTGGAGGTGCGCGGGCCCTGGATCGCGGGCGCGTACTACGGAGGGGCGGACGGCGAGCCGTTCCGCCCCGAGGACAAGTTCACCGAGGACGGCTGGCTGAAGACGGGCGACGTCGGCACCATCTCCCCCGACTGTTATCTGACGCTGACCGACCGGGCCAAGGACGTCATCAAGTCGGGCGGCGAGTGGATCTCCTCCGTCGAGCTCGAGAACCATCTGATGGGCCATCCGGAGGTCGCGGAGGCGGCGGTGGTGGCGGTGCCGGACGAGAAGTGGGGAGAGCGGCCGCTGGCCACGGTGGTGCTGACGGAGGACGCCACGGTCGGGTACGAGGGGCTGCGGGCCTTCCTCGCCGAACGGGTCGCGCGCTGGCAGCTCCCGGAGCACTGGGCGCTGGTTCCGGCGGTGCCGAAGACGAGTGTGGGGAAGTTCGACAAGAAGGTGATCCGCAAGCAGTACGCGGACGGGGAGCTGGACGTGACCACGCTGGGCTGAACGAACGGCGGGTTGGGGTGGGGGCGGCACGTTGGGGCTGGGCGGCGTGCTGGGCTGAGGAGCTGTGCGTTGGGCTGTGGGCGGCGTACTGGGCTGGGGAGTTGCACGTTGGGCTGAGGGCGGCGTCGTGAACTGGGGAGCGGCACGTTGGGCTGGGGGCGGCGCGCCGGGCTGGTTAGCGGTCGGGTTCGCGGGGGCGAACGGATGGCACGCGCCCGTGTCCGTGCCCGTCCCGTGATCCGGCCGTTCCGCCCGTGGCCCATCCGAAGGCGGCCACCGTAGGGCGGTGAGGGTCCTCTGCTGACGACGCGCCATGTCGCCGTAGGGCGGTGAGCGTCCTACGGGCCGCACGTCACCGTAAAGCGGTCACCGTAAGGCGGCCAGCGCCTCCTTACGGGCACGGGCCGCCTGCCACCGTAAGGGGCGCGGGCGTCAGTTGGTGCCGATCTTCGCCAGCAGGTCCACGATCCGCGACTGCACCTCCGCGCTCGTCGAGCGCTCCGCGAGGAACAGCACCGTCTCGCCCGAGGCCAGCCGCGACAGGTTCGCCGGATCGATGTCCGCCGAGGTGTAGACGACCAGCGGGGTGCGGTTGAGCAAGCCGTTGCCGCGCAGCCAGTCGACGATCCCGGCCCGGCGGCGGCGCACCTGCATCAGGTCCATCACCACCAGGTTCGGCCGCATCTGCGCCGCGAGGGAGACCGCGTCCGCGTCCGTCGCCGCGCGGGCGACCTGCATGCCGCGCCGCTCGAGCGTCGCCGTCAGGGCCGCCGCGATCGGCTCGTGTTCCTCGATCAGCAGAACGCGCGGCGGATGCTGCTCGCTGTCGCGCGGCGCCAGCGCCTTGAGCAGGACGGCCGGGTCGGCACCGTACGCCGCCTCCCGCGTCGCCTGGCCGAGCCCGGCGGTCACCAGCACCGGCACCTCGGCGGCGACCGCGGCCGTACGCAGCGACTGCAGCGCGGTCCGGGTGATCGGCCCGGTCAGCGGATCGACGAACAGCGCCGCCGGGTACGCGGCGATCTGCGCGTCCACCTCCTCACGGGAGTTCACGATCACCGGGCGGTAGCCGCGGTCGCTCAGCGCCTGCTGGGTGGACATGTCCGGCGCGGGCCACACGAGGAGGCGGCGCGGGTTGTCCAGCGGCTCCGGTGGCAGTTCGTCGTCGGGCGGCGGGGTGCGGTCGTCGACGATCTCGACGGCGCCGTTGGGCCCGTCCAGCGGCTCCGGCCCCTCGGCGCCCTCGTCCGGCGCGCCGATGGCGAACGCGCGGCCCGAGCTCTGCGGCGCACTCGCCGCACGCGGCGGCTGCGGCCCCGGACCCGCCTGGGGTCGCGGCTGGGCGCCGGTGTGGGGGCCGGGGTGCGGTTGCGGTCCGGTGTGCGGCCCGGCGGGGGGTTGCAATCCGGCGTGCGATCCGGCGTGCGGTTGCGGCCCGGGGTGCGGATGCGCCCGGCCGCCGGTCGGCTGGGTTCCGGCCGGGGCGCCCTGGTCCGTCAGCTCGGGCCGGGCGGCCAGCTTGCGCCGCCTGCCGGAGCCCGCGGTGCTGGTGCCGCCGGAGGGCGTCTGCGGCTGGCCGTGCGGCGGACGTCCCTGCGGCTGTCCCTGCGGGTGCTGGCCCTGTGGGTGCTGTCCCTGCGGAGCCTGACCCTGGGGGTGCTCCCCCACCTGCTGGGCGAACGGCACGCCCTGACCCAGGGTGCGCACGCTGATCGAGCGCCCCT
>NZ_BBOX01000379.1 GCF_001553455.1 Streptomyces hygroscopicus subsp. hygroscopicus
CCCCCCGACACAAACCCCCCGCCGAGCGTCGACACCCGCTCCCTCATCCCGACCAGCCCATTCCCCCCACTGGGCAGCCCCGCGTCCGCCGCGCCACGCTCGGACGGTCCGTTCTCCACCAGCACCGCGATCTCGGCCACCCGGTGCGCCACCCGAACCCGCGCACTCGCGCCCGGAGCGTGCTTGTGCACATTGGTCAGCGCCTCCTGGACCACGCGGTAGGCCGTCTGCTCCACCGAGGCCGCGTACCGCCGCTCCTCACCCTCCACCGACAGCTCCACCGCCATCCCCGCCGCCCGCGACTGCCCCACCAGCGCCTCCAGCTCGGCCAGCCGCGGCCCCCCGAGCGCCTCCGCACCCCTCCCGGCCGCCTCCGCCGCCTCGGCTGCCGCCGAAGCCGCCGCCGCCACCGACGCCAGCGGCCGCTCCCCGGCGGACGACCCGGCGACGCCACCCGCATCCCCGGCCGACGACTCCGGAGCGGACGACTCCGGAGCGGACGACCCGGCCGAAGACCCCGAAGCCGCCGCGGCCGGACCACCCGCACCCGGCGCCCGCAGACCGTCCTCGGACCGCAGCACCCCCAGCATCTGCCGCAGCTCCGTCAACGCCTGCCGCCCCATGTCCCCCACCAGCGCCGCGTTCTTCGACGCCTTCTCCGGATCCTTCAGCGCCACCGCCTGCAACGCCGCCGCATGCACCACCATCAAGCTCACCCGGTGCGCCACCACGTCGTGCATCTCCCGCGCGATCCGCGTGCGCTCCTCGTTACGGGCCCACTCCGCCCGCTCCTCCGCCCGCTCCGCGAGCAACGACAGCTCCCGCTCCAGACCGTCCGCCCGCTCCCGCAGACTCTCCACCAGCCGCCGCCGGGCCCGTACATACAGCCCCAGCAGCACCGGCGGAGCCGTCAGCCCCAACGTGAGCAACGCGGCGAACATCGGGCCCTCCCAGACGGAGGTCCCCAGACCGCTCTCCTCCCCCGCCCGCCGGAAGTCGATCATCGTGACGAGGAAGGTCCCCACCCCCGCCATCCCCGCCAGCACCGCCGTGAACCGGCGCGGCACCTCCGACGAAGCGAGCGTGTACAGCCCCACGACCCCCAGCAGCAGCCCCATCTCCGCGGGCGTGATCGCGATCGATATCAGCACCACGGCGATCGCCCAGCGCCGCCGCAACACCAGCGCGGACCCGACCACCAGCCCGATCAGCACCCCGGCCGCGACCGGAATCCGGGCATCGTGGGCGAAGCCGACACCCTCCGCCGCACACTCGACCGCCGACGCGACACCGAGCAGGACATCGAGCCCCATGCTCCGCCGGCGCGCCCACCACCACGGGCCCGCGGGCGCGCCCCGCGCGCCCGCGGCCTCTTCCCCCGTCGAACTCATGGCGCCCAGCCTACGGCCGGGCGCCAGCGCTTTTCCCGGGGACACGACGGCGCACAAGGGACTCGAACACCAAGCAAAGCCACCCATTTAACTCGAACGAATGAATCGCGCACATTTTCGCCTCGGCGCGCCCGAACAGCGGACGACCCTGTGGCCATGACCACACCACGCCGCCGCGACGGCGACAGCGTGGGCGGCCTGCGCGACGGGTCGACCACATTCGAAGAACTGAGGGAACGGGCGATCGCGTTACGGAGGGAGGGGCTGAGCCGCCGACAGATCCGCGACCGGCTGAAAGTGAGCAACAACGACATCCTGAACCGCCTCCTGGAAGGCGAGCCACCACCCGACTGGACCAAGCGCCCCAACGCCAAGGACGACCTGCGGACCAGGGCGCGCGAGATGCGACGGCAGGGCATGACGTACGACAGGATCCAGCTGGAACTGGGCTGCTCCAAGAGCTCCATCTCCCTGCGGGTCCGCGACCTGCCGAAACCGGACCGGCCGCCCCGCACCCGCGAGGAGGCGTCGGCGATCGCCAAGCGGGGGTGGGAGCCGACGCTGCGGCGGCGGGAGATCGAGCGCCAGCAGACGAAGTTCTCGGCGGCACGGGAGATCGGCGCGATGACGGACCGGGAACTATTCCTGGTGGGGGTGGGGCTGTACTGGTCCGAGGGATCGAAGAGCAAGCCGCACAACCCGGCCGAACGGGCCATCTTCATCAACAGCGACCCGGACATGATCCGGCTCTACCTCCGCTGGCTGTCCCTGCTCGGCGTCGAACCGGAACGACTGCGCTACCGCGTGAATATCCACGAATCCGCCCGGGTCGCCGACGCGGAACGCTACTGGGCAGAGGTCATCGGCGTGGACGTCACTACCCTCGAGAGGACGACACTCAAAAGGCACAACCCGAAGACCGTCCGCAAGAACGTGGGCGAGGGGTACCGGGGGTGTCTGGTGGTCCGCGTCCTCAAGAGTGCTGACCTATACCGTCGCATTGAGGGCTGGTGGTACGGCATAGTGGTGGGGGCCAGGTCGGCAGATTGATCAACTGTCCGAATTGACCCATTTGCCCTCCCCTGTGGTGTAATTGGCAACACGACCGGTTTTGGTCCGGTTGTTCCAGGTTCGAGTCCTGGCGGGGGAGCCACACGTTCCGTTTCCTCGGGGTCCCGACCGCCCCACCCGGCACCCTCCTCCCTTTCCGCCCGGAAACCTCTCGGTATCCTGCGGGTGTCCACTCCCGAAGCCGAAGGGCACACCCGTGAGCGCCAACCGCCCGGCAGCCGTCGTCGTTCTCGCAGCGGGTGAGGGCACCCGCATGAAATCGGCAACCCCGAAGGTTCTGCACACCCTCTGCGGCCGCTCCCTCGTCGGGCATGTCGTCGCCGCCTCCCGTGAGCTCTCGCCCGAGCATCTGGTGGTCGTGGTCGGCCACGCCCGGGAGCAGGTCTCCGCGCATCTGGCCGAGATCGACGCCGAGGTGCGCACCGCCGTCCAGCACGAGCAGAACGGCACCGGGCACGCCGTCCGGATGGGGCTGGAGGAGCTGTCCGACAGCGGGGTCGTCCTCGACGGCACGGTGATCGTCGTCTGCGGTGACACGCCGCTGCTGACCGGTGAGACCCTCGAGCGGCTCGCCGCGGCGCACTCCGCCGACGGGAACGCGGTGACCGTGCTGACGGCGGAGGTCCCCGACGCCACCGGTTACGGCCGGATCGTGCGGGACGGCGCGACCGGTGCCGTCACCGCGATCGTGGAGCACAAGGACGCGACCGACGCGCAGCGCGCGATCCGTGAGATCAACTCCGGGGTCTTCGCCTTCGACGCCCAGCTGCTCACCGACGCCCTCGGGAAGGTGCGCACCGACAACAGCCAGGGTGAGGAGTACCTCACCGATGTGCTGGGCATTCTGCGCGAGGCCGGGCACCGGGTGGGCGCGTCGGTGGCGGCCGACCACCGCGAGATTGTCGGGATCAACAACCGGGTCCAGCTGGCGGAGGCCCGCAGGCTGCTGAACGACCGGCTGCTGGAGCGGGCGATGCTCAGCGGGGTGACCGTTGTCGATCCGGCCACCACGTGGATCGATGTGACCGTCACGTTCGAGCCGGATGCGCTGGTCCATCCGGGCACCCAGCTGCTGGGGGCCACCCATCTGGCCGCGCAGGCCGAGGTCGGGCCGCATGCGCGGCTGACCGACACCACGGTCGGCCGGGGCGCGGTGGCCGCGTTCACGGTCGCGGAGGGTGCGGAGATCGGCGCGGGGGCGAGTGTGGGGCCGTACGCCTATCTGCGTCCGGGGACCCGGCTGGGGGCCAAGGCCAAGGCGGGTACGTACGTGGAGATGAAGAACGCCACGATCGGCGAGGGCACGAAGGTGCCGCATCTGTCCTATGTGGGCGACGCGACGATTGGTGAGTACACCAATATCGGGGCCGCGAGCGTCTTCGTGAACTACGACGGCGTGAACAAGCACCACACCACCATCGGCAGCCACTGCCGAACCGGGGCCGACAACATGCTTGTGGCTCCCGTCACGATCGGGGACGGTGCTTACACCGCCGCCGGATCGGTCATCACCAAGGATGTGCCTCCGGGCTCGCTGGCCGTCGCACGCGGACAGCAGCGGAACATCGAGGGCTGGGTCGCCCGCAAGCGTCCCGGAAGCGCCGCGGCACAGGCCGCCGAGGCCGCTCGTCGGGAGGACGACGGCCAGCCGTGACATGTGCACAGGTGCGCCGTGCGGGGCGTACGGTGAGAAGTGCACCAAAGTGACATCCAAGGAGACATGTTGTGACCGGGATCAAGACGACCGGCGAGAAGAAGTTGATGCTCTTCTCCGGCCGCGCCCACCCCGAGCTGGCCGAGGAGGTCGCCCATGAGCTGGGCGTCAGCTTGGTCCCGACCAAGGCATTCGACTTCGCCAACGGCGAGATCTACGTCCGCTTCCAGGAGTCCGCACGTGGTGCCGACTGCTTTCTGATCCAGAGCCACACGGCTCCGATCAATAAGTGGATCATGGAACAGCTCATCATGATCGACGCGCTGAAGCGGGCCTCCGCGCGCTCGATCACGGTGATCGTTCCGTTCTACGGCTATGCCCGTCAGGACAAGAAGCACCGTGGCCGTGAGCCGATCTCGGCCCGGCTGATCGCGGACATGTTCAAGACGGCGGGTGCCGACCGGATTCTCACGGTCGATCTGCACACCGACCAGATCCAGGGTTTCTTCGACGGTCCGGTGGACCATCTGTTCGCGCTGCCGGTGCTCGCCGACTACGTGGGTGCGAAGGTCGACCGGTCCAAGCTCACCGTGGTGTCGCCGGACGCCGGCCGGGTGCGGGTCGCGGACCGCTGGTGCGACCGGCTGGGCGCGCCGCTGGCGATCGTGCACAAGCGGCGGGATCCGGATGTGGCCAATCAGGTCACCGTCCATGAGGTGGTCGGTGATGTGCGGGGCCGGGTGTGTGTGCTGGTCGACGACATGATCGACACTGGTGGCACCATTTGCGCGGCGGCGGACGCGCTGTTCGCGAATGGCGCGGAGGATGTGATCGTGACCGCGACGCACGGTGTGCTGTCGGGTCCGGCGGCGGACCGGCTGAAGAATTCCAAGGTCAGTGAGTTCGTCTTCACCAACACGTTGCCGACGCCGAGCGAGGTGGAGCTGGACAAGGTGACGGTGTTGTCGATGGCGCCGACGATCGCCCGTGCGGTGCAGGAGGTCTTCGAGGACGGCTCGGTGACCAGCCTGTTCGAGGAGCACGCGTGAGCGGCTTAGCGTCGTCCGGTTTGTTCTGAGGCCACTCCCGTGAGGGGGTGGCCTCAGCCGTTGGTAGAATCGTTGGGTTGCTCGGCGAGGGAGGCCGCGTCCGTATCGCGGCGCTCCGTTATCGACGCGCTCTTCGTAGCTGGTCTGTCGTGGGCCGGGTGACGCCCACACACCGTAAATGATCTACGAGGAGTGCCCCATGGCCGAGGTCAAGATCCCCGCTCAGCCCCGTACCGAGTTCGGCAAGGGCGCGGCTCGCCGGGCCCGTGCGGCCGACCGTGTGCCCGGTGTGGTGTACGGCCACGGCGCGGAGCCGCTGCACATCACCCTTCCGGCGCATGACCTGCTGATGGCGCTGAAGACGCCGAACGTGCTGATCCGCCTGGACATCGAGGGCGGCAAGAGCGAGCTGGTCATCCCGAAGGCCGTGCAGCGTCACCCGATCAAGATCGGCGTGCTGGAGCACATCGACCTGCTGCTGGTACAGAAGGGCGAGAAGGTCACCGTCGAGGTGCCGGTCCTCACCGAGGGTGACCTGGCGCCGGGCGGCAACCTGCTTGAGCACGTGCTGAACGCGCTGCCGGTCGAGGCCGAGGCGACCCACATCCCGGAGTCGGTCACCGTGTCCATCGAGGGCCTGGAGGCGGGTGCCACCATCCACGCCAAGGACATCGCGCTTCCGGCGGGCACCGTGCTGGCCGTCGAGGAGGACGCTCCGGTGCTCCACGTGGTCGCCGCCCAGGCCGAGGCCGCTGCCGAGGAGGGCGCCGAGGGCGAGGGCGCCGAGGCGTAAGCTCCGGCCCTTCCCGTTCCGCTTCCCCGGCCGCCGTCCCGCCCCGGCCGCCGCCGTCGTGTTCGTTGTCGGTACGACGCCGGTGGCCGCTGGCGGGGCGGCGGCCGTCCTCAAGGAGAGACATCCAGATGACGGATGACACCAGCCCTTGGCTTGTGGTGGGCCTCGGCAACCCCGGGGGCGAGTACGCGGGCAACCGTCACAACGTCGGCTTCATGGTGGCCGATCTGCTGGCGGAGCGCATGGGTGCCCGTTTCAAGGCGCACCGGTCGCGGGCCCAGGTCGTCGAGGGCCGGGTGGGTCCGCCGGGTCCGCTGAGCCGCCGGGTCGTCGTCGCCAAGCCGATGTCGTTCATGAACCTGTCGGGTGGTCCGGTCACGGCGCTGCGTGATTTCTACAAGGTGCCGGTGGGTCATGTGGTGGCGGTTCATGATGAATTGGACATCGACTACGGCGCGCTGCGGTTGAAGATCGGCGGGGGTGACAATGGCCACAACGGGCTGAAGTCGATCACCAAGTCGCTGGGGGCGGACTACTGCCGGGTGCGGTTCGGAATCGGTCGTCCGCCGGGCCGGATGGATGTCGCGGCGTTCGTGCTGAAGGACTTTTCCGCTGCGGAGCGCAAGGAGTTGGCGTACTTCGTGGACCGTGCGGCGGACGCGGTGGAGACGCTCATCGTGGACGGGCTGGAGCGCGCGCAGGGTACCTACAACTCCTGAAAGACGCCGTTCGCCCGTTTGTTCGCCGGTAGGTTGACCGGGGGGCGGGGGATGGCGAGGATCGCCGCCATGGCTTTCACCGGTGTGACCAAGCGCAGCCGTACGCGGCGGGCGGGCGAGAGCGCGTACGGGCTTTTGTTGCTGGCGAAGAACGCGGCGATGGCGCTCATCGCGCTGCTGATCCTGGTCGCCGGGGTGTGGTCCTCGTGGGGGGACGCGAAGCCGACGATGCTCACCAAGGGGCTGGAGCGCGGCACGGTCACGGTTTCCGACTGTGATGACGAGTGGTGCACGGGCTCGTTCAGCCCGGCCCGCGCGGGCGGTGAGGCGCATGGCCGGGTGCGGATCGACGAGGCGGTCACGGACGGGACGGGCGACCGGGTGCCGGTGGCCCTCAAGCCGGGTACGGACCATGCCGTCCGCACGGGTGCCGCCGGGATCCTGCACGCCTGGGTTCCGTTCGGCGGTTCTCTGCTGCTCGGGTCCCTGGTCGTCGCGGGTGGCCTCGGGATGCGCCGTACCGGCTGGAGCATGGGGCTGTTGGGCGCGGTGCTGGTGGGGGCGTCCTTCGCCACGTTGACGGTGTAGCGCCACGTTGACGGTGTAGCGGTGGCCCGGCGCCCCCGCGGTCCGGGTTCCCCTCTGCTCCGGCGCCGTCCCGCCGTCGTGGGTGGCCGGACCCGGGCACGGGCAGCGGCGGAGCGGGGGGTGTGGGGGCTCAGCCCCCGCATGACGAACCGCGCACCCCCGCACGGGGTGGGGCCCCGCTCCCGCGGGGCCCCACCCCGTGTCGCGCCGTGGTCAGCCCGTGTTGCGCAGGCCCGCGGCGACGCCGTTGACCGTGAGGAGGAGGGCACGGGCGAGCAGCGGGTCGGGCTCCTCGCCGCGTTCGCGTGCGGTGCGCTGGCGGTGGAGCAGGGTCACCTGGAGGTAGGAGATCGGGTCGAGGTAGGCGTCCCGGACGTGGAAGGTCTGCTTCAGGACCGGGTTGTGGTCGAGGAGTTCGCGCTCACCGGTGATGCGCAGGACCTCTCGCACCGTCAGTTCGTGCTCGCGCTGGATGACGTCGAAGACGTGCTTCAGCTCGTCGGGTACCAGGGTGTCGACGTAGTGCCGGGCGATCCGCAGGTCCGTCTTGGCCAGCGTCATCTCGACGTTGGAGAGGAAGTTGCGGAAGAAATGCCAGTGCTGGTGCATTTCGTCGAGGACGCCGTCGAGTCCGGCGTCGCGGGCGGCCTTGAGGCCGGAGCCGACGCCGAACCAGCCGGGGACGATCTGCCGGGACTGGGTCCAGCCGAACACCCAGGGGATCGCGCGCAGTCCGTCGAGGCCGGCGCCGGAGTCGGGGCGGCGGGAGGGCCGGGAGCCGAGGTGGAGTTCGGCGAGTTGGTCGACGGGGGTGGAGGCGAAGAAGTAGGCGGGCAGGTCGGGGTCGTCGACGAGTGCGCGGTAGGCGTTGTGGGCGGCGTCGGAGACGGTTTCCATGGCCGCGTCCCAGCGGGCGAGCGCCTCGTCGGACTGGCGGGGCGCGGTGTGCAGGGCGGATGCCTGGAGGGTGGCGGCGACGGTGAGTTCGAGGTTTTCGCGGGCGAGTGAGGGCACCAGGTACTTGTCGGAGATGACCTCGCCCTGTTCGGTGACCTTGATCTCGCCTTCGAGGGTGCCCCAGGGCTGGGCGAGGATGGCGTCGTGGGTGGGGCCGCCGCCGCGGCCGACGGTGCCGCCGCGGCCGTGGAAGAGCCGCAGTCGTACGCCGTGCCGGTGGGCGACGTCGCGGAGCAGCCGCTGGGCGCGGTGGATTTCCCACTGGGAGGTGGTGATGCCGCCGAACTTGGAGGAGTCGGAGTAGCCGAGCATGACCTCCTGGACGTCGCCGCGGAGGGCGACGAGCCGCCGGTAGGAGGGGTCGGCGAGCATCTCGTCGAGGAGCTTGTCGGCGATCTTGAGTTCTTCGGTGGTTTCCAGCAGCGGGACGATGCCGATCTTGGCCCAGCCGGCGTGGAGGTCGATCAGGCCGGCCTCGCGGGCGAGGACGGCGGCGGCGAAGACGTCGTCGGAGCCCTGGCACATGGAGATGATGTAGGACTCGACGATTTCGGGGCCGAAGCGCTCGAAGGATTCGCGGATGGTGTGGAAGACGCCGAGGGTCTTGGCGCCGGCGGCGTCGAGGGGCGCCGGGGTGGGGGCGAGGGGGCGCCGGGAGCGGAGTTCCTTGGCGAGCAGCTTGCGGCGGTAGTCGCGCGGCATGTCGGCGTAGCGCCAGGATTCCTCGCCGAGCCGGTCGAAGAGCTGGCCGAGCGCGTGGTGGTGGGCGTCGGCGTGTTCGCGGACGTCCATGGTGGCGAGCTGGAGGCCGAAGGTGGCGAGGGTGCGGATGGCGCGTTCGAGGCGGCCGTCGGCGATGAGCTGGCCGCGGTGGGCGCGCAGGGAGTCCTGGATGAGCTGGAGGTCGGCGAGGAGTTCGGCGGAGCCGAGGTAGTCGCGGCCGGGCTGGTGGGGGGTGTCGCCGGCGAGCCGTTCGCGGGTGTTGATGAGCTTCTGCCGCATGCAGGTGGCCTTGAGCCGGTAGGGCTCTTCGGCGTTGAGCCGCTTGTAGCGGGGGCTGATCTCGGGCAGCAGTTCGAGGTCGCGCTGGAGGGAGGCGAGGAGTTCCTCGGAGGCTCCGGTGTTGCGGATGGAGCTGGAGAGGGCGGCGCGCAGGTCGTCGATGATCTTCAGCGCGTCGGTGATGCCGTGCTCGTGCTGGAGGATCAGGACGTCGCGGGTGACCTCGGGGGTGACGTTGGGGTTGCCGTCGCGGTCGCCGCCGATCCAGGTGCCGAAGGTGAGGGGGCGGGTGGTGGCGGGCAGCGGGGCGCCGACGCGTTCGAGTTCGGCGGTGAGGTCCTCGAGGAGGTCGCCGACGGCGCCCGCGTGCAGTTCGTCGAGGTAGTAGATGGCGTTGCGGGCTTCGTCGGCGGGTTCGGGGCGGGCGACGCGCAGTTCGTCGGTCTGCCACAGGAGGTCGATGTTCTCGGCGAGCCGCAGGTCGGCGCGGCGGGCGTCGCCGCCGACGGCGAGGGTGTCGAGCAGCTCGGCGATGCGGCGGAGCTTGGTGAGGACGGTGCGGCGGGCGGCCTCGGTGGGGTGGGCGGTGAAGACGGGGCGGACGCCGAGGTTGGCGACGGTCTGCCGGAGGTGCTCGGGGTCGGCGTCCTTGAGCTGGTCGACCGTGCGGGTGAGGATGCCGCCCTCGGCGGCGCGGCGGGCGCGGAGCTCGCGGCCGCGGTGCACCTGTTCGGTGACGTTCGCCAGGTGGAAGTAGGTGGAGAACGCGCGTACGAGCTTGGCGGCGGTCTCGAGGTCGGTGGAGCCGAGCAGCTCGGCGGCGGCCTCGCCGTCACTGCGGGTGAGGGCGCGGACGCGCTCGACGAGTTCGAGGAGGTCGGGTCCCTCCTGGCGGACGAGGGTCTCGCCGAGCAGATCGCCCAGACGGCGGATGTCGGCACGCAGGGCGGCGTTGGTGTGGTCGGCACTGCTCACAGGTGCGGGCTCCTTGCAGTGAACGGGGTTCGAAGCGCGGCATCAGGGCTGTGCGGCGGCTGCCGCGGGCCGCTGACCCGGTGCTTTCGGCCATGTGCGGACCGCGCTGTCCGACGCCCTCCAGGATAGGCGGCACGGCCCTGGGGGAAACCAGAGCCCTGTTGCCCTGCTTCACGGCCCTGCCATACTTACGTCGCCGTAGGTTACGCAACCGTAGCCATGCCCCCGAGCCCCACGAGGGATCCCATGACTGCAAGCCCCGACGTGGTAAACGACACGCCGAAGGCCCAGGAGGCCCCGCTCCCCTCCGCCACGCTCGGCGGGGACAGCAAGCGCTCGATCGAACAGATCACCCTTCTGCTCTTCATCACCGTCCCCTTCGTCGCGCTGGTCGCGGCGATCCCCCTGGCCTGGGGTTGGGGGGTGAGCTGGCTGGATCTGGCGCTGCTGGTGGCGATGTACTTCATCGGCTGCCACGGCATCACGATCGGCTTCCACCGCTACTTCACCCATGGCTCGTTCAAGGCGAAACGGCCGCTGCGGATCGCGTTGGCGATCGCGGGGTCGCTGGCCGTGGAGGGGCCGCTGGTCCGCTGGGTGGCCGACCACCGCAAGCACCACAAGTTCTCCGACGCGGAGGGCGACCCGCACTCCCCGTGGCGGTACGGCGAGACCGTTCCGGCCCTGATGAAGGGGTTGTGGTGGGCGCATATCGGCTGGATGTTCGATGAGGAGCAGACGCCGCAGGAGAAGTACGCACCGGATCTGATCAAGGACGGCGCCACCCGGGCGATTTCCCGGCAGTTCGTGGTGTGGACGGTGGTCTCGCTGCTGCTGCCGGCGCTGATCGGCGGACTGGTGACCTGGTCCTGGCAGGGCGCGGCGACCGCCTTCTTCTGGGGGTCCCTCGTCCGGGTGGCCCTGCTGCACCATGTGACCTGGTCGATCAACTCGATCTGCCACGCGGTCGGCAAGCGCCCGTTCAAGTCGCGGGACCGCTCCGGGAACGTGTGGTGGCTGGCGGTCCTCTCGTGCGGCGAGTCCTGGCACAACCTGCACCACGCGGACCCGACCTGTGCCCGGCACGGGGTGATGAAGGGGCAGCTGGACTCCAGCGCCCGGCTCATCCGCTGGTTCGAGAAGGCGGGCTGGGCGTATGACGTCCGGTGGCCGAGCCAGGCGCGTATCGAAGCCCGCCGTCAAGGGGAGTCCGCCGGAGCGGCATGATGGGGGCGTGGCGACCGACAGTGATACCAGCGGTGAGAAGGACCGGCCGGTCCGGGCCGGCCGGTCCTCCGGTTCGGGGGCCCGGCGGCCGCGCCGGGTCCGGATGACCGGCAAGGAGCGCCGGGAGCAGCTGCTGGACATCGGTCGCACGCTCTTCGCCGAGCGTGGCTTCGAGGGCACCTCGGTGGAGGAGATCGCGGCGAAGGCCGGGGTGTCCAAGCCGGTGGTGTACGAGCACTTCGGCGGCAAGGAGGGGCTGTACGCGGTCGTGGTGGACCGGGAGATGCGGCGGATGCTGGACATGGTGACCACGTCGTTGACCGCGGGCCATCCGCGGGAGCTGTGCGAGCAGGCCACCTTCGCCCTGCTGGACTACATCGAGGAGTACACGGACGGGTTCCGGATCCTGGTCCGTGATTCGCCGGTCGCCCAGTCGACGGGCACCTTCGCCTCGCTGATCAGCGATATCGCCACCCAGGTGGAGGACATTCTGGGCCTGGAGTTCAAGGCCCGCGGTTTCGACGCCAAGCTCGCCCCGCTGTACGCGCAGGCGCTGGTGGGCATGGTGGCGCTGACCGGCCAGTGGTGGCTGGACGTCCGCAAGCCGAAGAAGGCCGAGGTCGCGGCGCATCTGGTGAATCTGGCCTGGCACGGTCTGGACGGGCTGGAGCAGAAGCCGCGGCTGATCGGCCACCGCAAGTCCTGACCGCCGGGCCACCGCACGTCCGGCTGCCGGGGCACCGCACGTCCTGCTGCGGGGCCGCACATCCTGATGTCCCGGGACCGGTCCGCGCGTCCGGGGGCTGGTCCGCGCGTCCCCCTCGCGGGGATGATGGGGGCCACGGGGAGGGGGACTTCGGGACATGAGTACGGGGGAGCGGTCCGAGGCGCGGCGGCAGGCGGTGGCCGTGGGGCCGGGCGTCTGCCATGCGCTCGGCCTGATGATGCTGGTTGTCACCGAGTGGGTGCGCGCCGATCTGAAGGACGCGACGGCCTTCGCGTCGCACGCCTATCTGAAGGACATGATCGAGTTCGCGGCCTCGCTGGCCGACACGGACTGGTACAAGCCCGCCGTGGACCTGTACGACACGGTCTCCTTCGGTGAGCCGCGGGCCGCCCTGTGGGCGGCCGTGTTCATGGCGCTCGTCGTGCGGCTCAACCGCTACGGGCCGGAGGAGCCCCAGCGGCTGCTGTCCTGGGTGGCCGCCGCCTACTGCCTGCTGGCCACGCTGGCCCTGCTGCCGTATCTGGCCGCCCCGGGGGCCGGCGCCCTGGTGCTGCTGGCGCTGAGCGGGGGCCTGGTGAACGTGGCCACCCGCTGAGCGGTCAGCCCTGGTACACCATGGTGCACAGCAGTGTCCGGCCGCCGTTCACCAGCCACGACCAGTAGGACGTACGGTCGCCCCGGACCCGGGCGCAGTTCGCCGCGGAGGCGTTCGCCGGGGCCTGGTAGACGCCGGTGATGTGCAGGATCCGGTTGTACCGGGCCGGGACCCGCTTCGCCTCGCAGTCCACCACGGTCATCAGCCCGGCGTTCATCCGCGCCTGCCGCCCGCTGCCCGTCTGCTCGGCCAGCAGGCAGTACCCCGCCTTGTACTGGCGGGTCAGGCACAGGGCGGTGGTCCGCCCGCGCGAGGTGTACGACAGGTAGTTCTGCCCCGGGCCCTGCGGACAGGCCGCGCCGCTGCCGCGCACCGCGCTCACCCACATGAACGCCCTTCCGGCGCCGCAGTCGACCGGGACGGGCATCCTGGTGTTGTAGTCGCCGTACCCGGTGTCGTAGACGGCGAGGCAGTCCCCGGGGCGCACCGCCCGGTACGCCTCCTCGGTGGGGTCCGGCGCCGGGGTGGGCGTGGCGGGCGCCTGGGGCTCGGTCGGCCGCGCCCCTCCCCCGCCGTCTCCGGAGCCGTAGCCGGGCAGCGAGGCGCTGGGGAGGCCCGTGGGGGTTACGCCGGGGAGGCCGCCGGGGCTCGTCGGCGGGCGCGAGGCTCCGCCGGCCGGCAGGGCGCTGCCCGCGAAGGAGGTCGTGTCGTCCCCCTCGGCCACCTGCGGCAGCACGAGCACGGCGAACGCGAGGGCGGCGGCCAGCAGGATCCAGATGCCGCGCTGCCGCTGCTCCTCGCTGCCCCCGCCTGTGCCCGGATCCAGCCCGTCCGATGCGCTGCTCATGGCTCTCCCCCGAGAACGTGGCCACCGCCTGTGGTGTCCGGCGTGTCCACGGTCTCATGACACACCGGTTCAGGGGAGCGCTGCGGAGGCATTGCGGCACGGCCCGTACCCGCCTCGTACGCGCCCGGCTCGCGATGTGCGCCGGCCGCTCTCACTCGGCCGCGTCCGGGTGCCGGCCCGCACCGGGGCGCGCCTGACCGTCATGACCTGGCCGTCATGACCTGGCCGTCATGACCTGGCCGTCACTGCCTGACGATCGCGTCCCCGATGACGAACCCCTTCGCCGGACCGTCGGGGATGACGGCGTCGGTGCCGTAGGGCACGCGGTGCTCGTCGGCGTAGACGGCCTTGCCGGGGTTGGGTGCGGTGAGGATGACGACCGTGCCGTCGCCGTCGAAGTCGTCGATCAGGACGTAGAGCGGGATGCCCGCGCGGGCGTAGGCCCGGCGATTGCGCTCCCGGTCGCGCAACTGGGCTTCCCGGCCGGGCGAGACCACCTCGAAAACGGCCTGGACGCCGCTCGCGTCCACTCCGAGGTCCTCTTCGTCGGGGATCTCGTCCAGGTCTTCGGGGGCGATGAAGAGGTCGGGGATCCACACTTTGTGGCGGTGGATGAGATTGCCGTCCTGGTACGCGGCGTGATCGCCGTCCGCGAGATGGGTCTCCAGGGCCCGGCGGAGGCGGTTGATGAGCACGGTATGACGGCGACGGCCGGTGGGCGACACCTCGATGAACTCCTCGACGATCTCGGCCCGGTAGCCCTCGGGGAGTTCCATGGCCTTCCACGCCTGCCACAGCACCTCGTCCAGGGCCACGGCCTCATGTCCGGCGGCCGAGGACATGCCTTCATCCACGGCGGGGCACGGCTCGTGCGCGAGAGCGGTCATCGTGAAGCACCTCCTCCATCAGTCTGGGCGCCGGCGCCACTGCGGCACAAGCGACACCGTGACGCTATGCGTCCGAGACCATCCATCACGGCAAACTTCGAACCGATCATCCGATCGGGTGAAATCACCCGATCGGACCCAGGCGGCGCCCGGAAGCCGCGGTCAGCCCTGCGGCTTGCGGGCCACGACGAAGATGCGGCGGAAGGGGAAGGCCGTGCCGTAGGGGGCGGAGGGGTAGGCGTCGCGGAGGAGGGCGGCGTAGGCGGTCAGGAAGCGGTCGCGGGCGGGCGGGTCGTCGGCGAGGGCGGTCAGGATCGGGCGCAGGGCGGTGCCCTTGGTCCAGTCGAGGACGGGGTCGGGGCCGGTCAGGATCTGCACATAGGTGGTCTCCCAGGCGTCCACCTCGCAGCCGAGTGCAGCCAGGCGCTCCAGGTAGTCGGTCGGCTCCAGGGAGGCGGCGGGGTCGCGGAGGAGGGCGGCGAGGCGGTCGCGCCACTCCGGCGCCTCGCACAGTTCGCGCAGCAGGGTGTGGCTGGGGGCGGTGAAGTTGCTGGGGACCTGGAAGGCGAGGGTGCCGCCGGGGCGCAGGCCGGCCACCCAGGCGCCGAGGGAGTCGGCGTGGCCGGGGACCCACTGGAGGGCGGCGTTGGAGACGATCAGGTCGTAGGGCTCCTCCGGCGTCCAGTTCCGCAGGTCGGCGGGGCGGAAGTCGAGGCGGCCGCCGCCGGTGGTGGGGCCCGCGAGGGGCTGGGCCTCGGCGAGCATCTCGGCGGAGTTGTCCAGGCCGGTGACCTGGGCGCCGGGCCAGCGGTCGAAGAGCAGGACGGTGACGTTGCCAGGGCCGCAGCCCAGGTCGGCGATGCAGGGCGGGCGGCCGGGCCCGGTGGGCAGGTCGGGGACGCGGGCGAGGAGGTCGAGGAAGGGGCGGGTGCGGTAGCCGGCGTGGCGCAGATACTGCTGAGGGTCCCAGTTGGGCGCGGTGGTCATGGTGGTCCCCCTGTGGGTACGGGTCGGTGCTGGGCGCCGCGATGCGCGCCCTGCCGCTTACCGTGCCCCACGGTATCTCTTGACGTCAAGAGACTTCATGTCGACAGACCCACTACACTGATCGCCATGGAGGACGAGGTCGATCGGCTGGTCGCGGCGTGGCGGCGGGAACGCCCCGACCTCGATGTGGAGCCGCTGGAAGTGCTCAGCCGGGTGAGCCGGCTCGCCCGCCATCTCGACCGGGCCCGGCGGATCGCCTTCGCCGAGCACAATCTGGAGCCCTGGGAGTTCGATGTCCTGACCTCGCTGCGCCGGGCCGGGCCCCCGTATCAGCTCTCCCCCGGGCAGCTGCTGACCCAGACCCTGGTCACCTCGGGCACCATGACCAACCGCATCGACCGGCTCGCCAAGAAGGGGCTGGTCGAGCGGGGGCCCGACCCGAGTGACCGGCGAGGTGTGCTGGTCCGGCTGACCGCCGAGGGGCGGGACCGCGCCGATCAGGCACTGGCCGGGCTGCTGGATCATGAGCACGCCATCCTGGCCGAGCTCTCCCAGGCCCAGCGCGCCGAGCTGGCCGCGCTGCTACGCCAGCTGACCGCCCCGTTCGACAATCTCCCCGGCTAGGTCGACCGGGCCCACTCCGGCGCGCCGGGCCAGCGCCACGGCCGCCAGTGTGGAGTGCACGCCCAGCTTGCCCAGCACGTTCTGCATATGGGTGCGGACGGTGTGCGGGGAGAGGAAGAGCCGCTCGGCGACGGCCTTGCGGCCGAGCCCGGCCACCATGCAGCGCAGCACCTCCCGCTCACGCGGCGTCAGCGACTCGACCAGGCGCTCGCTTTCGGTGCGGTGCTTACGGGCGGCCGTCAACTCCCGCAGTACGCCGGTGAGCAGGGCGGGCGGCAGATGGGTCTCGTCCCTGAGCACCCCCCGGATGACCGCGAGCAGCCGGACCAGTGAGCAGTCCTTGGCGACCCAGCCGGACGCCCCGGCCTGCAGCGCCGCCGCCGCGCGGCGCGGGTCGTCCCGCTCGGCCAGCACCACGGTGCGCACGCCCGGCTGGGCGGAGCGGACCGCGCCGACCAGTGAGATGCCGTCGGCCGCGCGGCCGTTCACCGCGCGGGCGGGGCCGCCGTGCACCCCGCCGTGGATGCCGGTGTGCGGTGTGCCGTTCGCCCCGCCGTGGGCGATCTCGGCGGGCACCGGGAACGGTGGCCCCACGCCGTCGGCGGCGGTGCCCAGATCGGCGTCGATCAGCGACACGTCGAAGCGGCGGCCCTCCGCCGCTCCGCGCTCCAGACAGCGCAGCGCCGCCGGGCCGCTTCCGGCCGCCGCCACGTCCACGTCCTGTTCCGCCGCGAGGGCGGCGGCCAGTGACTCGGCGAAAATACGATGGTCATCGACCACGAGAACCCGAACACGTGCCACGGACAACCCCCCACGTCGCCGGATGAAAACCCCGGATACACCGAGAAACAGTGCGGTACGGCGCCCGGCGAGAGGTCACCGCAACCCGCACGGCCGCCGCCGTGCTGTGATTGCTACCCCACCCCGGGCGTCGTACCTGACTGTCTCGCCCCCTGATCAGCGTCGGCCCCCACCGACGCTGTACTCAGAGTAAGGCCGTGGTCCCATATCTGAAGCCGTTTGACGAAACTGACCGTTCTCGGTTGTTCACTATGGGTTTCCTGTTCGCTCTTGAGGAGTCATGGGTCCAAGGGGGACAGAAATTAGCCGAGAACGATCAAGACGCCGGGAGGGGGCGTCGCGTCAGAGCCGTCGCGCCCCCGCGCTGGGCACCGCCGGGAAGATCCGCGGGGCCCGGTGGCCGGCCGCGTCGAACGCCTCGGTCACCGCCTTGCTCACCGCCTCCGCGTCCGACTCCTCCACCAGCACGATGGCCGAGCCGCCGAAACCGCCGCCGGTCATCCGCGCGCCGAGCGCACCCGCTGCGTTCGCCGTCTCCACCACCAGGTCGAGCTCGGCGCAGGAGACCTCGAAGTCGTCGCGGCAGGAGGCGTGCCCGGCGGTCAGCACCGGCCCGATCGACCGGGTGTCCCCCGCGTCGAGCCGCTCGATGACCTCCTCCACCCTGCGGTCCTCGGTCACCACATGGCGGACCCGCCGCCGGGTGGTCTCGTCGCAGCCCAGCCGCTCCAGCTCGGCGAGCGTCGCGTCCAGCTCCCCGAAGGGCACATCGCGCAGCGCCCGCACCCCCAGCGCCCGCGCGGCCGCCTCGCAGGAGGCGCGGCGGTTCGCATAGGCGCCGTCGCCCAGCTCGTGCTTGACCCGTGTGTCCACGACCAGCAGCCGCAGCCCCTCGGCCGCCAGGTCGAACGGCACCTGGCGCTGGGTGAGGTCGCGGGCGTCGAGGAAGAGGGCGTGCCCCTCGGTACAGCACGCCGACGCCGTCTGGTCCATGATCCCGCAGGGCACGCCCACGAAGGCGTTCTCCGCGCGCTGGCACAGCCGGGCGATGCGCTGCGGGGCGATCCCCAGTCCGTACAGATCGTTCAGCGCGGTGGCCGTGACCACCTCCAGCGCGGCGGACGACGACAGCCCGGCGCCGGTGGGCACGGTGGACTCGAAGTGCAGGTCGGCACCGGGCGCGCGGCCGGCGGAGGGGCCGGGCAGCAGCCCGGCCTCGGCGAGCGCCCATACGACGCCCGCCGGGTACGCCGCCCATCCGCCGCGGTCACCGCCCGCCCCGACCGGGACGAGGTCGGCGACGCGCAGTTCGACGGCGCCGCCCGGGGCGTCCCCCGAGTGCACCCGGAGCACGCCGTCGGAGCGCGGGGAGACCGCGGCCAGACAGGTGTGCGGCAGCGCCAGCGGCATCACGAAGCCGTCGTTGTAGTCGGTGTGCTCGCCGATCAGGTTGACCCGCCCCGGCGCCGCCCACACCCCCGCGGGCGCATGGCCGAACACCTCGCGGAACGCCTCCGCCGTACGCTCCGGGCCGTGCCCTTGTGTGTCGTTCACTCGCTCTCCCTCCGCCGCGCCTCGGCGAACTTCCACGCGTCCGCGACGATCCCGGCCAGGTCGGCGCGGGTCGGGCGCCAGCCCAGGCGCTCCTTGGCGCGCTCGGCGGAGGCCACCAGGACCGCCGGGTCGCCGCCGCGGCGCGGCGCGGCGATCTCGGGGATGGGGTGGCCGGTGACCTGGCGCACCGTTTCGATGACCTCGCGGACGGAGAAGCCGTTTCCGTTGCCGAGGTTGCAGATGAGGTGCTCGCCGGGGCGGACCCCGCGGTCCGCGGCGCCTCCGGGGAGGGCGGCGTCCAGGGCGAGCAGATGGGCCTCGGCGAGGTCGGCGACGTGGATGTAGTCGCGGACGCAGGTGCCGTCGGGGGTGGGGTAGTCGTCGCCGTAGACGGAGATGGCCTCGCGGCGGCCCTGGGCGACCTGGAGGACCAGGGGGATGAGGTGGGACTCGGGGTCGTGGCGCTCGCCGTGGGCCCCGTAGGCGCCCGCGACGTTGAAGTAGCGCAGGGAGACCGCGGCCAGGCCGTGGGCGGCGCATTCGCCGCTGATCATGTGGTCGACGGCCAGTTTGCTGGCGCCGTAGGGGTTGGTGGGCGCGGTGGGGAGGTCCTCGGTGATGGGGACCTGGTCGGGTTCGCCGTAGGTGGCGGCGGTGGAGGAGAAGACCAGGGTGCGCACCCCGGCGTCGCGCATCGCGGCGAGCAGCTCGGTGGTGCCGCCCACATTGTTGACCCAGTACTTCTCGGGATTGACGACGGACTCGCCGACCTGGGAGAAGGCCGCGAAGTGCAGCACTCCGTCATAGCTGGGGTCGAGCCACTTGGCGGCGTCCTGGATGCGGCCCTCGATGAACTCCGCGCCCCGGGGGACCCCGGCGCGGTGTCCGGTGGACAGGTCGTCCAGCACCGTCACCCGGTGTCCGGCTTCGAGCAGATGCGCCGCGACCACGCTGCCGACATAGCCCGCACCGCCGGTGACCAGGTACTTCCTCTGCTGCGCAGTACTCACTTGCTCGCTACCTCTCGCAGTCGCTCGGCCGCGGCCTCCGGCGGCACATCGTTGATGAACACATTCATGCCGGATTCGGAACCCGCGAGAAACTTCAGCTTGCCGGAAGTGCGGCGGATGGTGAAAAGCTCGAGGTGGAGGGCGAATTCACCGCGGTCGGCCATGCGGTACGGCGCCTGGTGCCAGGCGGCGATGTACGGCGTGGGCCCCTCGCCCGCGGTGCCGTTCGCACCGTCCGTCCCGTCGAAGATCCGGTCGAAGCGCTTCAAGAGTTCCAGATACATCTGTGGGAACTCTGTGCGCGCGGCCTCGTCCAGCGCCGGCAGGTCCGGGACCCGCCGCTTGGGGTAGAGGTGCACCTCGTACGGCCAGTGGGCGGCGTAGGGGACGAACGCGGTCCAGTGCTCTCCGTCGAGCACCACGCGGCGCCCGTCGGCCAGCTCGTCGGCGACCACGTCGTCGAACAGGTTGCGGCCGGTGGTCTCGCGGTGCTCGGCGAGCGAGCGGAGCATCAGCCGCGTACGCGGGGTCACGAAGGGATAGCCGTAGATCTGGCCGTGCGGATGGCCGAGGGTGACACCGATCTCCTTGCCCCGGTTCTCGAAGCAGAAGACCTGCTCGACGGAGGGGTGCTGGGCCAGCTCCGCGGTGCGGTCGGTCCACGCCTCGAGCACCAGGGCGGCCTGTCCGGCGTCGAGGTCGGCGAAGGAGGCGTGGTGGTCGGAGGTGAAGCACACCACCTCGCACCGGCCCGAGTCCCCGGCCAGCGACGGGAAGCGGTTCTCGAAGACCACGACGTCGTAGTCGGGGGCGGGGATCTCGCTGTGCCGCCCCTCGCGGGAGGGGCACAGCGGGCATTCGTCGGCCGGCGGGTGGTAGGTGCGGGCCTGGCGGTGGGAGGCGATCGCCACCCGGTCGCCGAGGAGGCGGTCGTGCCGGATCTCCGAGCGGGTCGCGATGGGGTCGAGCGGCCGCTGGTCGACGGCGTCGCGCACCGCGTCGTCGCGTGCGTCGTAGTAGATCAGCTCGCGTCCGTCCGCGAGCCGCGTCGCCGTCTTCTTCACTCCGCAGCTCCTGCCTTGCGTACCCAACACAACTCAACATAATGAACCACAAGCCAACAGCCCCGTCAATGCACGGTGAAGCCGCTCGGACAAACCGGGAGAATTCGGATACCTTCACCGCACGTTTCCAGTGCATTCCGTTCCGGCGATGAGGCGAGTCACCATGCACTGTCTGGCAGCGGGGCTCCGGCTCCCCACCAACGCGCTCGACTACACGATCCTGGTCCTCTACTTCGCCGTCGTCCTCGGCGTGGGATTCGCCGCCAGAGCGAGCGTCAAGACCAGCCTCGACTTCTTTCTCTCCGGCCGGTCGCTGCCCGCGTGGGTCACCGGTCTGGCCTTCGTCGCCGCCAATCTGGGCGCCCTGGAGATCCTGGGCATGGCCGCCAACGGCGCGCAGTACGGGGTGTACACCGTGCACTGGTACTGGGTCGGCGCCATTCCGGCCATGGTCTTCCTCGGCCTGGTGATGATGCCCTTCTACTACGGCTCCAAGGTACGCTCCGTCCCCGAGTTCCTGCTGCACCGCTACGGACCGGCCTCGCACGTGCTCAGCTCGGTCATCTTCTCGATCGCCTCCGTGCTGATCGCGGGGGTGAACCTGTACGCGATGGCGATCGTGGTGGAGGCGCTGCTGGGCTGGCCGCAGTGGGTGGCCATCGTCGTCGCGGGGCTCTTCGTGCTGGTGTACATCACCCTGGGCGGGCTCTCCTCGGCCATCTACAACGAGGTGCTCCAGTTCTTCGTGATCCTGGCCGCCCTCATCCCGCTCACCGTCGTCGGCCTCCGGCGGGTCGGCGGCTTCGGCGGGCTCAAGGACTCGCTCGTGGCCTCCCACGGCGACAACTTCGTCTCCGCCTGGGGCGGCACCGGCATCGGCTCCGCCAACCCGCTGGGGGCCAACTGGCTGACCATCGTGCTGGGCCTCGGCTTCTGCCTGAGCTTCGGCTACTGGACGACCAACTTCGCCGAGGTACAGCGCGCGCTGTCGGCCCGGAACCTCTCGGCCGCCCAGCGCACCCCGCTGATCGCCGCGTTCCCGAAGATGTTCATTCCGCTGATCGTGGTGGTCCCCGGGCTGATCGCCCTGGTCCTCGATCCGAAGATCGGCTCCACGACGTCCGGTCTGCAGTACAACGACGCGATCCCGCTGCTGATGAGCGAGCTGCTGCCGAACGGGGTGCTGGGGCTGGCGGTGACCGGGCTGCTGGCTGCCTTCATGGCGGGCATGGCGGCCAATGTGTCGGCCTTCAACACGGTCTTCACCAACGACATCTGGCGGGCGTACCTCAGCAGGGGCCGGCCGGACGGGTACTACCTGCTGACGGGGCGGGTGGTGACGGCGGTCGGCGTGCTGGCCGGCATGGGGACCGCCTTCATCGCCTCCTCGTTCAGCAACATCATGAACTATCTGCAGACGCTGTTCTCGTTCTTCAACGTGCCGCTGTTCTGCGTCTTCATCATCGGGATGTTCTGGCGGCGGGCGACCGCCCCGGCCGGGTTCTGGGGGCTGCTCCTGGGCACGGTGTCCGCGATGATCAACTACTTCTGGTTCTACCGGGCGGGGGTCATCTCCATCCCCTCCGACCAGGGCGCCAACTTCGTCTCCGCGATCGTGGCGTTCGTGGTCGGCGGTGTGGTGATGACCGCCGTCACCCCGTTCACCAGGCCCAAGCCGGCGGAGTCGCTGGCCGGTCTGGTCTACGGCACCACCGCGCCCGGCGTGGCCGAGCCGCCGGCCCCGGGTGACGAGGCGTGGTACCGCCGTCCGGCCGTGCTGGGCTGGAGCGCGCTGGTCCTCGCGGCCCTGTGCTACATCCCGTTCTCCCTGTGACCCTCTCCCGAAACGAGGAGCCCGCGCCATGAGTGAGGAGTACGAGTACCGGCACGAGGTCGAGGAGCTGGAGCAGCGGTCGGCGACCGCGGCCCGGCTGTTCGATGTGCGGCGCATCATCGGCGGACTGTTCGTGATCTACGGGATCATCGTCGTCATCGCCGGGTTCACGGCCTCGGAGGCGGATGTGCGCAAGGCGTCGGGCATCAACATCAACCTCTGGACCGGCTGGTGCATGCTCGGGGTCGGCCTGCTCTTTCTGCTCTGGATGAAGCTCAGACCGCTGTCCGCGCCCCGAGCCGCGCCCCCACCGGAGTCCCGGCCCGGGGCCGACCAGGGCTGACGGGGCCGGGTCGGGGCTACGGAGCCGGGGCCGGGCTGACGGGGGGCCGGGGCCGGGCTGACGGGGGCGGGGCAGGGCGGCCAGGCCCGGGCTACCGAGCCGGGTCCGGGCACGGGGCCGGGCACGGGGCCGAGCAGCCGAGGCCGGGCTACGGAGCCGGGCACGGGGTCGGGGCCGGGGCGGCCGGAGCCGGGG